>CAYOAK010000232.1:0-5850 GCA_964401925.1 uncultured Bdellovibrionales bacterium | reverse complement strand
CGCGCCGTCGAGGGTGACGAGATCGCCGTGGTAAGCCAATCGGTTCAACCCGATCGTTCAGGGGAAAATTTCAGCCATCAGCTGAGAGTTGTCGCCGCGGCGCGTACCGACGGCGGAGCTGTTTCTAACTCGAACGGCAGCGTCACGATGAGTGTGCACAAACTCGAGCATCAGAAGGCAACGGTTGGCGGTCATGAGCTACTTGTGACAGCGGGAATGCGGCTGAAACCGTATATGCCCAGCACAAAGTCTGCGCGTTTCGATGTGGAATCGGCTTAAGCGGGTCGCTCTAGTTCTCGACGACGCCGTATTTCAATGCGACCTGCGCGAGCTCAGCGTTCGAGTTCACACCCAATTTTTTCAGGATGTTTGCCCGGTGGCTGTCTACTGTGCGCGGCGAGATGTGAAGCATCTTCGCGATATCGCGGTTCGGCTTTCCTTCGGCGATGAGCTTCAGAACTTCGCGTTCCCGGCTTGAGAGCTCCTGGAGCGGTGAGGTTGCGCCGCTTTCGGAGCGGAGATACGCGCCGCAGACGCTGGGGCTGAGATAGGTCTGGCCTTTCAATACAGCGCGGATGGCGAACTGCAGCTCTTCAGAGCCGGAGCTCTTCGAAACATACGCTGAGGCACCAGCGTGCATCGCGTCCTGGACTGAGAATTCATCCTCTTTTGCGGAGAGAACGACGATCGCAGGTGCGTCCTTCTGACGCCGGAGCCTGGCGATGGTCTCTACTCCGCCGAGATTCGGCATGGAGAGATCGACGATTAATACCTGAGGGGAGAGCGATTCGGTGAGCTTCACCGCTTCGAGGCCGTCTGCCGCCTCACCGATGACTTTCCAGCCCTCGTTTTGCTCAAGAATGCTTTTTAGACCTTGGCGGAGGACTGCATGATCGTCCGCAATGAGTAACCCAACCATAAACGCCTCAGTAATTGAGTAAGAGAATCTCGTACTGAGCTATCGGACGATGGTGCCCGGGAACTTGATGAGAAAATTCCAGTTTGGCGAATCTTGGCCCTGCATTTGCACTTATTACCCGTAGTCGTTCAGAGCCTGAGGGATTTCCGGGAGTTACGTCCCCAATCCGCCAAAGTTCTGACGCCGGTGACAAGGTTTCTAGAGGTTTCGAGTTTGGGGTTTGGGTTCCTGGGTTGGGGAACCGGCAGGTCCTTCGGCTGTGGTTGGTTGAGGTTTTGGCTCTACAGAGGGAGCCGGGAAAAGGGATTTGGTTATGGTGAACGCCGGACAGATGATCGACACAGGCTTTGTCCTGTTCGTTACCTTCACATGCGGGTACGCCCTCTTTGGTAACAAGGACAAGAGCGAAACACGGACACGCCGCTGGGCGATGGAGCTTGCAGCGCTGCAGGAGACTCTGCGCGAGCTTATCGGAGAGGCAACGGCCGCCGGCTCGAACCTCGATCGCACTCTGCTAAAGCGAAAGCAGGAGATCGAAGGTGTTCTTCAACGTCTTGAAGCGACAACGAACTCCGGAGAACAGCTTCCGAACGCGTCCTGGGAGCGGCGCGCAGCAGAAGCACCCCGGCCGACCCGTGCAGCGGTAAAGAATCAAGAGCAGCAGCGCCGGGCAGCAGCTGCCCGTCCGGAACCGGAGAAGCGGAAGGAAGAGCCGCCAGTTCAGCGCCCTGCGAAGCCGCCGATTGAGCCGGGCTCGCTGCAGGATTCACAGCTCGCACGCCGAATCGAGATCTTCCTCGATGAGCAGCCGGCACGCCGCGCATCGATGGGGGATCCGACTGATCCGGCCGCTTACAAAGTTGCACGCCGTCTGCTCGAAGGCGGGAAAGAGATTCATGTAGTCGCACGCAAAGTCGGACTTCCGATCGAAGAAGTGCGGATGATCGACTCGATGGTTCAGCGTGACGCGGCGATGCTGCCGGACGTCACTCTGCGCGAGGAGGTCGCCGAAGAAGCGGCACCGGCGGTAGCGCCGGCAACTTACTCTCGAGCGAAGCGTGTTGCGCAAACGGCTCAGCGTGATCAGTGGACCGACGAGCTCGCCGGTCTGCTCGAAGAGTCGGAACTCGAGATTCGACGGGAGACCACATTCCTTTAAGCGGACCGGCCCTTAATTGAAACGGGACTAGAGATCGATGGATAGAGGACTTTTCACAGCAAGCTCCGGGGGACTCCTCGCAGCAAAGCAGCTCGACGTGAACGCGAACAATATCGCGAACGTCAGCACCGTCGGCTATAAAGCCGAGCGCCTGATCACTCGTCAGCAAGAGTTCACAGATACTCTTTCGGCGCGCTTTCCGAAGAACGAGCGGCACCGCGGGGACTTCGAACGGACACCGGGAGTTGTCGTAACGGGCTCTTCGACAGACTTCACGGTCGGGCCGATTCAGTACACCGGTGACCCGCTCCACGTAGCGATCTCCAATCCGAAATACTTTTTTACGGTGAACACACCTCAGGGGGATCTGCTCACTCGGGCAGGAAACTTCTCAAAGACCGCCGACGGAACGCTTGTTACCGCAGACGGGCTTCCCGTTTCCGGCGACGGCGGACCGATTACGCTGCCTCAAGGCCCCGCCAAGATAAGCCCGAACGGAACGATCACCGTGAACGGGCAAACGGTCGGCAGAGTTCGAGTTGTCGAGGTGCCGAACCTGAACAGCCTCGAGCGCGTCGGTGCAACCCGGTTCAAGCTTGCAAGCGGGAACGCGGAAGCAGTTGAGAATCCGTATCTCGCCGCGGAATCAGTCGAGATGCCGAACGTGCCCGTTGTCGAGGGGATGGTCGACATGATCACTTCGTCGAAGGCGTTCGAAGCATACACAAAAGTTGCGAAGACGATTGACGAGCTCAATGAGCGCGCAATCAGGACGGCGAGAACGACAGGTTAACACAAAGGGGAAACCGATGATCAGAAGTCTCTACACAGCAGCGACAGGGATGACCGCTCAACAGCTCAATCTCGACGTGATCGCGAACAACTTGGCGAACGTGAACACGACCGGCTTCAAGAAGAGCCGCGCCGACTTCCAGGATCTGATCTATCAGACCCTGCAGGAGCCCGGCGTGCAGCAGGGCCAGCAGGGGACGGGCCCTACAGGAATTCAGATCGGTCTCGGGGTGCGGCCGGCGGCTGTACAACGCGTATTTGCCACGGGCGATTTCCAATCGACGGGGAATCCTCTCGACATCGCGCTTGAAGGGGACGGCTACTTCCAGGTACAGAATCCGAACGGACAGCTGCTCTACACCCGTGCAGGCGCGCTGAAACTGAACGAGCAGGGACAGATTGTGACCTCCGACGGCTACGTTGTTCAGCCGGCGATGACGATCGATCAACAAGCGGTCGGCATCACTGTTGCTGAAGACGGAACGGTATCCGTGAAGCTTCCGAACCAAACGGCGCAGACTCAGGCCGGCCGGTTCCAGATCGCTCGGTTCCAGAACCAAGGCGGCCTAAAGGCACGCGGACAGAATCTGTTCGAAGAAACTGAGGCGTCGGGCGCTGCGCAGCTCGGAAACCCCGGTGAGAACGGCTTTGCGACTCTCCGCCAGGGATTCCTCGAGAACGCGAACGTCAGCGTGGTCGAAGAGATCGTCGGCATGGTCACCGGCCAGCGCGCATACGAAGCGAATTCAAAAGTCATTCAAACCGCAGATCAGTTGCTCTCACAGGCAGTGAATCTGAAGCGGTAGTTGAAAAGAAGCGTAGATGGGGAGTTGAGAATGAGGTTCGACAAGATGATGAACGGATTAAGGATGATCTCCTTGGGAAGATGTCTCCGGGACGGCTTAACAGCGGTCTCTCTCCTCGTCGTTATTCTGGTCAGCGAGGCCGCGGCGGCCGAGCTCTATCGGCGTGTGTCCTTCATGGTGCGGCCCGAAGCGGTCGTCCGCGGGGAGCAGATCACGCTGGGTGAGATCTCGAAGTTCGGGGCGACCGAGAAGGAGTTCGATGTCCTTCTGCAGAGCCTGAAGAGCTTGAAGATCGCAGATTCACCCGCGCCGAAGACCCGCGTGAATATTCTCGGAGCGACGATACTCGCTCGAATCGAGGAGGCCGGCTTCCCGAAAGAGCAGATCGGCTACGCGATTCCGCGCTCGATTACGGTCGAGCGGGACGGACGGTCGGTGACCAAGGACGAGGTTCTCGCCGAAGTGAAGGCGCGGATCTGGGAGCGGAAGACCGCAGATATCCAGGTGCGCGACGTAGACTGGGCGAGCACGCAGATTGTGCCGATCGGCAGCACCGTCGTGAAGGTCGAAATTCTTGGCGAGCCGATGTCCGGAAAGATTCCGCTGCGGGCCGAGATTCTCGTCGATGAAAAGCCGGCTGCGAGATTCCTCGCTACGGCAATCGCCGACGACTGGCGGGAGATTCCGGTCGTGAACCGGGACATCGACCGGGGCGCGCTGATTAATCCGGAAGATCTGCAATTAGTGCGAATCAATCTCGCGCAACATCCGACTGATACGGTCTCGAACGCGAAGGACCTCTTCGGGATGCGTGCGAAAGCGAAGATCTCTGCCGGAGAGGTCGTCCGGAAGAGCGAAGTAGATATTCCGCCGGTCATCGCGAAGGGGAAACGGATCGTCGTGACCTACGACCGGGGCCTGCTCCGGGCGACGGCGACTGGAATCGCGCTTGAAGACGGTTTTGAGGGCTCGCGGATTACGATCCGGAACGAGCTCTCGAAGAAGATTGTGATGGGAAGAGTGAAGAACGCAGAGGAAGCAGTCGCATGCAACTGAAGAGTGGAAGAAATGGCACGGTAATGAACGCCTCGCTCCTGCGCGTTATGGGTGGCTCGTTGTGCCTGCTCGCGGCAAGCGGCTGCTACCCGGACAAAGGCGTCCGGGTAGTGCCGGCCGTCGAGTATACACACGCCGTTAAAGACGGAGTCGCCAAGGACTACTCGTTCTTCGAAATCGCGCAGAAGCGCCAGGAGGAGCACGAGCGTGCTGAGCTTGAAGCTAAGCAGCAGGAAAGATCGCAGGAGCGGGAGGCTCGAGGAGCGCTCCATGACGGAGCTCAAGCGGCACCGGCTGGTGCGACGAGCCTGAAGACTCTCGAACAGAGCGATAACCGCTACACGGAGAAGGGACTTTCACTGAAGAAGTCCATCACGCTTCCGGAAACTGAAAGCAGCCGCCTGCTGCAAAATGAGTTCGCCGCGCTGAAAGCGACGTTGCCCGCGCCGCCGGTCGGCAGCTCGTCGCCGTATTACATGGGCCAGATGACAGCGAACCCGTCGCTCTGGCCGGATGAGTCGCAGCAGAACTCTCTCTTCCGCGACCTGCGGGCGTTTCAGCCGATGGATGTCGTGACGATTGTCATCAACGAAAGCGTTGAAGGACAGAAGAAGACGCAGACTGACTCGCAGAGCCGGTTCACTTTGCTGGTAGCTCTCGAGAATCTCTTCAGCTTCCTCGGACCTGGGACGGGCGAGAACACTCCGACCTGGAATGCGAACAATCCGGGGCTCGACGAGGAGAATATAATCAATGCACAGACGAACTCGATCTATCAGGGAACGGGTCAAACGCGGCGGCAAGGGTCATTGCGTGGAAAGTTGTCGGCGATGGTGCTCGAAGTTCTACCGAATGGGCTGCTCCGTCTCGAAGGAACGAAGATCGTAGCCGTCGATCATGAAGAGGAAGTGATGGTGGTGAGCGGTCTCGCGCGGCTTCGCGATATCGATTCGTTGAACCAGATTGACTCCGCACGGATTGCGAACATGAGAATTGACTTCTACGGAAAGGGAGTCGTCGGAGATGTAACCCAGCTTGGGTGGGGAACGCGGTTGGTCAGACAACTCTGGCCATTTTAAGCGGATTTCGGAATGTTGCGGCGGCCCAGCCGACGCAAC
>CAYOAK010000231.1:1355-5888 GCA_964401925.1 uncultured Bdellovibrionales bacterium | reverse complement strand
TGTTTGGAACGCCTATGTGCCCGAACAGAACGTAAAGGCCGGGACGAAGTACCTGAAATGGCTCCTTAACCGTTACCGTGGCAACGAGCGGATGGCGGTCGCCGCTTACAACGCAGGCGAAGGAACCGTCGACGACTACGGGACGGTGCCGCCCTATTCAGAGACCCAGGCATATGTCCGCCGGGTTGCCCAGATGAAAGCGGCCTACCACTGCTTTCAGGAAGGCAAAGTCTGTAGCTAGTTAGAGCTAACTGGGACCGCGGACGTCCCCGTCCGCTTGCCGGTTCATGCATTCGAGCAGTGATCGAATTCTGTTCTTCTGCAGCTACTTGTAGACGGACGGGGACGTCCGCGGTCCCAGGAAGGCATTTTTTCGTACGAATGCAAGGTCTCACTAGCATTCTGACTTTCCATCTTCTAACCTCCCGCCCATGCGCGTTGAAGAGCGTGTGCGAAAAACAAAGGAGCGGGGACAGGTCCTAGTGATAGGCCTGTTCGTCGTCATCGGGCTGACACTGGTCTGTGTCACCGTGGCAAACGTCGGCATCGTGATCGCCGAAAAGATTCACGCCCAAGATACAGCGGATTCCGCGGCCTACTCGGCGGCGGTTATGGAGTCCCGCTATATGAATCTCAGCGCGTACATTAACCGCGCGATGGTTGCGAATTACAACAACATGGCTTTCAACACAGCTCTCTGGGCGGTGATGGACGCCGATGATCACGGACTCGCCGTAGTTACGGCATTGCTTTACGAGATCTCGGCGATCCTCTTTGTCTTTCCTTTGACCACTGCATTCGCGCCTCAGGTCGATCAGGCGGCCGATGCTCTACGTGATTACGTGCACAAGCCGCTGCATGCGATTAACCACACGCTCGATGACATGTTTGCCCAGGACAATAAGGACCTGAACCAGTATCTCGAGATGTTTAACAAGGATGTCCTCACGATGTTGGAGGGGATCCTCTATGCTGCGACGCAGTCAGCCCGGCACGACGTCATCTCGGGGATTGGAAAGGAGATGAATCCGAACCTCCTCACCACATCTGTGCTTGGGCTCGGAAGCGAGGCGATGAGCTACGACGAGCTCGCGCGAGCTGTGGATTTCGTCATTCGTGACCCGGATGTGCGGGATAACCCGGCGAAGATGCTGAATCAGAGCTTCAACAAGATGTTCGGCAATCCCGACGATAACGACAATCCGCTCTATCTTGCGGCTGTGACAGAAGCCTCTCTCGACAATTTCACCGCCGGCCGCACCCGCGAAGGGGACGAGGACAAACTCCGGAACTTCAACACAGGGAACCTGGCGAGCGGTGTGACGGACGCAGCAGAGACCGTGATCGAAGTTGCCTGTAACATCGCTTGTCTTTTGTTCTGCGATTGCAATGCGGATGTGTCGATCACTCTCGGCGCTGCCATGCGAGACGGCTACGAGAACAAGCACGACGAAACTCACGTCCCGTTCATCGCTCGGCAGCGCATGCGAGAGGTTAATTTCTTCGGGCTCCGGTTCCAGATTGAAGGGATTCCTGGTGTGAGCGATCTCGCCGATCTGATCGGAGACAACGGACACACGAGCGGCGAGAAGAAGAACGATATCGGAAATGAGGCGAATAAATCCTTCGCTATCGAAGAGATCGATACGTTCGACCCCGGGAGAATGATCGAATGCTTAATGACCGCCGGCTGCAAACTGAATGATATGAACATCATGCAGGCGAGAATCATGCTTCCGGTTCCGATCGACACGCCACCCCTCTTCGATGATGATCACTGGGATGGAACCTTCGATGGAAACGAACCGGTATGTACTTGGGAGGTTATTCCTCCGGTCGTCTGTATGGCTGAAGGGGTCGAGTACATCGCAAATCTCTTCGACAAAGGCACTGAGAAGGGAGTTCCGAAGTATGACTGGCAGGTCGATCTAGACAACCTTGGCTTCGCAAACTGGACCTATCCCGATGATGGCGCGCAGGCCCGTCCTTCCGGAACGAGCGCGGGCCCGACGGACAACAAGATTGTCGGTCCGTCGATCGGTGTTGTCGGAGTGAAGCCCGCGAACAGGATTCCAGGTCTCAAAGGTCTCAGCATCGGGAATGATTATCCGATCACTGTGCTCTCGCGCGCTCAGGTCTATTATCTCCGCAATCCGAAGCGTCCCGAGGAGAAGGCGAGCATGTTCAACCCGCACTGGGTTCCCCGCCTCGCACCGATTGAAAAGGAAGATACACCCGTCATGTTGAAGCGTGTGCTCCCGTTCATCACTTCAATGGGCGCGCCGATTAAGGTGGTGCACTAATGAAGCGCGCTGATCTCTCATCCTCCCGCGGGCGCACGAACCTTGGTCAGGCGGGTCAAGCGCCCCAAATGGGTCAAGCGATGGTGGAGTTTGTATTCATCCTGACCATCCTGATGATCATGGTGTCGGGAAGTCTCTATTTCTTCCGGCTCAACCTTTATCAATTCTGGGCGCAACAAGAGGCGCGTTACCTCGCGTTCGAACAAACTTGGGTGCCGAAGGCTTATTACGACAGCGGGAATCCACCGGCGCTCTCACTCCTGGACGACAATGCCGAAACGTTTCGGCGTCCCGCTCTCGTCAGCGGAATAAATCCGCAGCGGAGCGACGAAAAGAAGAGCACTGAGGATCTGCTCCCCGCACTCTTTGGAAAGCTCGGTGACTCCACTCCGGCAGAGGAGCCGGCGTTTTTCGGCTCCACCGCTTATGCCAGTCAGCGCACCGTCTCTTGGGACGTGAGCAATCCGCGAGACGCTCAACTCGAAGTGCCGCCCTCTCCGCTGCCCGAGCTTGATAACGCCCTCGAGCGGCGCCTTCGCGCCGGCGGATTCGGCGAGAAATTCTGCACGGGCGCCCGCGCCGTGATGACGCATTATAATTACCGGCCGGCAACAACGCAGTTTGCTGCCTCGAATTGTCCGGCGACGCAGGAGCGGAAGCTCGCGGTCTATCTGGCGACGGAGCGAAATATTCAGGACATCTTCAGGGAGTTCGCCGACCGCGTAGACGCGGGTGAACCGACCGGTGAGGCGATCCAAGGCACGCTCGAACGAACTGTTGCCGAGGGATTTTACAGCATGTTCAAGAACGAAGTTCAGAGCAAGTTCGGTGACGCACCGATGGAAATCCTCACCGGCCGCGCCAATGCGGCGATGGACTCCGCCAATTCCAGCATCACCCGGATGCTCACCGACCTGCGCTACATCGGTTCCACCGCAGCGATCGCCGCGATTCTTGCCGAGTCTGTTGTCGCGGGAACCTCGAATCCGAATAACAGAAATTCGATCACCGAGTTCAATACCGAAAAGGGGATCACCGACATCCTGCACGTCGATGCAGCGAACATTCTTCCCGTGATCGGGGACGGGTATCTCTTAAATCCGATGTATCTTCCGGTTCCGCCGAAATTCGGCCGGGGAGCTCAAGGGTTCTTCAACGGCACGATGCGCGCGGTGCTTTCAATCGACGGCGGGGATGTTCAACCTCGGATGTTCGAGTCCGTGAAGAAGGTGTCGGTAACCTACGATTCTACCGGCGGACTTTTCCCCGCGGCCGTGAAGCGCTTTAAAACAGGGGCGACGTTGACCGCGAACGTCCTCGTCGACACCGATCCCTGGCACATTGAACGCCGAACCGGACACACCGGCCCGTACCGCGAAAAGGGCGGGGAGTTTGATTCCACTGATGACGATACGGACGAAGGCGTGCTCCGCCGGGGCGTGATGGGACTCTGGCTCTTCCCGACACCACCGGATGCATTCTTTGATCCGATTCTCGGATTTATCGGCCTCGATGCGCTCAGCGATCTGGTCAGCGCGTTCCGTCCGGTCGGTTCGTTCATCGCGGAGATTAAGAATCTGATCTTCAACAATCCGTTGATCGATCTCATGAACGCGCTCTCCGAGCTGCCGATCATCGGATCGATATTTCCGAAATTCCCTGTCTGGCCGGTGGCGCGGCCCGATGCTTATCCGCACTCGGTTGAGATGGAAGGCGATAAGAAGATGAAGAACAGCCGAAATTTTCAGGATTATATTGATGAACAGCGAGACCATAATCCGGAACCCAACCCCGAATTCAATTAGTAAGCCCAATTCGGTTGCATTGGAGCCCGTTGAATTAGGTGCCGAGGCGGTTCTGCGAAGTAGCCAGCGGCGTTTTCTGATCGTGCTCACGGCGGTCGTGACCGTGCTTTCTTTTGCTGTGGGAATCACCATCGGTCTCTCGCGAAACAACGTCGAGATGGCCTATGCGCGTCAGGCAGTCAGTGGAACGGAGAGATTCGTATCCCTGTTGCCGGTCTCGAGCATGCAGCTGACACCGATGGGTCAGGGCACACGAATCGGCGGGGTTAAATCCGAGACAGCAAGTTTCGTGTCTGCTGCATCAGTGACGGAGTTGTTGAATGAGCAGCTCGAAATCTGGAAGAAGCGGGGACTTTGGGCAAACGGTATGACCAGCGCGCAACGGGGAGTTGCTTTCGCTTACAATCGCGCCACGAAGGAGCGCT
>CAYOAK010000231.1:0-1345 GCA_964401925.1 uncultured Bdellovibrionales bacterium | reverse complement strand
ATCAAACGGTGGCATTCTATTGCCCGCCGGCGGTGCGCTCAAAGCTTTGCGGCGGGATGAACCTATTCGGAGTGACGAGCTACGTGGAGGGCGGAACGGGTGAGGCGAACGCCGATGCGGCGAAAGTTCCGCAATGTCCTCAGTTCCGCCTCGCCGGAGTTTACGCGACGACCGACCTAGGCAGGCCGAGCGTGACGTCATCCGGAATCTGTCCTGGAGAGGTTGACCAGATCCGACAGTATTTTGTCGACACTCTGCCGGCTGCCGGATGGGAGTCTCGTTCGGAGCTGCCCGCTGGAATCGGCGAATCGAAGAGTATGGTAATGCTTTTCAATCGGGGGGCTGAGGAGCTCTCGTTGGTGCTGAGCGGATCACCCGATGGTCAAGAGACCCTTTCAGTCGGCACTGTCGCGATCTCTCAGCCGGAGGTGATGTAATGGCTCGCAAGATTAAACCGACGCTGGGCGAAAGAGGGCAAGCGATGACGGAATATATCTTCCTGATCGTCGTGGTTGCGCTCGTCTGTATTCCGGTCTTCAGGACCCTGCCGAAAGCCGTGCAGGGTTATGTCCGGCCAATCTATTACTGTGTCTCAAGGCCGTTCCCCTAATGTTCGTTGGACTCCTCGCAATCTACACCGTCGTTGTGGCCCTCATTATGTTCCCGCTTGCCGGAGTTCTCTTTTGGGAGAGCTATCAAGCAGCGAAAAAGGCCCGTCAGCTCAAAAAATCGGGCCTTTCACCGGAGATTCAGGCCTAGTTTTCCTTATCCTGTCTGGGTAACCTGCAGGGCGATTTAAGGCGTTGATATTACTTCACGCTCTGTCTATGAGTGAGCGGGCTGATGCTCGGGGGACTGGGTCCGACCGGGCTGCAAAATTGCGGGGACTGGGCGAGCGCGTCCGAGTCCTCCGACTTGGAGATGCTGCGTATGTTCGGGATTTCAAAACAACTCTTTCTCGCACTTGTCCTCGGGGCTGTCGCGATGTTGCTCAACCAGTACTACCTCAGTACTCAGGCTGAGCTGCACGACCCGGGCAAACGAGTTTCCGTTGTCCTCGCGAAGAAAGACATACGCGCCGGCACGATGCTGACCGGTTCGCTGATGGATCGGAAATCGATCCCTGAGCGCTACGTGCCGAAGTCCGCTGTGCGCGACCCGAAAGAGGTCGAGGGCCAAGAATCTGCAAACAGCATCATGGCGGGTGACTACATCACCGGAAATGACATCGCCGGCAGAAAGCTGATCGGCGTGCGGCTCTCGGAGCAAGTTGACGCGAAGGATAACGCCCGCGCGATCACGATGCCTGTGGATGAGCTGAACTCCCTTTCGCGCTCGCTTACGA
>CAYOAK010000230.1:0-5933 GCA_964401925.1 uncultured Bdellovibrionales bacterium | reverse complement strand
GGTGGCATGGGAGGTTTAAACGCTTCCGGTGGCCAAGGCACTGAGAATTCGCCCCGTTGCCATCGTTCGTAGCATCTGCGGCAGCGCCGCCGGAACCGCTCAACGCGGTCAATGAAATCGATTCTAATCTCCGACAATGTTGTGAAGATATAGATCTTCCGATCGCGCTTCTTCGGAGTGTGAGGCTTAAGCAAAGGCTGACGCATGAGAAGCGTAGCGCCCATGGGCGACTTCTCTTTTCGAATTCGCTCGAGGCGAGCCTTCCTCTCTCGTGCTCGGAGCAGCTCTACAATTTGGCCATTAATTGATGCTGCTTCGAGGGAGGTTCGGATGCCGAAGCAGCGCATCCACGCATTTGGCTGACGTTTCAGTGCGTGGAGAACTTTGTTCGAAGTTTTAAGGCTCCTTATAATTTCAAGCCCTTCGCGTTTGCTTGGGTTGCTTGAAGACAGCGCCGGTATGCTGGGCAATCTGAGCCAAGGGTACTTCGCGACGGTGTGCCCGTCGATGCTTTTGAAACACTCCTGGAAGTCCTTCCAGCTCGAAAGTCCAGGGAACTGCTCTATGCGGTCTTCAAGGTTATCCTGTGCAGGGTTCGCATAGAGGTATGAGATACGTTCCTTTACCGCCTCGACATCTCCGATCTTTATGACCGAGACGTTTCCCTCCCAAAGCTGAAGAAAGGATAGACCAAGAAGGCGTTTCAGAATGTCCGTCACCTTCTTCTGAATCTCCGAATAGAAATTAACCACCTGTTGGGCATCTTTAGAAACGACGATTAAGTGAGGATGAGACCCATTCCAGATGTCGTGACAGAGAATTACCTTATCGTCACGTTGCACCCGGGCTAAGACGCACTGAAGTACAAAATTGACGAACGAGTGAGCAACCAAGGGCAGGCTAGACCTCGCCCTAAAGCAGATCTCGTACACTGCTCCGGACTCTATGTATCTGCGACCTCGTGGCACTCCTGTCCCCCGTTCCTACTGGACTAATCGAGCAAGGGGGTGAATTTGGTTCCGGCTTACAAAAAAAAGTTGGGTTGCACCAGCGGGGGGGTGGCGGAGGGGTGCAGCAGCGGCGGGATGATCGGCTAAGCAACCAAGGGCAGGCTAGACCTCGCCCTAAAGCAGATCTCGTACACTGCTCCGGACTCTATGTATCTGCGACCTCGTGGCACTCCTGTCCCCCGTTCCTACTGGACTAATCGAGCAAGGGGGTGAATTTGGTTCCGGCTTACAAAAAAAAAGTTGGGTTGCACCAGCGGGGGGCGGCGGGATGGTCGGCTAATGCTTGTTCGTGTGTTGGTTGCCGACCTTGTACTGCCCGGTAAACTGAACGCCAAGATTGTTGTTCTTCACCATGTCCTCAAGACCGGTCATGAACCAGTCCCACTGGCTGATGGTCGAGCTGTCCTTCATCATCTTTCCACGATCCATCATCATCACGGGTTTGCCGTCCTTGAGCTTGACTTGACCGTTCTTGTCGCGCTCTTCGACCTGCCGGAACGGATTTCCGATGACGGGCTCGATCACCTTCGTCATCATATCCTTGAATCGATCGAAGACCTCTTGCTTCTGGTGAGCGGGGGCTTGCTTCACCGCCTCTACGGCGAGCTCTTTCAGGTCGTTAATCGATGTGGCTGCTTCGGGGATGCCGTACTTCTGGGCGATGACAGTCCGGATCTGCATCCGCTGGGCTGCGGTGAAGCGTTTGCTGTCCGTGCCCATGTCACTCGGGTCGATGCCCATCGCCTTTAGGCCGCCATTAAAGATCTCATTGATCTTGTGAAATTTCGGATCGAGGTTTTTCTCGCCACTGTTCGACACGTACTGCGCACCGACGTTGGCCATGTCTATCGCGGCCGTGTCACTCATCTTCTTGAAGTCACGCGCGCGCATGTAGCTCATGATCATTGAGGTCGCAAAAAGTCCCACGGCGATCGCGATCCCGACGGGTCCGAACATCAGAGCTTGCAGCGAATTGAGGGCAGCACCTGCAACGATATTTGTTGCTAACGCGGGAACCATCGTCAACGCACCGTTGACCGATGCGGCGATCGCCAGCGGAACAGCAGCCGCGGAAGCGGCGTTTACCGCCGTGTGAACAGCTATGCCTTTCTTCGTATCCGGCATGTAGCCGTTCTGGATCATTGAAATTTCGCCCCAGATGGCGAGTGGTCCAGCGACAACACCGGCAGCGCCGCCGGCGACCCGTCCCGCGCTCGACATCGCGCCGCTTCCGAGCTGCCCGGGGAGCTTGCTGAGGAGCTTCGCTCCGTATTGCATCCCCTCACCCGCGGTGCTGGTCATGTCAGCGATCTGTTTTACGATCTGTGCCGCTTTAACTCCGTTATTTTGTACGCCGGTCGGCAGTGGAGCGTTGTCCAGCTTCACCGCCATGGCCATCATCTGCTGCTGAAACTGCGCATCTGACATCCTGCCGCTTGATACCGACGAGGGAGAGCCCGAGGTAACGGATGGCGTCCGCATATTTGCGATCGTTGTCGCCGAACCGCCGTTGAGGCTGGGGAGAGAGAGGTTGTTGTAAGAGAGACGGCTGGCGGGTTCGGGCTGGGTCAGGTCGACCGACGGGGTATCCAAACCCAAGAAGAAATTGACCTGTTGTTGCTCTAATCCCATGCTACTCGCGCTACTCGCGTCCATATGAGTTATGCGGGACCGAATTTCAGGAGTAGCTAGTATCCAGAGATTTTAGTGAATATTTTTAGCGCCTTAGCCGAATCAGTCGGTTTCTGATCTATTCGCGGCCTTTCTCCGGCAACGATTCAGGGCTCTCCCACGAAAACCCGAACGGCCGTTTACCCCTCATCCGATCAGATCCTGACAGGAGGCGACAGGAACTCCGAAGAAAAGTTTGAAGCGCCGGGGTAATTTCAGTGATCAGTGTTCATAACAGTTCTGCCTGTAGGATCTCCCTTCAGGCTATAGGTTTTAGATATGACCACGTCGTTTGATTCGAAGCAGGAAAAGAAGATCGAGGCCTCAACCTCGACCGCGGTTGCTCCGCAACAAACCATTAAGCCGGCTTCCATTCCGTCAATCGATCTGCGAGCCGCTCTCGGCATCGCGCCGTCGTTGAACAAAGGCGCACCATTGGAGCCCACCAGCCTAGTCGAAGGCAACACGATTTTCGGCTCAAAGCGGTACAACACTGCGGTCACTAATGTGCAGGTGGCGTCGCTGCAGGATTCGAACGCCGCAAATCGAATCGGCCTGAAAAGCTCTTAATCGACAGCAGTCGGTTTTCATCAAACGCCGGACCTTCTTGGGCCGGCGTTTTTTTTGTCCAGAATCGGCTTCCTGCCACCGGAAGATACTATTCCGGCAATCGAGTATTTCCTCTCGGCAGTGCGGGCCGCACGGGCCGCTGCTCTTCCAGAGCCTGTGTCAACGGATCATCCTCTTCATCCTCATCAATCGTGAGGTCGAACCTTTCAGCACGAGGCTGTAAGCGAGGCCGGAGCGCCGGTGGAACAAGCGGACGGGCGCCGGGGAGTAGTGCCGAATCGCGACGTAACGGACCGAACGCCGTCGCAGTCGGAGGGGGCAGTGCCGGCTGATCGGTCGGCGCTATCGCTGGACTACCTGCATCTGCATTCACGTTGAACGCACTTCCAATTCGATTTGCCGCACCGTTCACTAAGCGATCAACGGGCGACGCCACCTCCCCGACTCCAAACAACTTTTCCGACCGCATGACCGCCGCATGACCACGCGCCCTGGCGGCAGAGTCGCCCACCGAGGCCCGGATGATGCTCGCGATTCCAAAAGCGCCGCTTACAACGAATTGCGCGGTCACGATCGGCACGGCAAGCAAGCACACCGACATGATGCTGTAATAAGTCGCCACATCGAAAGTCGGATCCAGATCGCGCAGCGCTGAGACAGCCATCGAGAAATCGAGATCGAGCGTCGTGCGCGACGTTACATAGCCGCTATCCATTCGGACGACGAACAACGAATACAAGATGTCATCGAGCATCGCGATAATCGCGTAGCCGATGTCCCAGCTCTTTGCCCAGAACCAAAGAGCGAACCAGATGAGGAAACCCTGGAACTTGCTGGGAACAAAGAGCAGCATCGCAAAGAAGGGGAACGCGAGCGAAAGCAGGAAGAGCAGTAACCCTTGATAGTACGGGAGCATGTACGCAGTCTGAATCAAAGAGGCCTGACCGAGCCAAACCGAGTCTTTCTGGTCGCGCCGGATCTGAGCCGCATAGGTATTGTTGGAGTTGATCTCGATTCCATTGACGTCGGTGCCGCGCCGTGCGTACTCGCCGATCAGCGCCGAAGTTGAGCCCTGTGCAAACTCCAGCCGCAGTGTGCGTCGAGCAATCGCACGCATCAGCTGCTGCATGCCCGTGACCCCGTTAAAGGCGGATAGTTCAGCGACAAGCTTCGCTTTGTCGAGGCCACGTTCGGTCGCTTCATTCTGCACCGTCTCAGTGGTCATGACAGCTTCGTAGATCAAGGAGGCGTAAACGATGTTCCAAATCCCGTGACAGGTGTAACTCTCGCTGCTCAACTCAGAGATGCGTTGTTTAATTTGGTCGTCCCGGTTCTGATAATAGTCCGCTAGTGCCTCGACGGTACTGCTCGTTCTCGGCATTCCGTTTGTGGCACCACCCACCTGCGCAAGAATGTTGTTCCTGACGGCCACATTCTGACGAACTGCCGCAATGGCGAGGTTCGGCGCGAGATCCGGATCGGGCCCCGCTGCACCGGAACCATTGAGGGGGCACGTGTAGGAGGCTGTCGGTGTAGGGGCGCTCAGTTGAGCTTCGATCTTTCCCAGCTCGACTGAGACTGGGTCGACAACAACAGCGGTTGCGAGCGCGTTTGCGTCGACCCAGAGCGTTGCAACGTACTTCGCGGCATTGGGTGTGAGGTGAAAGGCAGTCCGGGCCGCGATCTCTCGATAGCCTTTCGCCCACTCACAGCGTTCAGCCTTTGGGACTCTCGGGTCCGCCATCTCTTGACCGGCTTGCACCATGGTCCGGCACTCGCCGAGGAGACTGAGATGAAGCAGCTCACTCAAGCCCGGGTCAGTGATCTCCGGAGACATCATGAAACCGAGCAACTGCTGCCGCACGATCATGCTCATCTCGGAGCTTGTCCGTACCTGATGAAGAGCGCTTACCGTCTGTCGAACAAAGCCGCTTACGACTTTATCGTAGCCGTAGAAGAGGCTTGAGATGTACGGCCGGTAAAGTGTCTCACCCACGAGACCGTTCACGGTCTCAGTAACGACGCCGGGATCTTGAGGTTTCGTGCCATAGATCCACTCCACGTTCGGCACCTGAGAGCGGCTCATCATGATCGCCATAAACAGGACCGGGCCGATCACAAACGCCAGCCAGCCTCGAAGCTGTCCGAGAAAGACAAACGCCGCAAGCGATGCGACAACCGCAATGACAAAGACAACGACCGGCAGGTTCCTGAGAGGCCCGAGCAGCGAGTCGATCGCGTACGACTGATAGAACTGCCCTGCGGTCTGCAGTGCTGCTCCTACCAATGTTCCCGCGGATGCCACTATCTATTCCTTTCTCTCTGCTACCGAAGATTCGGATCCGACATACCGCCGCCGATAAGACGCTGCTCGCTCGACGGAGTCGGATCGTAATTCAGATTCTGCCGCTGTGTTCCACCGCCGACCGATTGCTGCTGTATTGCGGGGTCGGAGCCGCCGACCCTTTGGTTCGCGGTCGGGTCCACTCCCGTGTTTCCACCGGTCTCGACCGCCGGCTGATAAGGAACACCGGCGCTGTTGTCCCGCGAGGTGGTGTTCGCAGCCGGAAAGACACTCGGGGCAAGCGATTTCGTCTGAAGAATCCGATACTTGCGGAAATCCTGTAAGCCGATGATCTCTTTCTGGGTGTCCGAGCGCTGAGCGTTACCCGAAGCTCTTGT
>CAYOAK010000229.1:0-6008 GCA_964401925.1 uncultured Bdellovibrionales bacterium | reverse complement strand
CAAGATCCGGGCTTTAACGAGGTGCTCTTTCATCTGGGCACTGTCTACGCGATGCAGAAGCGCTGGGAGAAAGCCGAGGAAGCTCTGCGCCGCGCGACGGAGCTCTATCCGAATCAGATCTCCGTCCAAACAAATCTTGCCAACGTTCTGATCATGCGGGAGCGGTTCGACGAGGCCGTGAGGCTGCTCGAGCAGATTCAGCAGGAACAGCCGTCCGGTGAAGGGGCACTCGCTCTTGGAATGGCCTACGACGGTGCCGGTCAGGTCGACAAAGCTGCTGCGGCCTACGAAGTGGCAAAGAAGCTCGGTGCGAAGGATGAGCATCTCGAGGATCGGATCGCCGATGCGAAGAAACGAATGGTCGCAAAAAAATAGGCTGCTCGGGGCTCTGAGCTCTAAGCTTCCTTAAGCCTTTCTTCGAGCGCGCGGCTTCCATTCGAGATTGACCGCGACATCAGAACAAATCCGCCAAAAACGATCGACCACAGGGAGATGATCATAACAAAGTAGCTTGTCTCCGCGCCGACGATCTCCCGCAGCCTTGGGACGATCAAGAACGAAAGCAATACCGAGGAAGGGATTGTGAACAGGAACACAACAGTCACGCTTAAAAGCAGCAGGGAGAGGGTTCCAAGTCCGATGGCCAACTGGCTGGGAGATTCCCAATCGAAGCTTGCGTACCGGGCACCAAGTCCGATTGCCAACGCAGTTGTCCCCAATGTCATCGCTAGGCCGAGCAGAAGCACGATCATTGAAGTCGCAACATCCAGCCCAATCGCGAATGCACCTACGACCATGAGGGAGCTTGCGAGAAGGGTGGTAAACGGGAGCCAGCAGTAGAGCTTCGCTCTGACCACCTCTTGCACGCGGATCGGCGTCACTTGAATGATCCAAAAGGCGCGGCCCTCAAGGCTCACCGAAGGGTAGACCAACCGAGTGAGGATCGTCGTCGTCATGAATCCGACGAGGAGCACATTCGAGATCGCAAGAAAGGCGACCCAAAGTTGTTGAGCGACGGCGCTTAACGCAAGCGCGGTGCTCAGGAACGAATAGACCGTAATATAAAGGGCACCGAGCCCAAGATAGAGAATCAGTTGCAGCGCCTGGGCCCGATCTCTGACGAGAGAGCTCAGGTCCTTAACGATGATCGCTCGAGCATGGGCATCGAAGGGGATCATTCCCGCCACCTTCTCGAGCACCATCCGGAAGATATCGGATCGGCCCCGGAACTTTCCAGTGCCTTGGGTGACATGCACATGGGCCGATGATCGCACCCGCATGGAAAAGAGATCGAAGACGAGAAAGCCCGAGGCAAATGAGAGCACGACTGCACTCACAAGCAGGCCAATCTTCAGCATCATCCCTTCCGGATCGCCCTTCACAAAAACGCCCAGCGTATCCGCCACCCAGCGTGAGGGGAGCCAGGCGGGGTTGCTGGTCGAATTTAGTCCGACCATGCCCACAAACGCGCGTGCGCCTTCTTTCTGTTCCTGGACATTGCGCAAATCACCCGCAAGTTGAGCGGCCGCACCGATGAACGTGATGAATATGCCGATGAAGAGAATTCCACCCCGTTTCCAAAGCAGAGCGATGAGCTGAGCGAACGTTGTAGCGATGATGATCCCGAAGCCGACGGGGATCAGAAGGAAAAGCAGCGAGAGGCAAAATCCTGCGGGGAGAATCCACCAACTTACGCCTAGCTGCGTCACATATGCGAGCGCTGCCGGAGTCGTCAGAATGAAAAACATGAAGGTCGTTTCGAGAAAGGTCTCGAGGTACTTTGCCGTGTAAATTCGAAATGAGCTGACGGGCGCCTGAAGCAGTAACTGTATCGTCTCCGACGAATAAATATTGCTCATCGCAGCAACAGTGCTCGAGATGGCGAGCAGCACGAGAAAGTACGCGTACACGAGGTCGATCATCTTCCGGGGAATGATGCGAGCGAACGACGGCTCCCGGGCCAGCCCGCGAAAGAGGATAAAGAATACGATGTAGATGCAGACCATGATGATCAGCGAGATCCCCAAGAGCAGGAGATCGCGCCGTATCGCGCGCGGTGATCGGTTCTTCCCCTTCAATCGGTTCCGAATGACCAGGTAATGCGGACGCAGCAGTGTAAGCGGCATAGAGAACGATTGGCGAACTCGTTCAGCCTACTTCAAACGCAGAAGGGAAGCCGAGCGGTATTTCCTCAGGGGTATTTGGATGAGGAGGGAGGGCGCGGCGGTTCAGTGGGTCCGCGGGCGGACGGAGTTCTACTGAGTTCCGGGCACACTGGGACCGCGGGCGGCTCGCCCGCTTGCCGGTTCATGCATTCGAACGGTGATCATTATTCCACTGCCAACGCTTGCAAGCGGGCGAGGCCGCCCGCGGTCCCAGTAAACGGTCCCAGTAAACGCTCCTACGACTCCAGCCTGAGCCGCATATCCTCGCCGGTTGTGGCCGGTTTCTCCTTCGATGCCTCGCCGTTTCCGTTCTTTGAGCTGAACGCATTCGGCTTGTCGCTCTCGAGGCTCGGATTCTCTGCGAGCTTGATTCGGAGACGCAGGTTGTTTGCGCTGTCTGCGTTCCGGAGCGCTTCGTCGAGAGTGATTGTTCCGGCACGATAGAGCTCGAACAGATGCTGATCGAAGGTCTGCATTCCTACGGTGCTGCTCTTCTCCATCGCCTCTTTAATCTCTGCGATCTCTCCTTTGTGGATCAAATCCTTTACGCGAGGACTGCCGAGGAGAACTTCAACAGCAGCGACACGGTTTCCGTCGACCGTCTTTACCAATCGCTGCGAGATGACGCCGCGGAGGTTTAGGCTGAGCTGCAGATAAATCTGCTTATGACGTTCGGGCGGGAAGAAGTTCATGATCCGCTCCATCGCCTGGTTCGAGTTATTGGAGTGGAGCGTTGCGAGGCAGAGATGGCCGGTTTCCGCGAAGGTGATCGCTGCCTCCATCGTCTCGCTGTCGCGGATCTCACCAATGAGGATCACGTCAGGCGCTTGACGAAGCGCGTTCTTCAGAGCGGCTTGATAGTTCTGCGTATCGACTCCGATTTCCCGTTGAGTGACGATCGACTTTTTGTGCACGTGCACGAACTCGATCGGATCTTCAACGGTGATAATATGCCCCGCCTGATTCGTGTTCCGGTAGTCGATCAGTCCGGCGAGGCTTGTCGATTTCCCTGAGCCGGTTGCCCCGACCAGAAGCACGAGTCCGCGCTTCGTCATGGCGACATCCTTCAACACGGCCGGGAGCCGGAGGTCATCGAGGGTCGGAATGTTGCTCTTAATCTGGCGGATGACGAGGCCGATGCACGCTCGTTGACGGAATACGTTCACACGGAAGCGTCCGAGCGAGGTGTAATAGAGGGCGAGATTCTGCTCGTTCGTCTCGTCGAACTCGCGTTGCTGGCGCTCGCTCATAATGCTGTGCGCGAGAGCCATTGTCTCCTCCGGCTCAAGGCAGCGGCTGCCGGCCGGACGCACTGTGCCATTCACACGATATGACGGTGGACTATCAACCGTCAGATAGAGATCCGACGCATCATGCTCGACCATGAGCGAAAGGAGCTTTCGAATATCCAGTGCGCTATTGCTCATTATCGTCCCCCGGACATTGATTTCTTCATTCCGTCGACCTGATCGAAGAGATTCGGATTCGAAGATTTCTCGATCGCTGTCTCACGCGTGATCTTGTTCTCGTGAACGAGGTCGATGAGCGCCTGATCCATCGTCTTCATCCCGGCGCCTTGGCTCGTTTGGATGATGCTCGGAATCTGGTGAATCTTGTTTTCCCGGATCAGATTGCGGACAGCGGTGGTTCCGATCAAAATTTCAAGAGCCGCAACCCGTCCGCCGCCGATTTTCTTGCAGAGCGTTTGCGTCATGATTGCCTGAACCGATTCGGCGAGCATCGCGCGGACCTGACCCTGTTGATTGGCCGGGAACACGTCGATAATCCGGTCGACCGTTTTCGGCGCGCTCGACGTATGGAGCGTTCCGAAGACAAGGTGCCCGGTTTCTGCTGCGGTGAGCGCGAGCTGAATCGTCTCGAGATCGCGCATTTCGCCGACCAGAATAATATCCGGATCTTCACGCAGTGCGGCTTTCAAAGCATTTGCAAAGCTGTGGGTATGAGGTCCGAGCTCCCGCTGATTGATGAGACAGCGCTTCGATGTATGGACGAATTCGATCGGATCTTCGACGGTGAGGATGTGTCCATCGAGCTCGTTGTTGATCAGGTCGATCATCGCAGCGAGCGTCGTCGATTTACCGGAACCGGTCGGGCCGGTAACGAGAACGAGCCCCTTCTCTTTGCGGCTCAGCTCTTTGAGCACCGGCGGAGTGCCGAGTTGCTCGAGCGAGAGAATTTTTGTCGGAATGACACGGAACACTGCACCAAGACCCCGGCGCTGGCGGAAGATGTTCACCCGGAAGCGGGCTGTGTCGCCCACGTCCATCGAGAAGTCGATGTCGCTCTTCTCCTCGAAGATCTTCCGCTGCGCGTCACCCATGATGTCGTAGAGCATCGTCTGGGTCTGTTCAGCGGAGAGGACCGGCACCTTTATCCGCTTCACGTCGCCGTCGACGCGAATCATCGGAGATTCTCCGGCGCTGATATGAAGGTCAGAGCCGTTCTGTTGAAAGGTAAAGGTCAGTAGTTGTGTAATATCCATCGTGCACCAAGGGTCGTGCGTCGCACCCTTGATGATCGAAAGAATCGGAGAATATCTTAACCCTTCGTTCTCATTCTTTTGGCTTTCTTCGGGTGGATTCAGTCGGAAATTGGCGTGGAATAGGAAACGCGGTTAAGCTAACGGTTCGAAAAGCTTAGCGAAGTTGTGACGGAGGAGCGGAAGCAGGGGATTCAGAGGTTACGCGGCACCGGTCCCGCGGGGGTGGCGTACGCCCTCGCCAAGTGGGTTCGGGGGGTCTTCCCGGGGCGTTACGCCGGTCTCGAGCCCAAGGACTCCTCGCCCTCCGCGGGATCGACACTCCTCATTATCACCCCCGATACCAAGAGCGCCGAGTCGCTGTTCATCGATCTTGAGTTCTTTCACGCCGGGGCCGACGCTGCTCCGGTCCTCCTCTTTACCGGATGGGAGATTCTTCCGTTCGAGCCGCTTTCACCAACCGCGGAGATCGTATCAAACCGAATCGCAGTTCTTGATCGGCTCCGCCGCGGAGAGCCATGCATCGTCATCGCCGCCGCGGAAGCTCTCACCCAAAAAATTCTTCGCCCCGACCTGTTGCGCGCTGCGACGATTGAGCTCTCGGTAAACGACACGGTTGAACGCGATGAGTTCATCGCAGCGCTCGATGTGCTGGGCTACCAACGGACGACACTTACCGAGGAACTCGGACAGTTCTCTGTCCGTGGTGCGATCATCGACATCTTTCCTGCCGGAGCAAAGAATCCTGTTCGATTGGAGTTCTTCGGCGACCTGCTCGAATCGATACGCGAGTTCGACGCGGAAACCCAACGTTCGCTGACCCCCGCTCGATCGGTGCGAGTATTACCCATTTGCGAACATCTGTTTCCCTGGAGAATCAGTGAATGCGCTTTGGGACGTGATTTCACCCTCGCGCCTGATGAAAGCCTGGAGAATGCGATCCAGAGGGTCCGCGATCGGGCCGAAGTGAGTGTTACCCCCACGCGCGAAGTCGATCTGCTTGAGGATGTGCTTCGCACAGGCGGATATTGGCCGGGAATCGAGCAACTCACCCCGCTCCTTCAATCCCCGACAGCAGCATTCTGGGATTACCTCCCTCCGACCGCGTCGGTTGTTGCGGTGGATGAGTTTGGAATCGATCGAACTCTGAGCTTGTTCGATGAGATGGTGGATGAGCGTGCACAGCGGGCGGTGGAAAGCGGTCAGGTCATACCGGAGGCGAATGACTCTTTTCTCTCGTCATCAATCGCGCCCGACCTGATATATGGGCAAATCAGGCGGCGGCTAGCGCTCGCCTTCAACGCCCTTGAGCTTGTACGATTCGATGAGCCATCGGAGATTCC
>CAYOAK010000228.1:0-6009 GCA_964401925.1 uncultured Bdellovibrionales bacterium | reverse complement strand
GAATCAAGCCGAGCCGTTCGATGTGTCGAAGATGCGCGGACGCATTCAGCAGCTGGGAATAACGGCGAAGGATTTTTCAGCAGTGAATGAGCTGAAACAGTGGATTCTCTCAAACACACGTCCGGGAGATCTGCTTGTCTGTATGTCGAATGGAGATTTCGGCGGACTTGTGCCGGACCTTCGACAAACGCTCGGACCTACTGCTGGACAACCGTAAACGGGTTCTGTCCCATAATCTCTTCCATGTATTTCGTGATCTGCTCGGTCTTCGTCCTGCAGAAAGGATCCGTCGAGACCTTCGTACCATCCGCAGCGCATTTCCCGTTTGTTTGTTCGGCAGAGCTGCAGCCAACATCCGGCGGGCGAAGCGGCGCCCACAATCCGCCGCTCATTGCGGCGATGTCATAGAGATCGCGGTTCACCCGGTAGAAAGGATTTACCTTCGATCGGTTCCAGAATGCGTTCACTGCGTCGTTGTCGCAAGTGATTCCGCCCCCGGAATCGGCGTTACAGGACATCTCCGTGCCGTTCGAGTTGAGTTGGCGCTTAACGACGCCGTCTGTCAGGCCTTTTGCACGAATCGAATAATCACTGAGGCACTTCGCCGGATCCAGCGGATCGCGAATCGCCACTGAATGCGGCTCGACATTCGCACCAAGCGCGATCACGTGGATCGGAATCTTCCGCTCAGCTGCGACCTCTTCTTGGACGAAGGTCTTCAGCTGATTCATCCCGATAAAGTAGTTTCCAAATGTGTTGTTGCAGTTCTTCCCGTTCGACGGGCCATAGGCCGTGCAATTATTCATCGGGTCGTTAAACGCCTTTGTGAACTCTGCCTGATCATCGGGGTCGATATAGACACGATTGTTGTTGTTCGAGTCGGCCCACCCGCACTGAGCAAAGGGAATTGTGCCGGCATAGCACCCATCGAACTGGGTCTTGTCGGAGCTGCTGACCTTCCCGTCTCCGTCCCAGTCGAAATCACTGTCCGAGGGCGTGCACTTGAAGCAGGTGTTCAATCCGTCACCGATGAGGACGATGAAATCGGATGAAGGCATACCGGGATTTAGCTGCCGGACGCGGTCGAACTCGGTCGTCGCGGCGCTCACTGCAAGGAGAATATCCTGCTGCGAATCGAAGCTCGGAAAGATCCGGTGCTTGATCGCGTTTGCAAATCCGTAGGCCGGATTCAGCTTCGTTCCGCCGCTGCTCTCGAAATCCACGACCTCCTTCATGTAGTCGAAGTCGTCAGAGAGGAGAAAGAAACGGGGCCAATCGATCCGCTGATCGAAGAAGATCAAGCACAGCTGATCGCCTACCACCGCGCGCTCTTTGAATTTATCAACGATCGTATTCAATCCAGAGAACACAGTCATCATCGGCTCGGGTCCGACATACGTTGCGCCCGAAGCATCGACCTGCGCATTTCCGATCTCAGGATAGGTATCGATGCGATAGATCGGCTTGCTCGTGACGCTATAATCCGTGCTCGTCGAGGGATCGGGATGTCGTTCACTCATGGTCGCTGAGTCGTAGTCCGTGTCCGACCAGATTCCGCCGGGAACGAGCACGTCGCTGCGCACGTAGTCGCTTTGGAAATGGATGTTCGGGTCGAACGCGCCTGATCGATTGACTTGTGACGCGTTCCACGACACCCAGATGTCGTTGTGACGCACCGGATCGTTCGAGCCGGCAGTGTTGTCCGCGGGCGAGCCGTTTATTCCGGAGAGATAGAACGCCATCTCGGACGCCATATTCGCCGCCGCGGGCGGCGAAAGCAGGTGGGTTTCGCGGTTCATCGGTGCGGGAGCGCTCGAGACCACGATGCATCCTCGACGCGGGACCACTGTGGCGATGCTGTCCACCCGAATCTTCGCTTCGCTCACATTGAAAGCCGCCCGCGCAAATGCGAGCGGCGTGGGAATATACATCTCACCGACCATCCGGTACGCGTTTGGCTTACGTGTCGTTGTTGTGCCGACCGGCTCGAAGCATGGATAAGTTCCGTTGCATGGATCGGAAGTTCCCGGCTGTCCGTAATACCAAAACCCAGGGCGGAGCTCGACGGTGTCGGCTTGCGCCGCGCTGTTGGTCGAGGACTTCTCGAGATTTGCGACGCGGGGCGCGGCTCCCTTCATCGTCACATTCAGCTGTCCGATTCCGCGCGCCCGAGTGAGAGCCGCGTTAATGACCTGATCGACCGTCTCGGTCGAGGGGCGAGCCATTGACTCTTCAAGAGCGGCGAGCACTGCGAGATTCGCATTGTTCCGCGCTTGCTGAACTTGCGTCGCGTAGGAGGTCATTTCGACAGCGAGCGACATCAATCCGAAGATCGCGACAAGCAGGATCGCCAAAAGGGGAAGCACTCCCCCTTTCATTCTCTCGTCGGCACGTGCGCTGTCGGGATGCTCTAGCGCACCGCCCAGCGAGCGCACGCTACATCGGACAGGTTCCACAGGTGCCATTGAGTTGCATGCATCCGGACAGCCCCGGACATTTGCATGCTCCGTTTACCTGCCCATATTTACAGAGGACCGTGCAGTCGGCCAACTGATCCTCAACGAGCGGGTTATACGTTGCGACACATTTGCATTGGTCGCCGACCAAATTTTTGTTCCCCGGACAGCCGCACGAGCAGCTTCCCGAGTCATATGTCCCGCCCGAAGAGCTGCACGCGCTCGCCAGACTCGCCTTACAGACACATTGGCAAGTGCTTGGGTTCAAATCCTGGGTGGTAGGGTTGCAGGTGATAGTAGAGGAGCATCCGCAAGAGCTGCCGTTCGATACGTGATTTGTGTTCGCGCAGGCGCACGTTCCGGATCCCGCGGCGAATCCGGCGGCGGTGTTGCAGATACATCCGCAGGTATTCGGGTCCTGCACCTGGCCGGCCGGGCAGTTTCCGCTGTTCGGGCAGCTACAGCTCCAGGTCGCCATAGAAAATACTTTCGAGCCGGGACAGTTGCAGCTGCAGGTCGTGGAATTATAGGTGTAACCCGCCCAGTTACAGATCATCGCGCCGGTCGAATCACCGTAACATTGGCAGGCACAGGCTCCTGGTCCAGTTGCATAGGCGTACGAAGTGCCTTGGCAGTAGCTGGCAGGACAATAGCAGTCGCTATAGCTGAATGTCTGCGCACCGGAACACGTGCATCCGCAGGTGGTGGTGTTAAGCGTCCCGTTATTACAGAAATTCTGAGCAGCAGCGGTGTGCGCAGCCAGAAGTGCTGCGACCCCGATGAATAAAATGCCTCTGAGCGTAACGATCATTTTCTTCATCACGGATTACATCCGCATTGACAGGTCGAAGTGTTCACCTTGTGCGCCGAATTCGGACACGGAGTGGTGAGGTTGGTGCACTGACATGAGGTGTTGTTGACGATCTGTTTGTTCGGATCGATGCACTTGCATCCGCCGGATCCATTATCCTCCATTCCACCGTAACAAGTGCACGCCGTTCCATTCCAATATTGACTCGGGTTCGAGCATCCGCACCAGCCGTTGTATCCGTTCGTAATCCAGGAGGCGCCGGCCGGGCAGGTGCAACTGCATGCGGCGGTGTCCCAAGTTCCGCCGCCGGTCTGACAGTTCGATTTTATCCACGTGTACGAGCTCTCGGCCGGACACGAACCGCAGTTGCAGGTCGTGCTGTTCCAACTCTGGTATCCTGGGCAGCTTGCCGGAGCGGTGCAGGAGCAGGTTCCGCCCTGATTGGATTTCACGGAGCTCGAGCACGCGCAACTGCTGCCGCTGCCGGCGAACCCCTTTGAGGTGTCGCATTTGCACTGACAGGTTGCCGGGTCAAAGATCGAGCCGTTTGCCGGGTCACAGGGAAGAGTCGTCTCGCACGCGCATGCGCCGGAACTATTGACGACGTGATTCGAATTGGAGCAGGAGCAAGAACTTCCATTTCCGCTGAAGCCGCTTGCTGCGTTGCAAACACATGAACACGAATTAGTGTCCACTTGCTGGCCTGCGCCGCTGCAAGAAGAGGCGAACTTCGCCGGATCGCAAGCGCATGTGCCTTCGCTCGTCACCGAGTTATATGGATTGGAACACTCACAATCCCCATTTGAGTTCATCTGGAGACCCGGCAGGCACACACAACTACCCGGCGGACTCGTGGTGTCCCAATATTGGAGGCTCTTACAAGCGCAGTTCTGGTTGTAGTCCGGCGATCCGATGGGATTACCGTTACAGTCGACCTGTGTCGGCATCGTGAGCACTTTTGACGGCTCGCGGAAGGCGGTCGCAACAAACCGTTGAGTCACCGGCGCGGCGCAGTTCGGGGAGCCGCCGGAAAGATTCAGAATCGCTCCAAGGCAGGGGATGATCGGCCGCATTGATACGGTGACCTCAACCTGGAGTGGAACGTCTTCGAAACGCTTCTCAAGTGAGTCACCGTTGCTATTTGAGGGCGGCATGATCAACCGGATGCTGGAGATATGTCCGGCGGAGCCCGGCGTATCGCCGTTGACGCCGATGAGAGACATCGGAAGCTCCTTCACCTTTGCCAGCACCTTCGCTTCAGCGTCGGTGAAGGCTTGCTCCTGATTGGTCTCACCATCCATTTTATATGCGATGATCCCCGGATCAGAGGCGGCGAGAAGCACGGCGCGGTTTGCCGCGGCATTCACCACACCGCGGACAGCGAGATAACGTGCAGTTTCTGCGATCGCGAGCACGAGGAAGAGGACCAGAGGGGCGACGATTGTGAATTCGAGAAATGTCGCACCCAACTCCCGGCGGGAGTGAACGTTTGCGCTCGGCGATTGAAAGATCTCTCTGCTCAAAATTAGCTGCCCGAAATTCTTGATCGGTAAAGATACGGCCCACTGCTCGACGATCCGAGGGTCAATGTCGGAAAAAACGGTCCGATCCCTTGATAGGGAACGGTGACCTTCACGAACACGACATGCCCGTTCGTGTGCGTCGGCTGAGCCTGCTCGCTCTGTGCCGGCGGTCCGCTCACTCCATACTCAGTGACAATCTTGACCCCACTGTCGGAGGGAAGCCCCTGCGCCTGCAAGAGGACTCTTACCCGCTCGATGACTTTCTTCTGCTGTTCGAGGAGATTCGAAGAGTAGCCGTCGCCGCTGTAATCCGCGGGGCTATAGACAAGCTTCTGATCCTCTTCCAACGCCGCAACGTTCGCGGCATAGCGGGTTCCTTCGTAGGCAACTCGGGCCACGGCCATATAATTATTGATGGCCAGTCCGACGTCGATCATCGAGAAAAGACAAAAAATGAGAAACCACGCGGAGATAGAGAACTCCGTCAGAACAGAGCCTCGCTCTTCGCTGCACCGTTTCTTTGATGGGAACCTCATGCATCCTTATCGTCGTTGCCGGAGCGGATCATGAGCGGGAAGTAATCCGTCAGCGGCTGAAAAGCGCTGTGATAATCGAAGGTTGACGGGGATAGGGGTTTGGCGGAAGAGAAGTTCTAAGATTGTCTTAGGCCAAGATACGAGCAGATTTGCGCTTAAAAATGGTGTCACGCCCTGAGAGCTGCCGAAAATACCCCTCATGAAACGATTTCTTCCCTTGGTTCTCTTCTCCCTCTTCGTTCTATTGCCGCGCCCGGTTGAGGCAGAGAAGCGAAAGACTTCCAAAGCGGTTACTCCGGCAAAGACGGAAACAAAGGCGGCTCCTCCACCCAGATCCGAGAACATGCATTTCATTTTCAATATTCTTCGCGGCTTTGAGGGCGAGGGACAGTTTGCGCCGCCGACCGCTGTTGCGCCGGCGCCGCGGATTTTTATGATCGCCGTTCCGCAACAAGCGCTCGAATCAGTTGGTGTCGCTCAGAACGCGGTGATGGGGTTGCCGATGAACTGCCCCGGTCACATAACTTTCATCGACGGCGTTTCTGCAGAGTTTGATTTCGTATGCCCGGACCGGCACCTCATCACCGGCACGATCAAGCGGGTTGAAGGGAAATGGCGCGGCAGCGGAAACGACTCGAAGGGGGGACCCTTTGAGATTGAAGAGGTCGCTCCGCCTCCAGCGC
>CAYOAK010000227.1:0-6079 GCA_964401925.1 uncultured Bdellovibrionales bacterium | reverse complement strand
CCGGGAGTAACCCCAGCTGCGATAGATCGAGATCGGATGGCGGGATGGCTTGAATACTTCAAACTGCCGGCCTTCGATCGGCTTACGGCTGGTGAACGTGACAACGCCACGCCGGCCTTTCACCACGTAGATCTCCGCGTGAGCAATGCTCACGATCAGGAGGTAAGTAATTGCAGTTCCAATCAGAACGCGCATAGGCAGGAATCTCTTACGCCCATCTTATCGACGCAATCCATCGTTCACTCAACCCTTCCACCCAGATCTCAACCCTAATCGTGCCTTCGTTGAGAAAGTGTCCGATCAAGTAACAAACGAGTAAGTCCCTGAGACTGTTATGCTTAGATTCGAATGGGCCGGCACATGATTCGGCAAACCGTCGATGAACAACGGTTTAGGGCGGTTAGCCCACAAGCTGCACAGGTGCTGCGACTTCGCGGTTAAGCTCGATCAGCATCTTCTCGCCAATGGCGTCGATCGCCTTCGACGGTGTGCTGTCGCCATTCAGCGCCGCAGGTTCACCCCGATCACCGCCCTCCCGGATGGACATATCGAGTGCAAGCTCGCCTAGGAACGGAACACCATACTGTTGGGCAAGCGACCTTCCGCCCCCCTTGCCGAAGATATCGAGCTGCTCCCCGCTTGGGAGCTTGAAGCCGCTCATGTTCTCAACGACTCCGAGGATCGGAACGTTCACCTTCCGGAACATGTTCAACGCCCGGCGCACATCGCTGAGCGCAACCTCCTGAGGGGTGGTAACGAGGACGACGCCATCAAGTTTCACTCCCTGAGCGAGCGAGAGTTGGGCGTCTCCAGTTCCCGGCGGGAGATCGACGAAAGCCAGATCCACTTCACCCCAGCTCACATCTTGGAAAAGCTGCGTGATCGCCTTCCCGAACATCGGGCCGCGCCAGATGATCGGATCGTCGTTCCGCTTAAGGAAGAATGCGATCGATATGTATTTCACCCCGTGCTTCAGCGGCGGAATGAACTTCTCCTGGTGATCAACTTTGAGCTCCGTCCCATCGAGCTTTGCGCCCATAAGGGTCGGAATCGACGGGCCGTAAAAGTCGACATCGATCAGCGCCACCTTTTGCGGCGGCATCCCGCCGATGGACCGGTTCGCAAATGCAACAGCCAGATTCGCAGCCACCGTCGACTTCCCAACTCCGCCCTTTCCGCTCGCTACCGCGATAATCCTTTTCACGCTGCTACCTGTCCCGCTTCTTGACTTCTTCTCTCGATATTCCGCTCGACCTCGACCCGCTTCCGGGCGATGAGAGGTGCCACATCTTCAAAGGTCCGGCTGTACTCCCGTTCGAGCAACGAGCGCTCAATATGCATGTCGACGAACTCCCAGGGAAGCCGCTCCTCTTCCCCGATCATCCGGTGCACGTAGAAATCCGCCGGCGGAACATCCGGAAGAATCCGCTCCTCGCCATTCTTTACGAGCCAGCGCCAGTCCTCCTTGCGGCGAATCATCTCCACCATCAGCGCCCCGACGCGGCGGTCACCGCGTGAGACCAATGCCTGAAAGTAGCTCTCCCGCGGAGACTCGAACTTCAGCTCGACGTTCGGAACTCTGGATATGCCCTTCTGAACCACAGCGATCCGTTTCTTTACCTCGGCAAAGTCCGCAAATCCGTGACGTTGAAACGGCGTCCACGCTTTCGGGATAAAAGGATTCAGCGAGAGATAAATATTCGGGGCGATCTTGAACTCAGCTTGTGAGCGCGCGCCTTCCAGCGCCGCATCGCGGCAAAGGGCCGCAAGCTCCGCGATCGCTTCGACGTCCTCCATCGTCTCCGACGGAAGTCCGACCATGCAGTAGAGTTTGAAATTCCGAATGCCGTTCTCGGCGAGAATCTTTACAGCCGAAACCACTTGAGCGTTCAGCACACGCTTTCCAAGCCGGAAACGAAGCGCTTCACTGCCTGCTTCGGGAGCGAGAGCGACGGTCTTGTATTCACTTTCCGAAAGGGAGGCCGCGAGCTCGGGCGTTACCCGTTGACTCATGATCGAGCTGAGTGACGCACGCTTGCCTTGTGCCGCGACCTCGTGAGCAAGCTGACTGATACTCTGGTGACTTGAAACCGATGCTCCGACAAAGCCGACGCTTTCGCTCTGCTCAAGGCCGACCTGCAGCGACCGGTCGATCGTGTCTTTCGAGCGCTTCCGGGTCGGCCGGTACATATAGCCGGAGACGCAGAAACGGCAGCCGACTTCGCAGCCCCGGCCCGTCTCCGTCATGAACATCTTCTTGAATTCAGTCTCTGCGGTCTGAATAACCGTGTAGGTCGCAAACCGATCGATATCGCGGAGATACCTGCGCGGAACTTTGTTCGGAGCGCACGGGTCAAGCTTCTCGACATCCAGGAGCGAATCGTCCGCACCGTACTCGGGTCGATAGAAAGCGGGTATATACACGCCCTCGATCGATGCGAGCGCTTGGAGCGTTTCGCGGAGTGAGGCACCTTTGTCTCGAGCCTCAAGGTAGAGTTCCGTGATCTCCTGGAGCACCTCTTCACCTTCGCCAATCACAATCGCGTCGAAGAAGTGTGCGAGAGGTTCTGCGTTCAAGGTCAGCGCCGCGCCGCCTGCGAGCAGGAACGGCCGCGAGCGAAACTCCTCTTCCCGCTCCTCCCAGCTCCTCCAGGAATTACACGCTGCGTTCAGATCGAGACCCGCTGCCTCGAGCATCTGAAGTGCGTAGAGATAATCTGTCTCGAATGACACACTGAATGCGAGAAGCTCGAAGTTTCGCAGCTGCTGATTGCTCTCAAAGCTCCGAAGTTCGGCGTCGTCCGCTTCCGGGAAAAAGGCGCGCTCCACCGCGAAGCGGGGATTCTGTGCGAGGAGCTTGAAGATCGTTTGAAAACCGAGATTCGACATCGCCACCCAGTAGCGATTCGGATACGCGAGCGCGATGCGCACGTCCCCGGATGCTGGTGCCAAAGGCTCCAACAGCCGCTCTTTCGAGAGGAGATCCTGGTTTCGAGTTCGTTCGTTCACGGAGCGCGACTACATAGCAGATTTGCGCACAGCGCGGAATTGCGGGCAGAAAGCGTGAGAGCGAGGGGATTTATAACGTAAAAAATCGTGGGGACGGGCTAGCAGCCTTGTGCATCACCACCCCGGGCTGTTCGACGGCGTTCGTGCCAGTCGAGGAAGTCGTCGAGCTTCGATTCGTCGTGCCAGATCTCTTCAAACATCCAGAGGCAATACGGCGCCTCTGCCTGCATGAAGTAATCTGTCCAAACGAGATTTCCTTGTCGAGGAAATCGTGCGGCTGGAATACCCTTTGTGTGGAAGGACACGTACATCGGGTAATCCTTGCTGAAGCCCAGCCGGACGTAAAAGACCCCGCCGCTACGCATGTGAATCGTGGGATCGTGAAAGCTCAGCGGATGATTTTCCGCGAGCCAGAGCACGAGCTCCGTTTTCAGATCCCACCGGTTTGACCGCTTGCAATCGGCGTTGATTGCATTAGCGAAGATGGCGATGCCGTCGGGGGTATCAAGGCCATCAAACCAGTTGAAGCCCTGTCCTCGATAGTCAGGGCAGCTTCGCAGCTGACGCTCGAAACCTGTGCGCTTGGACAGCATCGCGGGGGTTCGGGGAAGAAAGGGGCTCCGAGGAGCCCGCCAATCGAATTCGTCGACCATCGTTTGCGTGATGGTGAACTGCATACGGGCACCTCCCGTGAACCGAGTTCAAGGGAGACGCCTGTGCGTGAAACCTGATTCCCCTCGACTCTCGGGTGCAGAGGAGCACTCGAGAGCTGAGAAGCTCCTCTACTCAGAATGCGCCAATAGGAAATAACGCTGATTGGAAATAACGCGGACGGACGCGCGAGTTTACACCGTCTTCATTAACACACCAACTCCTGCGGCATTTACCGCGAGAAAGACCCGGGAGCGGTCCATTTTATGTGAAAATTCAAACATTTGATGGATGCACTCTCGGGCGAAATTATCCTCAACTTCGGCCTCCTCGCGGGCCTTCCACTGCTTCGACCTGAGCTCCGCCAGAGCCTCAGATGTGATCTGCGCGCTGAGAATATCGTCCATTCCCCCGCCCAAGCCCCCTTCCATCTCAGTCATCCTCTTCCCCCGATTCCTTTGGCGATTACTCATACTGGCTCCTTTCCCATCTGATCGAAAAACTTCTCCAACGTGCTCAGGTCGAAGATCTTGCCCTCGCCGATCGCCTCTTCCAGCGCCGGGTACCAGGCCATCGGGAGCAGCTGGCCGCGGTCGGTCATGCCCCGTTGCAGCGCGTCACCCTTGTCATCGAGGAGCATCACCTCGACGCAGTTCCCCCAGGGGACCGAGAAAGTTCTGAGTTGCAGGCCATTTTCAAACTGAAGTGTGTTGAGGGTCATTTTTTTGCGGTCCTTGTTCATTCCGTCCGTGTTGTTCGAACCCAGAAAACCCGCTGTTTTCGCCTGCTGCGCCCCATTACTTGCGGTCCGCAACAATCATCCTGCGGCTCGTTGTATGAGGCACGCAATGATTAGTCAAGCTCTTTCGTTGCGCGACGCACATATTGTTTTAGAACTAACTAGCTAGAGTTTCATGGTTCTTGACCCATCAGTGTCAAAACTGCTATCTTGCAGGGAACAAATGTTGCGAATCGCAACCTTGCAGGACACAAGGATAGGCGGCCGATAAAGGCGCCTCAAATTCATGAAGGAATCACGTTCGAATCTTGAAGTTTGCTGCGATATCGCGGCTGCACTGCTGAAGTTCCAGTGGAAACGCCGCACTATCCGTCAGCAGTTCGCTGTTTCGTCGGTCGGTATCTCGCAAGCCCACCTTCTGCTGCATCTCGATAGCGACAACGCGGCCACTGCCAGCGAACTGGCAAAGATTCTCAATCTCGACGAGAGCTCGCTCTCGCGTCTCTCCCACTCTCTCGCCCTCGAAGGGCTCGTCCGGAAAGTCGCCTCCTCAGATGATCGGCGCGCAAATGATCTTACGATTACGACAAAGGGCCGTGGCGTCCTCGATGAACTTGACCGTTCGCAAGCGGTCATCATGAACGAATGTCTGAAGAATATGACCGAGGGCGAGACACACGATCTCGCCAATTGCTTGCGTTATCTCGCAAACGGTTTGGGCGCGGCAGAAGTACCGGTTCGAAAAGCGGATCATCCGGTAACCCTCGAGCTGCGGCGCCTCGCGCGCGGATCAGGAATGCTCGGCGGGCAATTCATGGGCAGCATGCTTAGTCTCGTGAAGCTCTACGTTGTTGTCGCACTCTTTGAGAATGCCGATACACTCCCCTTCCGGGAGCTCAGCCGGATCATTCCGTTTGATACGAGCACCGTCTCACGCACGGTCACTGCGCTTGAGAAAGAGGGGTACGTAACGAAGACACGCGCACCCGAGGATCAGCGCACGCAGATCGTCACGCTCACGAAGAGCGGCCGGGCTTCCTATCTGGAGTATCGACGCACCGCCGGCGAACGCTTGCAAAAAGCGCTTTCGAAGACGCCGGGTGCCGAAGCTCAACGTTTTCTCGATCTGATGAATAAGATTGAGGGCACAGACACAGAGGGCAATCACACTGCTATCCTGCAAGATCGGATCGTCGTAAAGCGCCTCCGAAACGAGCACGATCGAAAACGCGCCCGAACGTTTTTACTTGAGCGAATTGTCGATGAAGAGCGGCACGAGAGTGCACCGAAGCAGCTGCTCAATGTCGACAGCGAAGGCTATGCGCTCGAAGTAAACGACGCCCTTCAGGCGGTGTGCGGATTACACAAAGAAGGGGGCCGCTGGATCTTCGACAACTTTGCGATGAATCCCCAGATCGGCAAGGGCACCGAAGCAGAGCTCTTTCTCCGTCATTCGCTAACGGACTTCTTCGCACGGACATCAGCAGACAAGGTGCATGTCGCACCCGAGCTGCCGATCGAATTGCCGAGCACAATCACGGCAAGGGCAGTTCCGAAATTGTCGCTGGTTTAGAGATACTGGGACCGCGGGCGGCCTCGCCCGCTTGCCGGTACTCGCACTCGAAAAGTGATCGGACTTAGTGCCGAAGCGAACTCTTAAAAGCGGGCGAGGCCGCCCGC
>CAYOAK010000226.1:0-6083 GCA_964401925.1 uncultured Bdellovibrionales bacterium | reverse complement strand
GCCGCTGCTGGGACCACAAGCATAGCGACGACCAAGATGTTTCCGACGCTCTCAAAGGAAGCCACTGCGGTAACCGCTACAAGGGTCATCAGTAGATAATGCATGAGCGGCGCACTGACCCCTACTGTAGTGGCAAGCCCTGGATCAAACGAACTGATCTTCAGCTCCTTGTAGAAGGCGAGAACGAAAAGCAGATTGAGAATGCAAACCGAACCGAGCGTAAGAATCACGCGCGGGACCTCGTAACCGAGGAAAAGGGTCGTATCGAGGGGCGTCATCTCGATAGCGCCATACAGTACGCATCCCGGATCGAGGTCGACCGAGTCTGCAGCTTGCACCACGAGTAATAATCCGAGGGCAAAAAGGACAGTGAACACGACCCCCATGCTCGCACTCTCGTCCACCTTACCGAATCCCCTTACCCACTCGGTAAACACTGCCGTCAGCACTCCGGCGATGGCAGCGCCGATGAACATGGGAAGGCTCGCCCGGCTGCCCGTGACCAGGAAGGCAATCGCGAGCCCTGGAAGTACAGCGTGACTGATCGCGTCACCCATCATGCTCATTCGGCGAAGCACCAGGAAGGGCCCGAGCAGAGCGCTCGCAACGGCGCAGAGAACCGAGGCGACAACAATCCAACCGTCGAGTGACCAATTCCACTGTGCAAGACTTTCTGAGACTCGTTGGAGAATCATGACTGCACCGGAGATGTGCTCGAAAGCGCATGTGGACTTGGCGGTAAACGCTCAGTTGCCGCGTCCCTGGAGTGAAGCAATGTCTCAAGCTCTCGTACAAGATCCGTTCCGAGCACGTGCTCAATCATATCGGCATCCCGATCGACGTGGCTCGGAGCGATATCAGCGTAGGTGATGAGATATAGTTCCCAGAGGCGGTGGTTCCGGACGGTCCGGGCCGCAATCGCGCTTCCCTCCGGCGTTAGGCGAACCTCATCCCCTGCTCGCTCGGCTAAGCCTTCCGAGATCGCAGAACGAATCTCCGCTTGAAGCTCTCCGCGTGACCACGAACGCATGGGAAGGATACTTGTTATCCCGACACCAAACGCCTCCGGACGCATCTCTCCGTTCGATGTCGAGCGCGCCGTCTCGTTGAGCTCATACATCGCGCGCAACAAATGCTGGCGGCGAACCTTCCTGTTCAGGCGAAATCTTCGAACGGAGCGTACAAGGATTCCCCGTGCTGATCCAAAAAGCATGCTGAAGAGAAAGCCCATTCCAGCAGCGATAACGATCATTGCTCCGGATGGGAGATGCGCGAAGAGCGCGCTGCTCGTCGAACCAATTCCGCAGCTAAGTGCGCCAATCGCAGCAGCGATGGGTACCATCCTGTCGAGACGTTCGGTCCAGAATCGTGCCGCAGCTGCGGGTATGATGAGCAAGGCGATGACGAGGATCAATCCGACCGCTTGGAGCCCTACGACCGTGATTGCAACGACGAGCGCCATCATCACGATATCAAGTCCAACAGTTGGCCAGCCTTGGCTTGAGGCATATCCGGTGTCAAAGGCGAGCAGACGGAATTCCTTAAACAGTAATATTGACGCGGCGACGACGAATGCTGCGACAACACCGATCAGCAGGGCATCGCCTGTGACCATCGAAGCGGTCTTTCCGTATATGAAAGATTCAAGCCCGGCTGAGTGACCCTCACCCATCCGCTGTGCGATTCCGAGCACGGCGACACCGGTTCCGAAGAAAACGCTCAATACAATGCCCAGCGCCGTATCCTCTTTGAGCCGGCTGAGATTTCGGATCGCGAGAACCGCGCCAAGTCCGATGACCCCGCTGATCGTTGCTCCGAGGAGCAGCACGCCGAGGGACTTTCCAGAGCCGCCCGCAGCGACCGAGATCATGAACGCGAGGCCGATTCCCGGGAGAGTCGCGTGACTGAGTGCATCCCCCATCAATGCTCGTTTGCGAAGCAGTGTGAAGCTGCCGATTACACCAGCGGCTGCACCGAGAATAAGTGTGCCTATTACGACGACACGAGTGTTGTAATCGCGCAATGTGAGGACTCTGAGCCACTGATCGAACGTCGGCCAGTCAACGGTGCGATCCGTGATGGAACTTAACGCGTATAACGCAATCCCGATCTCAGAAGCGAAGTGCCCGAAGAATGCCGCACCACTCACAGTGCCCTCCCCAACCTCCGAAGTGCCTCGGTTGCCTCGTCCAGTAATGTAAGCTTGCCGCCGTAGGTCTTCTGCAGATTATCCTTAGTGAAGACCTCCTCCGTTTTTCCAAACGCGACAACGCGCATGTTCAGCAGGAGCACGTAGTCAAAGTACTCCGGAACCGTTTGCAAATCGTGATGCACGACGAGACAGGTCTTTCCGGAGCCGCGGAGGTCTTGAAGAAGAAGCACTATCGCCTTCTCCGTTGCCGCATCGACCGCGGCAAACGGCTCGTCCATGAGATAGAGGTCGGCATTTTGCACCAGCGCCCGCGCGAGAAAGGTGCGCTGCTGCTGTCCACCTGAAAGCTGACTTATCTGCCGGTGCGCAAGATCCGCGATGCCCACTCGGTCCAGAGCCGCCATCGCCTGCTCGCGGTGACGCTTTCGAACGGGGAGGCACCAGCCGATCTGACCGTATGTCCCCATGGTCACGACATCAAGCACGCTCACGGGGAAATCCCAGTCGACGCTTTCGCGCTGGGGCACGTAGCCAACGCGACTGCGCATTTTGTTGAAAGGTCCGTCGAACACCCGAATTGTGCCCGATGCGCGTGGAATGAGATCCATCACTGCTTTGATCAGTGTACTCTTACCGGCACCGTTCGGTCCGACCACTCCAACTAGCTTTCCTTCCGGAATATCCAGGTCGACATCCCAGAGCACGGGGCGATCCTGATAGGCGACTGTCATGTCATGGATCGCAAGCGGAATTCCTGCTGGGTGCTCGCGTCCTGTCGCTATTTCGACATTCGATCGGCCTGCTCCTTCTTCAGTGGGCATCGCGCAGCTTCCCTTGCATTCCGCGCTCGGGTGCAGTTCCACCAAGTGACCGAGCGACGAGAGTGACGTTGTGATCGATCATGCCGATGTAGGTCCCTTCGTAGGTGCCTTCCTCGCCCATGGCGTCGGAAAACAACTGACCGCCGATCCGCACATTATGCCCTCGCGACTTCGTGCCGTCGACCAGCGCCTGGATATTCTTCGGTGAGACGCTACTCTCGATAAACACCGCCGGGACCCGGTTCGCTACGAGGAAATCCACAAGGTCATTGATTCGCTGCAGCCCGGCTTCCGATTCAGTGCTGATCCCTTGAACGCCGATCACCTTAAGGCTGTAAGCTCGGCCGAAATAATTGAAAGCGTCATGCGATGTAATCAGGACACGTGTCTGCTGTGGAACGGTGGCGAGAACTTTCTTGCCGTATTCATGCAAAGCGTTTGCCTGCTCGATGAATTTAATGCTGTTCGAGAGATAGTAGTCCTTGTTCGCCGGATCAAACTCAGCGAGGGCTTTTGCCACTACCTCTGCCCCTTTGGACCAAGCGATCGGATCCATCCATACGTGGGGATCTGAGTGGCCGGCAAACTCTTCGGGCTCGAGCAGATACTTCTCGTCGATTAGCTGTGTCACCGCATGAACCGGTTTGTTCCGCGCAACCTTGATCAGCGCATCGGACATCTTTCCCTCAAGCATCAATCCGCTATAGAATACCAGGTCAGCGCTCAGCATCGCCGCGACATCATCGCGCGTCGCCTTGTAGAGATGCGGATCGACGCCGGAACCCATGATTCCTGCTACAACCGCTTTGTCGCCGCCGACGTTTCGGACGAGATCGGTGACCATTCCGGTGGTCGTGGTAACTTTATATGGATAGGAAGCGGGAGCCGCTTCAGCTGCGTGCGCTCCGCCGAAGATCGCGGCACACATGAGGAGAGCGAAGCAGCGGCTTCCTTTGAGAGCCTTGGGGATTTGAAGCATATTTCCTTTGCCCGCTATTTTGATTAGTATAACATAGTATTTTGAGTAATCAAAATAGGAAATCTCCAGAGGCTTCCCGCCATGCCCACAAATACCGTCGAAGATTACGTAAAGCAGATTTTTCTATTGCAGCGGAGCGACGATCCAAACGCATTGGTCGCGCTGGGTGATATCTCCGCTTCCGTGGGCGTCGTGCCCGGAAGTGCGACGAGCATGGTCAAGACGCTCGCCGAATCGGGGCTGCTCCGCTACGAACCGCGGCAGGGTGTCCGTCTAACAAACGCCGGCGAGACGCTCGCACTCCGAATGCTTCGACGCCACCGATTAATTGAACTCTTTCTGGTCAATGTTCTCAAGGTCGATTGGTCCGATGTTCATGAAGAGGCCGAGCGAATGGAGCACGTGATCTCCGATGGGTTACTTGAGCGGATCGACCGGTATCTCGGGCACCCAGCGTACGATCCTCATGGTGATCCGATTCCGAACGCGAGCGGTCGCATGGCGAGACGTCCTGTTCAGCTTCTCACGGCGGTGGCACCGCACACAGCGGTTACAATCGCCCGGATCTCGGACCGGGACGCGCAGTTCCTGGGATATGCGGCAAAGCAAGGGTTGAAGCCGGGTGTCGCGTTGACCGTGGATGGCGTCGACCCGCTAGGCCAATCTTTAACAGTCACGCTTGCAGGGAAGAAACGCCTCACTCTTGGGTATGCCGCGGCCGCGAAGATAGCGGTCACTGTGGCGAAACCGAGCGCAGTGAAATCAGTAAAGCAAAAGCCTAAGTCGACGGCGAAAAATCGCTGAATTGGATTGTTATGGCTTCGGCAGCTTTCCGCTGATCTCGGTGAATGTGAATCCGATGATCCGGAAAAATCCGCCGATAACGGATGTCCAGTCGGACGGCGTCGAATTAATCGTGTGGATCTCCGCTCCGATAGGTACCTGCTTCATAGCGGTCTTGTAGTCGTCCGCGGGAATCTGCAGACCTAGTATATTGAACGCTTCAGCGTGAACTGTGAACTGATCACCTGACTTTCTGATACCGGTGCAAGAACACAGCGCCACGCATAGGGCGGATAGGGCGAGCTTCTTCATATGTTCTCCAAGATAAATCGATGATCCGCGGGTATATTGAGGAAGCCGCTCAAGCAAGTGCCTATTTTCTAGATAAAGGGAGGCAGCTGTAGAGCCCGTTGACGCTCCCTGCGGGAGCCGCCAAAGTGAGCCGGCAAGTTGTCCGCAATACGAGGAGCGTCAAACCATGACCCGTCGACTCAATTGGCGAAGCTGCGAGCTTACGAGCGGGAAGCGAATAGCTTCCGAGGCATTTCTCTCAGGACTGCCCCTCTCTCGCGACCAATTTAACCAAGCGCAGATCGGAGTTGGCACACCGTGGCTGCATGGAAATCTTTGCAACACCCATACTCCGAAGCTCGCGGCGGCAATTCAGGAAGGATGTAACCGGGCGGGAGTTGTGGGAATGCCGTTCGGACTGCCGGGCGTGAGCGACGCACTCTCGATGGGCCATCCCGGCATGCGTTACTCGCTGGTGTCGCGAGGCATTATCGCAGACGCGATTGAGATGGTGGTTGAAGCGCACCTCTACGACGCATTCGTCGGAATTCACGCTTGTGACAAGAACGGCCCCGGCGCTGTTATCGCAATGGCGCGGCTCAACATCCCGAGTCTGCTTCTCAGCGGCGGGACAATCCTCCCCGGTTGTCTCGACGGGAAAGAGATAAACATCAAAGATGCTTTCGATGCAGCCGCGCGGCACCGCGTTGGCCAGGCCACTCTGGAAGAGAAAGAATCCTATATCCGTCACGCATGTCCCGGCCCCGGCGGCTGCGGCGCGATGTACACGTTCAATACAATGGGCGTCGTCTTCGAAGCGATGGGTCTGACGCTGCCTTACAGCTCATCGACCCCGGCGGTCGACGACAAGAAGATCGACGAATGCCGGCGAATCGGCCTCGCGATCAAACATCTTCTCGAAGAGGATATCCGCCCGAAGCAGATCCTGACTCCGGCTTCATTCCGAAACGGAATCGCAGCGGCCGCAGCAATCGGAGGATCCACAAACGTCGTGCTGCATCTTTTGGCAATTGCGAACGAGGCGGGAATTCCGCTC
>CAYOAK010000225.1:1856-6116 GCA_964401925.1 uncultured Bdellovibrionales bacterium | reverse complement strand
CACCCGAGAGGAGAACGCCGCGGTCATCGACCAGCTGAAGCAAAGTCCGAACGCTCAGAAAGTCTACAGCGACTACAGTCAGAAGGGCGGGAAGCTGACGCTCGATGAGTATCTGGTGAAGTTCATTGCCGGCAATGGCAGCACTTGGTTCGAGAACAGAGAGGGTCTCGGCAAGAAGCCCGGGAAGAATAACTGGCCCAAGCCCTCTGAATCCGAAACCAAGCTTTGGCAGGAATTAGTTCAGAAGCAGCATGAGCAGCGGATCAAGACCTACCGCGAAGAGCCGCAGATCCAAACCGGGTATCAAACCTACGTCAGTCAGGGCGGCAAAATGTCTCTGGATCAGTTCACCGAGAAGTATCTCGCAAGAATGGAGCGCTCGAGTCCTGCAGCAGACTACTATCGCCATGAAAGAAACATCGGAAAGAAGCGGGGCGATCCGGGCTACGAAGAGGATCCGCCCTGGGGGAGTATGCAGATCGAACCGGAGGATGACGCTCCTGCGGCGCCTCGGAAATAGAGAGATGGCGCTGTCTGTGCGAAGAGCTGCGGAAGAGGCGTAACTCAGATTCCGCGGAGAAGGTTGAGCGCTAGAGAGGGCTGTAGGTTTGCCTGGGTAAGAATCGAGGCGCCGGCCTGCTGCAGAATCGAGTTACGGGCAAGCACGGCTGATTCCGAGGCCACGTCTACGTCCGTGATGCGGCTTTCTGCGTTTCGGATGTTTAGGGTGTTATTCATCAGATTCGAAGTTGCTGTTCCAAGCCGGCTTTGACTGCTTCCGATGTTTCCGATCTCTTTGGTTAACTGGGAGAGCGAGCTTTTGAGATAGGTCAGCGATTCGAGCGCATCGGCGCGGGTGCGGAGAGAGAATGACTGAAGCCCGGAGCGAACTACTGCATCTGTGAGAAGAACGGTGACAGTACTAGTTACATAGTTTGCATTAATAAGGTCGTCGACACCGTCACCGTTTACGTCTCCGATCGCCAGCTCAGAAACCGCAAGGCCCCCGGTTGCAAAACTGGACCCGGCGCGAAATGTACCGTCGCCGTTCCCTAGCGCGATGTACGTCGTATTGGCTGAGCTCTCCGCAAAGATCACGTCGGTCAAACCATCAGAATTGAAATCTCCGACATCTGCATATTGCGTTAGCGTGCCCGCATTTGCGTAAAATGCCGGGGCTCGGAATGTGCCGTTCGAGTTCCCCAGAATAACGCCGAACGATGGGTTATTCGAATGTGAACCTACGAGGTCCATGTTGCCGTCGCCGTTAAGGTCGACAATGCGGCTGTCGTTGAAATTTATACCGGCATAGGTGACGGCGAACTGAAAAGTGCCGTTCCCGTTATTCAACAGTACACTGATTAAATCATTAACGCCCGATGTAAGAAGCAGGTCGTTGTCTCCGTCATGATCGAAATCAGCGGAGTGGATGGAATCGGCATCAGCTCCGATATCGACAGTCGAGAAATAAGTTGCGGGGGTGCTGAACGAGCCCCCTCCAAGATTGAAAAGGATCTCAAATGTATCATTCGGGACGTTCGCTCCGACAATGTCCGGCCGGCCGTCTCCGTTTAGATCCGCGGCGTGATATTCCCTTGACCTGCTGATCTCAAGAGAGATCGGGGCGCGAAACGTTCCATTTCCATTTCCGAGGTTCAAATACAGATAATCAAAGTTCGATGATCCGGTAATGACGTCAATGTTGCCGTCGTTATTGAAATCCACCGGGTCGATATCGAATCCGATATGTCCTCCGACGTTGGTTGGAGCGAGAAATGTTCCGTCTCCATTACCAAGTAAAAGCCGGCCAGTGGCGCCGGACGAAAAAAGATCGAGCTTTCCATCGTTGTTTGCGTCGGCAAGGGCCGCGCCGCGCAACGTGCCGCCGGCCGAATAGCTCACCGGTGCTCCCAGAGTGCCCGCTCCGATTCCGAACGTGGTCATGTCCCTTCCGAGACCGAGCACCAATGCGCCGTCCTCTCCGTAGCCGGCCTGAATGCTCAGCTCCATCTGCGAGCGATCAAGGAGATTGAGGCCGTTGAAGTTCGTGGTCTCCGAGATCCGGTTGTATTCGCTTCGCAGCGCTTGAGCTTCGGCATCGAGTGCCAGTCGTTGTGGATTCGAAAGCGTTCCATTTGCAGATTGTTCGGAGAGCTGGATCAAGCGGGTGACCACCGTCGAGAGCTCGTTCATCGCTCCTTCCGCGATCGAGTACAAACTCGCAGCGTCGTTTAGATTGCGTACGCCTTGGCTAAAAACTCTCGAGTCTGTGTTCAACAGCTGGGAGATCGCCAAACCCGCAGCGTCGTCTGAGGCATGATTGATGCGCAGCCCTGAAGACAAACGCTCAGAGGACAGCCGGAAACTTGCCGTCGTTTGAGCTAACCGTCGCTGAGCATTCAGGGCGGCAATGTTCGAGTTAATCGTTACTGCCACTACCTAACTGCTCTCTCCGTCCTTTGAGCACACAACATACTAAGATCGTCGACTACTTATGACGTTCTCTTAACCACGGAGGGAAGTCGTTCGAGCGTAACTAACTCGACGGAATAAAGAGACTTTTCTGGTCAGTCAGACAGGCGGCCACGTAGTCGGGTTCCGGCCCTTCACCGGAATCTCTCTAGCCGTCCCGTCTATTCAGTCTCGGGTCAAAACAAACTCGTCGGATCCGCTAGAGTGATGAGCAGCAATCCCGACGCTGCGTCTGAGGGAGCGGGGACAGAGCCGTCCGCTAGCACGTCGCCGCCGAATCCGCCGGATCCTATGCAGCCACCGCCGCCGCCTCCTCCGATCCGGGGATTTGCAGTCACAGTTCCGGCAACAGCGGCTCCCCCTGAGCTTCCACCAGAAACGTTCGCGGTTCCGACGTTCGAAACGGCGGGGGCGATCATTCGAATCAATCCGCCGCCGCCGCCGCCGCCGGAGCCACCCCGAATCGTGGCGGCACCGCCGTTTGATCCGTTCGCCGATAATGTTCCGGCATTCGTAATTGAGGTTTGCGACGCGAGGATGAGGATTCCGCCCCCGCCTCCACCACACGTTGGACCTGCATTTGAACCGTTCGCATTGAGGACAGCAGCGGCTCCGACGGTGACAGATCCGCTTGCGAGAATGACGAGAGTTCCACCGCCATCCCCGCCTCCTCCCGCACTAGGTGCCGCCCCGGCTCCACCGCCTCCCCCAGCCGGTCCCGGATAGAACACTGTCCTAGCCGCAACGGATCCAATGCCCGTGCCGACATTCCCGCCATATCGGAGAGCAGCATTCGATCCCATTTCCCCGGGAGAGGCGCTCCGAAGAGCGATTCCGGGATGGGCTGGAGTAACAATGGCACTTCCTTCAGTTCCAGGCTCAGTGCCGGCGAAGGTCTCACGGGATCCCCCTCGGACTCCCGTGAGTACCGTAATCGTTCCGTCGATCACGACATCTCCGGATACTCGAATTACGGTTCCACTCGGGACGGTGAGAGTCGTTCCAGCAGGAACAGTAAGACTTGTGAGCTGAGTGTTTCCGTCGGAAAGAGCGGTGAAAATGTTTGTCACACCCGCAGTAGTCAGTGCACCCGCGGAGCCATCTCCATAAATGCGAAGCTGTCCATCCGCGCCGGCTGTTCCCGCTGCGCCGGCCGCACCGGTCGGACCCTGTGCGCCGTCCGCCCCAGCTGCACCAGTTGGTCCGGTTGCCCCCTGGGCACCCGCGGCCCCGGTCGCACCGAGAAGCAGGGAGCGATTGCTAACTTTTCGTTCACCCCGTGCACACCTATTCGAGCGGAAGCTCACCGCTCCATCTCGTGTCCGGAGGCACATGACCGTTGCTGCTTCTGAGATCGACGAACAGGCAAAAATCAGCACCGGGATGAATAGCTTCAAACGCATGGGAGCACTCCAAAATTGTGCGATGGGGAATTCGGGAGTCTCCGCCATAATGCAGGCCGACGATAGGATGAAAACGACAATCCGAAGCGGCGTACGGAAGGCCCACCGGCAATATTTGCAATAATTGCAACTGAGTAGCGCCAGTGCTTCCCCTTACTTTTGGCCGCCATTCTGCCGATAAATAGAGTCGATGTGTGTGTTCTCGACGGATTTTGAGGACAGAATTTCAAGGATATGAGCTTCCGGGTGTTGAATACGAACGTGGCGTCGCTGCAGGCCTTAAGGCGCCTGTCTGCGAACACCTCGACACTTCAACATGCTTTCGAGCGCCTTTCCTCGGGACTGCGCATAACGCGAGCCTCTGACGACGCCGCAGGTCTTGCCA
>CAYOAK010000225.1:0-1846 GCA_964401925.1 uncultured Bdellovibrionales bacterium | reverse complement strand
TCGGAACCTCTCTGAAGAGCGATTCAAGAGTATTCGCCCAAGCGATTCGAAACGTGAACGACGCCATCAGTGCGAATCGAATCGCCGAAGGTGCAACTCAGCAGCTGTCATCAATTCTCATACGAGTTGGAGAGCTTTCGGAGCAATCTGCGAGCGGAACCCTTTCGAACGTACAGCGCAGCGCTCTCGACCAAGAGGCACAGTCCTTAAGGAGCGAGTTCAACCGAATAGTGGGCACGACAAATTTCAACGGGCTCGCGCTCCTTGACGGTTCAATGCCGTCGATTTCAATTCAAACAGGATACGACAGCTTGACGCTCTCCCTTGGAGACCTCGGCACTTCTACGAGCGGCGACGGCACCTTCTTGGCTCAGACTGCCCAGGTACTTCTTGGAGAGATCGGTGCAACCGGAGATGTAAACGGTGACGGGACTCTGGATTTTGTCTCGGTGAACGGTCCGACGGATACGCTCTACGTCTATCTCGGTAACGGCGACGGAAGCCTGAAAGTTGGGAGCAACTACTACATTGGTGACAGTCCTCGTTCACTCGACCTGCGGGATCTTGACGGGAACGGAACACTTGATGTCATCGTCGCAAACGGCTTCCACCAAAATGTCGTGACAATGATGGGTGCGGGGAACGGGACTTTCTCAAATTCTCGCAGTTTTGCATTCGGCGATACCCCGGGAACATTTTCAGCTGTTGCCGATTTCAATGGTGATGGGCGAGCGGATCTCGCAGTTGCGGGTGCCTCCGGCGGGACAGACCCGTTGATGTTGTTCATCGGCAATGGTGACGGAACATTCCTTGCGGCGGTGACACGGTATACAAGCGGGTTGGTTATCTACTCGACGACAGCGGCTGATCTGAATGCGGACGGACAGACGGATCTGCTCCTCATCGACAACGGCAACCTGGTGACAATGATCGGGAATGGAAATGGAACTTTCAATGCACCGAATCAGTTCTCCGGCGTCAATCCCTACCAAGTGGCGGTTGGAGATGTGAACGGAGACGGAATTGTCGACGCCGTGACTGCAGATCCGGTGACCGACAGTGCAAACGTATTTATCGGAAACGGCAACGGGACTTTCAAGGCAAGCGTGACGCTGTCCGGAGGTGACGGAGCATGGCGGGTCTCTCTGCGCGACCTGAATGGAGACGGATCGCTCGATATCGTGACAGCATCGGCAAACGACAACAGAGCGAATGTCATAACAGGAAATGGCAACGGCACATTCTCCGCAATCGTATCCTATGCGACGGGGACGTTTCCCTCCGGCCTTAACATTGCCGATATGAATAACGATGGGGCGCTCGATATCGTCACTTCGAACGGCCCTGGAACGCAGATCCTGCTGGGGAACGCGGTTACAACCGCTGCTCTCGGCGGATTCAATCTTCGCACGCAGTCCTCTGCTCTGGAGGCTCTCGATACGATTCGAGAGGCGTTGAACAATGTAACCTCGTCACTCGGGAAGATGGGCTCAGGCGAGAGCAGACTTCTCGTCGCAGCACAGATTCTTGAACAGCGAAGGGAAGACTACATAAAAGCCGCAAGCCAAATCCTCGACGTCGACGTTGCGACTCAGAGTGCCGAGCTCACGAGAGCATCAATTCTTCAACAGGCTGCACAGGGAGTGCTTGCGCAGGCCAACCTCTTGCCCCGGCTAGTCCTCGACCTGATCGCCGCTGCGTAGCGTTATCAGTGGTACTGAAGGTGATATGTAGGAGGTGGTGTTGAATCACGCATGAGGCGGCTCGTCTTCGTGCGCCCTCATGCTGGGAACCATCTTTCGTACAACCTGCTAGCGGTATTCGGGATGTAAGGTGTTCCTCCGTG
>CAYOAK010000224.1:0-6196 GCA_964401925.1 uncultured Bdellovibrionales bacterium | reverse complement strand
AGTGTGGCTGATCGTCCTCTCAGACCAGCTACCTATCGTCACCTTGGTAGGCTTTTACCCCACCAACTAGTTAATAGGCCGCAACCCTATCCTCTCGCGCCCGAAGGCTTTGCTTAAAAAGACCGCAGTCTTCGTAAGCTCATTCGGTATTAGCTCCGGTTTCCCGGAGTTATCCCCAGCGAGAGGGGAAGTTAGTTACGTGTTACTCACCCGTGCGCCACTCTACTCGGTATTGCTACCTTTCGCGTTCGACTTGCATGTTTGAGGCCCGCCGCTAGCGTTCGCTCTGAGCCAGAATCAAACTCTTCAGTTTAATTTTTTAGAAATTGTTTTTGTCCTTCGATTGCTCGAAGGAACGGAGTCATTTGCCGTCTTTCGACGGACTTTCTGCTCCGAATAGTATTTATCTATTCTTCGCAAAGTATGACCTGAACATTGATCAAATCGTCCCTCAAATTTCTGTAAGAGGTTCGACTGACAATATTACTTTTTATCCCCCTACGCCGAAGCGCGGGAGATGGCTCACTATCTTCTCTACCTAGCCTAGTTTTCAAAGAGCCGTCTTTTGAACGACCGGATTGGAGTGCCTAAACTTCTGACACAGCAATCCGCCCCTCACCGAAAACATCCACTCGGTTGGGGCCGGGATAGATGCCTCAACCTCCGCCGGAAGACAAGTCTAAAGGGTAAAAAAAGTAGACGGACGGGGAAAAAATAAATTCTTGGTTTCTAACGAGAATTTGAGTGAAAAGGGGGTCTTTGGGGGCCCCTGTGGAAAGCAGTCAAAATCTTCGGAATATACCCAAAATACTGGTCGTAGGAGCGAGCAGCTACGTGGGCGCGCGGCTTTATTTCGACCTAAAGGAAGCAGACTTCCCGGTCCAGGGGACCTATTACGGCACTCCCCTGTTCGATGAGCTTCTCCCGGTCGACATACGGAACCCGCTTTCGGTGGAAAAGGCCATCGACGCAGTGCGGCCTGAGGTGGTTGTGCTCGCTGCGGCGGTCTCAAACCAGGCCGCCGTCGATAAGGACAGACGCGAGGCCGAGGCCGTCAATATTGCCGGCTGCGAGAATGTCGTGAACGCAGCGAAAGAGATCGACGCCGGCGTGATCTATCTCTCCACCGAAGCAGTTCATCATGGATCGGAGTACGGGAACTCGAAGCTAAAAGCAGAAGAGATTGTGCGAGAGCACAAACATCTCATCTTGCAGCTCGGGATGTGTTTCGGTGCGAGTCCAAATACGATCAACGACAGGCCGCACAATCGCCTGCTGCGTGCGCTCCGCGAGAAGAAGCCGGTGAGCTACGACACGGCGCTAAAGTTCTGGCCGACCTACCTTCCGCACCTCGGCGAGGTGCTCATTGAACTAATTCGCAAGGGGCACTGGAATGACACGATACCGGTCATCTGTACACCCTCGACAGATCGCTACACTCTCGCGAAGGCGGTGCTCGAACCTCTTGGTGTCGAAGTGATACCGGTAGCGATAGCGGGCGCGCCGCCGCTTCCGCCGCTCACAGCGGACAAGCTTCGGGCGCTCGAGCTGCCGGTGCTCGACACGGAAACGATGTTCATGGAGCTCGCGGGGGATCTGCTGCTGCAGATCGCGTCGATTAACTGAGGCGGGATTTGAGCCTTAGCGCTTGGGCGGTGTCGCGGTTTTCCTCTTATCGGCGAAGGCGCCTTGGTTGTTTGCGATCATCCGATCGATGAAGAGGCCGGTCATTACCGCTTTTGGAGATTTCTCGCCTTCGATCGGGAAAAGAGTCTGTAGGACGTATCCCTTGTATTCAGTAGGTGAGAGAACTTCGAACCCTGGGTCCCGAACTAATTTCCTCAGGCCGAAAAGGCGTGCATCTTCAGCGGGGAGGCTTTCGAGGTCACCAAGTCTCAGAAACTCTGCTCCAACCGAGAGCGAGAATTGTTCCTTCGGAGATTTTCGTGTCTTGGCGTTTGCATTGCGCAGCAGGCTAAGTTGCCACGGTTGATTCTCCCATGTGTAGAGATGAAGTGGATGCTTATCGCCTGCGACGTAACGGAATGCCGGCTCAAAATTGTGGGCATCGCCGTAAATAAGTACGACCTTCTCTGCCGACGGATTCTCGCGGGCTGCTTTCACCGCAATCATCGAAGCCTGAATCTCACGCAATTGATATATCAGGCTCACGTCTTTTGCCGCCCATACTCCATATTCGGCGAGAGCGGCTTGGAACTTCGGTGACGAAGCGCTCTTGAGGAGATTCTCTTTAACAGCTTTGCCCTTATCATAGTGCGATAGAAGGAACGTCGCGTCGATACCCGTGCGTGATCCATAGCTGTTCGTTGTCTCTGCGTATAACAGCCCGTAAATTCGAGCCGCCCCAAGCTGATAGAGCATGGCGATCTGGTTCGGGGTGAGCGCATGAGTCGTCACACTCTCCGGAACGCCAAATGCCGCCCGGACCTTCGCTTGTAACAAACGCTCTTCTTTGCCGAGGGCTTGGCCGGCTAGCCGGTGGACGTGGCATCCCTCATCGACGATCACGTTCGCCTTCATGAATTCGAGCCGTTTGAGGATAGCGAGCTGACAGATGGCAACCGCGGCGACGGAAGTGCTGGGAGGGGAGGCGTCGGGACTTCGGTGAACTTGGCCTATATGCACAATTTGTTTCTCACCCGGTGTCCCGCGAATTTGAACCGATTCAGCGGGAGTCAGATCCGCCAAATCCGCACGGGTAGATTCAATAATCCAGCCCCGAGCTTTCTCGAGCAGCGCTCTGTCTCGCTGCCGTAACGCAAGCTCTTTGAGCTGGCTTGCAGCCCAGACGGATCGAATAACTGGGTCCTCTACTAAATCGTGTTCCCATTTGGTGGCATATTTCGAAAGATATTGAACTTTGCTTCGCGCTTGCTCCTGCTCACCAACGGTAGGGAGATTAAGGTAGTGGTATTCGAGAAATTTCTTAACATACGCGGCCCGCACATCGTCTGCTTTGATCGACCACACCGCACTCAATGCGCGACGTGTGGTGGGAAGATCAGCCGCATCGAGTTGCTGATCCCCTGTTAGCCTCGACACAAACAGGAAGAGTTGGCGTTCTTCCGATGTTAGTCCGGGCATGCGCGTGAGTACTTCACATCCGTCGATGCCGCTCTTGAGAAGCTTCGTAAGCGCGGACGTAGCCTGATCTATCTCTTCAGCATGGAGTCTTTTCGGGCCGTCCCATGAGCGGTTTTTGATAAGGGATCGAAGCTGCTCGATCGACTTAATGTCCGCCGCATCCGGCGTTCGTCCAATAGTGCAGTGCTGCTCAGCCATAGATTACGTAGCGATCGCTCAAGTGCTAGCGATGCCTGTAGAAAAGGTTATTGGAGATGGGCCAGGATGCGTGTCGCGGAGAGGCCGTCCGTCTCTCGAGCGTCTTCGCAAGTGGCTGGAACGACTGAAGCCAGTTGTGCGTAAGGGCGGAGCTCATGAACCCATAGGGGCATGAGCTCTCCGTTACGCATTCGTCGCGGATCTGCTCGTGCCCTTAACCAGCGCGGGGAATCACCTGCGCTTTCTTGAATTCGGCGTTGATGAAGTTGTAGCGCGCGACGCACGCTACCAACAACGCGGCACCAACGTAACTCCAGAACGGTACCGATTCGCCCATTAGTCGCGCCCACAGAATTCCGAACACGGGCTCGAATGTCAGGAAGATAGTCTGTCCGACAAGATCTCCCTCTGACTTGATCGCTTTTGCGAGCATGAGATTCGGTGCGGCCGAAACGCCGATTCCCAAAAAGGCGATCCAAAAGATCGACCAGCCGCTCAGCGATGAGAAGTGGAGATCTGTGATGCCAATCGGGAGTTGCACGAGGCTTGCGCCGAGAAGTGCCAGCAGTTTCTCTGCATCAGTCGTGAGGCGCTGGAACATAACTCCGGCGAGTGCCAAAGAACATCCCGCACACACAGCAAACACCGTGCTGATGCCGCCGATGCTTCCGCGGCTCAACGCCATGATCACAAGCGCGCAGAAGATTCCTGCCGCGAGCGTTCGATTGAGACTCGCGACTTCGATCTTCAGCGGGCGCGCCAGGACGTACAAGAATACGGGCGCCATGAAGACAAATGGCGTGACGTCGACGGCCTTACCGGTCGCGAGCGCCGCAACAGCAGCGATCTGTGTGACAGTCGATGCCGCGAGAGCCTTGCCGATTCCGCCCCACGAATGAATGTGTCGAAATCGGACGATCACGAACGCGCCGATGAGAAGCGCGCCAAACGAAAAGACAGACTTTCCGGCAATCACCTGCTCCGGGGGCATGAAGCTCGAGAGGTGCTTCACCAACGGAACGAGCAAGCTCCAGAGAAACGCGACGAGTAATGACCACATTTAGTTGTGTCCTCCGGCAGCCGATCGGGCCGACGGAGAACACAAAAAACAAAGAGCTCCTTTCCCTCCGGTAAGCACGGGCGGCGCTTAAAGGAGTGAAGAGGAACAGTTCTACCCGTGGTTACTATGACAAGTAGTCGAGGATCTGTTTCATCGAATCGCCGGATTTCAGAGTTAGGGCCGTCTAAGCATGTGATTTGTCTCTTGGGATCACCGGGACCGCGACTCGATTTCGACCGGGCGAGATGGTAATCTGCGCGGCTCTGTAGCGCGGTCTCAATTGACGACCTTGCCCTCGAGCAGGTCTCTCAACAACTTTGATTCAGTAAGTATATCGCTCTGCTCAGTGGGTCATCCGCCCGCTGAGTGGGGACGGTCTTTGGTTCTTAATCTGACTCCTCTCGGTCGGTGTCGCCCGTGAGGAGTGATGATGTTGAAATGCTAGGTATTGTTCCCATTATTGAAACGGATGATGTTCTTGAAGCTCATCCAAACCCGAATTGGCCCGCGATAAAGATGATCGGAGTTCCTTCGCCGAAGGACTGGGTTCCGATCGACGAGGATTTTCGAGAGCAGACGTGGCTCAGAGACGCCGATATGCAGGTCGTCAACGCGCAGACGGTTCGCGCCTGCGGCGATTTCTTCGTGGTAGATGAGAAACTGCGTCTCGTTCTTCATTTTCGCCGCGAGCCCGGAACAGGTGAGCCCTTTCCCGCTGCGGCGGACGCTGTGATCAATGGCGCGCTCTGGGCGTCGGGGGGAATGCTGGTCAAACCGACTGGCGACCTCGACGGAAAGCTCAGTCTCGCGGCCACTGTTTTGATCAAGGCGCGCCGAGAATTGCGGAAATACCTCCAGACCCCGGATCAGGTGCTCGGTCTCTACGGCGCGGGTGTGGGTTTCACGACTTTCCATGCCCAATCGCGCTACCTGCTGGCGAACGCGAAGACACGGCAGGTGACCCTAAACTCCGGCAAGGCGAGTGTCACCTTGAACACCACGCATTACCTGCATGTCCAATCGGAAGTCATCGATCGCATGCAGGCCGACTCGGACGGGAAAGTTGAGGTCGGTGATCTGGCGAGTCACGTGGTCGTGACTCCCGAAAACTGGCCAACGCTTCGCCGGCTTTGCCTCGGATATGTTCAAGCCTTCGTGGATAACTTCTACGAGGGTGCCGTGTCCTTTGCGAGTAACTTCGCGGCCGATTCGGCTTCCGTGCGCCTCAAGCACTAGCAGCAGTGCAGCCTCGGGGACGGCCAGCTGCCCACAAAAGGTCCGACCGTCCCCTCTCTCATCTCTCGTTGCAGTTATCAGTTAAACATACTGGAACCGCCTCTCGTCAGGGCACCATCACTGGGACCGCGGTCCCAGTGGAGCCCACCTTGTTCTGGCCTCACTTCCGACGCTGGACCTGGGAAGCATCAAGCCGTAGCGTCACCCTCTCCAGAGAGCCGGATGTGAGACGATCTATTCAAGCAAAGTTCACTCGAATTATTCTCAGCAGCATTCTTCTGCTGGCTCTTTCCTTGCATGCCGTGGCGGAGTCGATTTCAGAGCTCGAAGCATGGCGTTACGATACATCAGCAAGTGAGTGGAAGCGCCTCTCCAACTTTCCAAAACCCGAAGGTGGCCTCGGGGTTGTTGAGCAGCTTTACACGGCGATCGTCGGAGAGAGTCTTTATCTATTCCTCCGAAGCGATAAGGCCTGTACTGACGGAACGGGCGCGTGCCGAGCCAACGCTGCGTCGTTCGACACCCGCACATTGCGCTGGACTCCGGTATCGACCGAGCGATTTCCGCTGGGACGCAGGCGGATGCTGTTCATCCAGG
>CAYOAK010000223.1:0-6213 GCA_964401925.1 uncultured Bdellovibrionales bacterium | reverse complement strand
ATCACTGTTCGAATGCATGAACCGGCAAGCGGGCGAGCCGCCCGCGGTCCCAGTGGTTATCGTTCGCGGCGGAGCAGCTCGTGCTGTCGCGCAGACATGTGCGCGATCCGGCAGTGACGGTCTTGCATTCCGCCATGGCACTTCGCTTGACGCTTCAACATCCGATTGAATTTAGCGTCCTGCATCATCCGGCATTTGCGATCGAGCGGATTGAGGTGACAGAAATCTCTCAGCTCACGCACGTCGAACATCCGTTTGTAGTCCAGGCACTTCTGAGCTTTCGGATTTGCGCGGCACTCGTTACGGATCTCGTTAACATGCTCGTTCAGCGAAAGCGGGGGTTCTTCACTCTCCATCCGAGTGGAGGCGATGTACGAGCTCGCCGGCTTCTTCTGCTGAAGATCCTGACGAAGTGAGTCGTACTGATCCTGGGCAAAGGCAGAAGCGCTGCACAGCCAGAGCGCAGAGAGAGCGGAAAGCCGGAGCCAGAAAAAGAGCTGAGTCATTTTAATCCCTTCCTCTCGTTATGGAGGGCCAGGGCGGATCCGTTCACCAACTGGCATTCTGGCTGTCAGTGGTTACATTCAGGAACAAATAAAGGATGTAAGTACATGATAACAGTAAGAAAATCTGAGGATCGAGGGGGCGGAAACTTTGACTGGCTAAAGACCAGCCACTCGTTCTCCTTCGGGGATTATCACGACCCGAACCAGATGGGTTACCGCACGCTGCGGGTAATCAATGAGGATTTCATCGCTCCAGGCCGTGGCTTTGGCGCGCATCCACACCGGGACATGGAGATCGTTACGTATGTTCTCCAGGGCGCCCTGCAGCACAAAGACTCCATGGGCAATGAATCCGTCCTGCAGCCCGGCGAGTTTCAACGCATGAGCGCAGGCAGCGGAGTGACGCACAGTGAGTTTAGCGGTTCGGCGGACAAGGCGACGCATCTTCTGCAGATCTGGATTCATCCGGAGGTTCGGGGGCTTCCGCCGACCTACGAAGAATTGCGTCCGGCGCGAGAGAAGGGGCTTCAGCTGATCGCTTCGCGTGATGCGGAGCAGGGGTCGATGAAGATCCATCAGGATGTAAAGCTGTTTCGCGGAATCATGGACCCTGATCAGTCGCTCACCTACGAGCTGGGGGAGGGGCGCGGTGCGTGGCTCCAACTCATCTCGGGCGATCTTGAGCTGAACGGCGAATGGCTTGAAGCGGGAGACGGCGCGCACATTGAAGCGGAAGCTATCAACGCGAAAAGCATCTCCGGCGCGGAGTACCTGCTCTTCGATCTAAAATAGCTAGAGCACGTGAGAGTAGGCTGCCTTTGACGAGCCGGAGGTGACCTCGAGCTGGTTTTGCGAAGGCTGGGTCGAAGCTTCGACCCGGCCGATCAGTTTCGCTTCAATACCGAAAGCTGCGGCGGCTGTGATTACTTTCTGGGCGCTTGTCGCGGGCAGGTAAACCTCGAGGCGGCACCCCATGTTGAAGACCCGGCACATCTCTTCGAAGGAAACGTTGGCGCCTTCCTGAATGAGCGAAAACACTTTCGGCACCGGAAGGAGCGCATCTTTGACGTAGCGGACTCCTCGCCCGAAACGGAGAATCTTCGTGAGCCCGCCCCCGGTGTTGTGAATGATTCCGTGAATCTCGAGACCGGCCTCATCGAAGAGCTTCGCCAGGATCGGAGCAAAGCTTCGGGTCGGTGAGAGGAGCGCTTCTCCGATCGTCATTCCCAGTCCGTCGGGCGCGTCGGAGAGTGCGAACCGGCCGACAGCTTTCGTTGTGCTGTTTCGCTCGGCCGCGGTGGTCTCGAGATATCGCGACTGATAGTCCGGTTTCAGCAAGGCATGGCGCGCAAGCGTCAAGCCGTTCGATCCGATTCCGGAATTCGGCCGATCCTCGTAGGCGGCCTTTCCGTAAGAAGCAACTCCGACGATGACATCGCCCGGCACGATTCGGGAAGTGTCGATGAGACGGTCTTTGCGCACTCGTCCTGAAAGCACAGCATCGACGATAATGGTGCGGACAACATCTCCGACATCTGCCGTCTCCCCTCCGGAAAGTTGGATCGGCACACCGTTCGCGGCGAGCCGCTCTGCGCATTCCCGGTATCCCTGAAAGAGCGCCGTAAGAACATCCTCGCCGATGACGCTGCTGTTCCGTGCGATGGCATTGGCGAGCATCAATCCCTCGACCGGGCCGACGCAGTATACGTCGTCGAGGTTCATCACCAGCGCGTCCTGCGCGATTCCCTTGAATGCCGACGGGTCACCGGTTTCGCGATACTGCAGGTACGCGACCAGAGATTTTGTCCCTGCGCCATCACAGTGCAAAAAAGAGTAGTACGCCGGGTCGCCGGCTGAATCCGGGAAAAGCTGCGCAAAATATCGTTCGCTCTCGGTTAATCCGGCAGAACGGAGGGCTTGATGAAGCGCCTCTTTTGAAGCGGAGGTTCCGAGAGACTCGTACTGTGACATGCGCAAACTGGTAAGACGGGATTAAGGGCCACCTCCTAGCACGTATTTCATTCTCCTGCTCAAGCTGGCAGCATCCTCTGGATGAGGCACCTACTCATTATCGTCGTTATAGTATCTGTTTGCGGCAGTAGCCTTTCATCCGCGGAGCCCCTGCGAATCGGCGTGATTCAATCGCTTACGGGAATGGCTTCCGAGCACGGGACAAATATCATTCGGGGCGTGCAGCTGGCGGTGGAAAGCCGGCCGGCGGGCGAAGTCGAACTGATCCTCGAAGATGATCGTACAGACCCCAAGCAAGCAGTCTCCGCTTTTCAAGCGCTCCGCCAAAGGAAGGTTGACGCAATAATCGGTGCCACGTGGGATTTTCCATCGCTGCCGGTAATTCCTCTTGCACGTGAATACAAAATTCCGCTGCTGAACGTCTCGGTTGTGGTTGAGTCATTGGGTCTGAGAGGAAGCGGCGACTACGGGTTTGTTCTGTCGCCTTCGGCAGAATCCGAATCGCGGCCGATAACAAAATGGCTGGAACAAGAGAAAGTGCGTTCGGTTGTCGTACTCTCTGTGAGCAACTCTTGGGGGGAAGCTCACAAGGCACAAGCGCTCGAGAGACTGAAAGAGTCCGGTGTAGAAGTGCTCCAGCAGCATACAACCTCAACGATGGACGATAACGATTGGCGACCGCTGATCCCTCGCATTCGAGCCTTGAAGCCTGACGGAATTGTCTTCTTCCTGAATCGCGGTGATATCGAGCAGGTGCTTCGAAGATTGCGAGAGGTCGCCCTCGAGCTCCCGCTCTACAGCTCAGGGAACGCCGGTGATGCCCTGCGCCTGGCAGCCGACAAAACGCTCTTCAAGCGCCTTTGCTATTCATATCCGCTGAGTCAGCTGAAAAACGGCGCTTTCCAAGAACAGTACCAGAAGCATTTCGGGGAACCTGCGAGAGTCTACTCCGACTACGCCTACGACGCAGTCAACCTGCTGCTTGCCGCAAAGCGGCAAAGTAATGGAGGCCCGCTCCGTGATGCGATCGAACAGCTGACCTACGATGGAATCGTCGGCCGCTACCAATTCGACCCGCGCACCTCGCTCTCCACCGGCCGGAGCACGCTCCTCTGCGTGCACGGTTCCGAGCCCACCCCCGTCGCCGATTAATCATATCGCGTATAATTAATTTTCTTCGTAAGTCCCGGAGGACTCTCGAGAATTAATTATACGCGATATAATTATGGAGGCAGGCCGTTAGGCCTGCCTCCGGTCTCCGAGGGCTAGAAGGTATCCACCCCGAGGTAGGCCTCTTGGGATTGGAAGGTCTTGTCTCCGTAGGGAGCGAGGATGGTTTGGCTGCTATAGCTCTTCACCTTGAAGGAGAAGGTGAGGCGGCCGTTCTTGTCGGTCCTCCCGCGGAAGATCGGGTTTGGGTAGCTGTTCGTCGCGATCAGTCTTCCGGCAAGAGGTTTCCCGTTGGCAGTGAGGGAGACTTGAAGCTTGCAAGTGCTCCCGTTCTTCACCTTCCCGGAAAGGCTTCCTTTCTTGAAGCCCTTGGCACAGGCACCGACGATCTCGGCTTTCAGCGTTGGGCAGTAGTTCGTTAAAGCGCCTCCCGTCGGGGTGAGGAGATAGAGCCCGCGGGTCTTTCCGAGGAGTGATGCGACCAGCGATCCGTCCTGCGTCGCGGACTGGACCTCGATGCTCGTGAGCCGATGCTTCTTCGGAATGGCGCACTGGAGCTTGATGGCGTGCTTTCGGTCGCTTTTCGAGATCAGCGGATAATAGGTGTTTGGAAATCCGAGCGAGTTTACACCCGGCGCGTACTCGCTGAAGAGCTGATGTCCGCGGGAGTCCGCATTGATCAAATACTTGCTCCTTGAGACGGAAACCGGGGAATGAACCAGATCCGATTCCTGGAGGACGCCGGCATTGAAGATGAGGACGCGACCACTCGAGGACTCTCGAATCAGAGTCGCAGCATTCGGCAGCACGGATTCGGAGAATACTGTCACACCACCTGTGCGCGAGACTCGCGCCCACCGTGCTGTGCCTTCATCCTTGAGCGTCGTCAGATAATCCCCGGATGCGAGCATGAGCCCTCTGCCCGCGAACTCCTGGTTCACGCCAAGTGTCACAGTCCCCGCGCTGGAACCTGCGTTAAAGAAGTTTGCACTTCCGGTGCGTGCAATCACCGCCTGTTTCGTGTTGTTGATCCCGCCGGAGACGATGTCTTCCGCCGAGAGAATCAGCTGCGATGAGCCGCCCTTCGGTGTGTAAAAGGCATAATCGATTTTGCCTTCGCTGTCGGTGTCGTATGCGATTCCGACCACGTCTCCGCTGTTGTTTACCGCTTGCGGCGTGAAGAAGTGATCTCCGCTCTGCTGAGGATCGATCGTCGCGCTTCCAAGGGATGCATAGGAGCTGCTGCTTCCGTCAAACACAACCGTGGCATTCTGCGAGACGGCGCCGATCTGGGCCGCGTCGTTCGTCGAAAGCTGCTTCAGTTTGTAATAATCGGCGAAGGCATTGCTCAGTAAGCAAAGCGACGCCCCTCCGGAGATCAGAATTGTTCGAAGTGATTGTTTCATGGCTGCTCCATTTGCGGTGTTTCGTAGCGGTGTTTAGCTGCTGTGTTTTTTACACAAGCATTATGCCCGGCTGTATAGCTTGAGTTGTGCAAAAAATACAAGCGCAAAACCGGGGCCAGCCGAGCCCCCGCGCCGCAGCCATGTAATCTGTTGAATTGTTTCCCTAAATTCGGTGATTCCGAGCGGGCGCGCTCAGCGCCGGAGCGCCGCGACCGGCCACTTCACGACGGCTTTCAGGACTTTCGTGCCCGGAGTTACACCTTCCGGCACGCAGCCGGGTTGATGGACATCCTCGGGGAAAAAAAACACGAACTCCCCGGGGCGCAATTCCACGGCAGCGGTGTCGACGCTGTGTTTGAACCAGCCCAGATCGCGCGAATCGTCATATGGAACGTGAACCGCGGCGGAGTTTCTCGAGGTGATCAGCAGCCGCTCCTTCCCCGAAAACAAGCACTGGATGTCAACGAATCGTTCGTGCGCCTCGAAACGCTCACTGAGCGGGGAGAGCAGCTCTTTCTCCTGCAGCTCGACGTAAGCTCCGGGGAAGGGGATCTCATATTTCCCGGGGGCGAGCTCCCGTCCGGCGGCCTGCTCGAGAAATTCGAACGCGGGCGCGAACGGAGTCAGCTCAGGATTTTCGCGCCAATTCTTTAGTTCACCCGTGAGCATACTCACTCCTTAAAGTTCACGAATTGCAGCTCGAGCTGAATCGTCTCTTTGATGGATTTCATGGCGATCTGCAGATCGTCCCGCTTCGGCCCCGTGACCCGCACCTGGTCCTGCTGGATCTGTGCCTGAACTTTCTTCAGGTTCAGCTCCTTCACCGCTTTGACGATGAGCTTGCCGTCCTCGGTCGAAATCCCCTGCTTCAGGAGCACCTTCTGGCGCAGGGTCCCGCCGGTCGCCTCCTCAATCTCTTTGTAGTCGAGGACGCGGATCCCGATTCCGCGCTTGACCATCTTCTCGTTGAGAATCTGCGTAACCGCCTGCAGCTTCATCTTGTCGCTGCCGACGAGCGTCAGCGTCAGCTCTTTCTTATCCAGCTCGATACTTGATCCGGAATTCTTCAGGTCGTATCGGGTCTGAATCTCTTTCTGAGCCTGGTTCACCGCGTTATCTGCCTCTTGCAGATCCACCCGCGAAACGACGTCAAATGAGGG
>CAYOAK010000222.1:0-6356 GCA_964401925.1 uncultured Bdellovibrionales bacterium | reverse complement strand
GAGGTGGCGGTGCCGGCGGAGGTGAGCCCGGAGGTGGCGGCGGCGGCGCAGGAGGTGGCGGTGCCGGTGGAGGCGACGCCGAAGGTGGCGGCGGCGGTGCCGGGGGCGGCGAACTTGGAGGAGGAGGCGCAGGCGGTGGTGAGCTCGGCGGCGGAGGCGGTGGCGGTGGCGGTGGAGGCGGAGGTGGCGGAGGCGGAGGTGGTGGTGGCGGTGGCGGTGGCGGCCCAGTTAGAATCGGAGCGATAGGAGCCGGCGCGGCGGTCGACGCAGGGAGCTCCCAATAGCCAAAGGTTGAGGCCCGGATCGTGATGACGCTTGGAAAGATCGGAAGAATGGGCGCAAACGCTCCGCGTACCTCAACGTAGAACGGATTCTGTTCGAGTGTTGCTTTCCAACCTTGGCCCGCAACGATGTTCGCGGGACATGTGGAACACGCTGCGACGGTGCAATCAGAAACCATCGGGCAGAGCGTCGGGTGAAGCACAACTTCACCAGTCCCCTCTACTGTCCCCTGCTCGCCCGGCCGGAGCAAAAGCATCGACAGTCCGGGGTTACCCAAGGGGGGTTGAACAACGTTCCCGCTACCCGTCTTATCAAGGTTCCTAAGTAAAACGGCGTTCGGAACTGCACGAGCAGTGTTCCACTGGCTCGCGACTGTTGCAGAAAGGCCGGAACGTGCGGCTACGAAGTTGATGTAGCGGGCATCACTCGAAGCTAGCGACCGGATATCTTCGCCTAGCGGAGCACGGCGCTCCGCGGAGCTCAACGCCACTTGAGCCAGCTTGCTGAGCGCGGCTCTTCCAGCGAGATAACGCCCGATGTCAATCAGTACGAAGAGCAGTAAAAAAAGGGCCGGAGCGATGATCGCAAATTCTACGATCGTCGCACCTCGCTGCCGTTTTGACATAGAGGATCGGCTCTTAACTGGCTTACGAGAAAAGAATGAAACCAAAACTTAATGAAGACTTCTGCGGCAGTCTATAAGAATACCGCATCCTAGGCCCAACCGCGGCATCAAAATTAGAGAGATAGCAGTGTAGCTAGACCGCCGTACAATGATTGTTTGCCCGACACATGGTGACCCGCATGCGAACTGAGCGGGGAGCGGTGCTCGTCTTCGTCGCGTTAGCGATGATTGTCATCATCGCGCTGATCGGGATCGGAATAGACGGATACCGATCCTTTAGCTCACATACCGAAAAGCAATTTGGTGCGGATTACGCTGCCATGAGTGCTCTGTCCGCATACCTGGGGATGCCCACGGGGGCGGCGCACACCGCCCGTGTGGCGGCGGCTGTGACGAGGGCCGAAGAGATCAGCGGACAGAATAGGGTTTCTGGCCTTAACGATCTTCCAAACTTCCAAACTGGGGACACCTTCCATATCGGCCCCGGCACTGCAGCCGATTCCCAGGTCGGAGCCATCCACTTCGGCCGGTGGTGGACCGAGGCTCCAGCTACATGCGTCGTCGGGGGGTGCCCATGCACCGGAACAGTGCCTTGCTTCCAAGAGTGCAACACGACGAGCGGATGTGACGACCCGGAGGTTGCCGGCGGAGTCCTCTTGGCTGACGCTCTTTCAATGAGCCTTCAGACGAAGGACACCGAGCAGCTGAAAACCACCTTCGCGTCAGCGATGGGATTCACCAACTTGAACGTTCGAGCCGGCGGTATTGCGGTCGGACTTTCTGGGTCGTCAACCGTAGCAGTCGTTCCGCGCCATGTGGTCTTCGCTATCGACCTCTCGCGGTTTACAACCATGGATGCGACCTCGCCTCTCGACACCTACACCCCCGTAGAGAGAGGGAGCACCGACGCCAAAGAGTATGCGTATCGCCTCTCCACGTCGACATGTCCCGGCGGTCCGCCTTACAGCGTCGCGTCTCCCTACGACGCCCAGTGGAACTCGCAGGTCAGCGCCGCGGAACAAGCGGATTATCAATGCGTTAACGTAACCCGGAACGGAACGGCCGAGGCGTATCTCGTCGCCAATCTCGCGGACGACCCAGCAAGGACACCGAAGCCGCATTCGTCCATGCTAAACGCTCTTTCTACCGCTCTGCAGAATTTCGAAGATCAGGCGAGCGGCCCGGGCAGACTCAATCGCGTTGCCGTGATCGGCTTTGATAACGAGATTCACCGAGAGCGGCGCTGGGGATTCGATGCCGGCGTCAACCAGAGCACTCTCGTTCGCTACGATGACGCTGAAATCGTAGCTTTGCAGAACGCCCTTCTCTCGAGAAACGGCCGCTTATCGGCATCGCTCTTCCCGCGGACCGGCAGAGGATCGGATACCTCTTTCGCTCTTCGACAGGCACGAGAAATTCTCCGCCGTCATCCCCGCTTCACCTCCGCCGAAAATTCAGTCGTGCTGCTGACAAACGGGCTCGCCACCTGCGAACGAACTTCAGGGGTGCAGCAATGCGTCACCCTTAACAACCCTCCACTGTATAGTGAATACGTCAAACATTACGATGCCCTGACGGAGGTCTACACAAATGTAGTTCAGGGTCTGTACCGGGATGACAAGATTAAGCTGCACACCCTCTATTTCGGTCGAGATACAACTCCGCACACGTTGCTCATCAAGAGCGCGTCCGGTGGTTGCATGAGTGACTATGAGATGCGTAACCGCGGATATATGAATGTCACCTCTGACACTACGGCGAATGACGCCCTTCGGTTCGCGGCGCTTGGAACCGGCAGCTTCGTCTCCGCCGGATATTCGCGACCAGCGATGTATTTCTACGGTGCGGTTGGAGTCCTGCAAGGGAAATGGGGCCCGATTCGGCCTCCGTGCGATCCCACCGGCACGGTCAATTGGACTTCGAACTTCAACAGCCGATGCAGTTCGGAGGCGACTCCACCAATGTCGAGTCCTCCCTCCTCGATGTCCGTGCCCACAAGCTCTGGAACATACGCGATCTACGAACCGACTTACGGCAGTTCGAGGTTGGATACGTTGAAGCGAGTCGTATGCGACCCAAGCTTCCCGGTAAGAACGGAGCTGGATCAGGTGCAAGCGTTCATGAAAGATGTTCTTGAAGAGCCCTCCTTCCTGCTGGTGGAGTGAGCTCAGCCTTTACAGGTAGCTCGATGAGAAGGAAGAGCCGATTGGTGTGATTTGAAACAGTGGCGAATACCCGGCGTAGGAGAAACCCATTCTGACCGTAATCGTTCCAACTGCCGGGTCCGGATAGCCGTAGTCTAAGAGTATTTCGCGTGTGTTAGGAACAACGGAGAGCTGGTTCTGCCGTTCGAGATTTGCGTAAATTCGGAATACGAGCTCAAGCAGTCCGGCCCCGGGCAAACTAGCGGAGCACGCCTGCGGGCTACTCGAGGGAGTGCTTTTGTATTGGCAAACGAGCATTCCCCCTGACTGAGATAGCCTGTATCGGCCCTTCAATAGTCCGGGCGTAGCGACAGCGCGTCTGACGCCCTCCCGTGCAACCTGAGTAGCTGCAAAATGATGCCCGAGTAATTGGCCCACGTCATAAGTCATGACGCAGAGGAACAGAATAAGCGGGGCGACAATGACGAACTCGAGGAGTGCCACTCCCGCACACTCGTCAAGCCTACCGCTGTGAAACTGCACTCTCTGCATTTGACGAAAAACAATATATATCTTTAGGACGCGCTTGCGGACGTAAGTTTTCAACTTCTCTATTTTACGACGGAAATATGACGATTCGTTCTGGTTTCATTGTTCTAATTCGATCCTTTGCGATCGTGTTGCTCATTATTTGCGACTCGTTCGCCATCGATTATGGAAAGCCTGCGCCAAATTTTTCATTGCAGACGACATCCGGCCAGACTGTCACTCTCGAATCACTCAAAGGAAAAACTGTTGTCCTCGAGTTCACGGATCCCCGCTGTGAGTCAGCGCTCATTCCGTACGCTAAGGGCTGGGTTTCAGCGATTGATGAGAAGTTTGGCACGCGGAACGACTTCCGTTGGATAACGATCGCTGTCGGCGCGAAAGGGAGCGCACTCGCGCAGCTCTCGAACATTCGTCACAATCTCACCCGCGGCATGGTGCTCTCGGATGAGCAGGGAAAGCTTGCCACTGCTTACGAGGTTAAAAGAGTCCCCTCGTATTTCGTGGTGAACTACGACGGGCTGATAGTTTACTCCGGAGCCTTCGATAACAGCTCAGACCAGTTACTCCAGAACGAACAACCAAGGTTTGTTCTCAAGGAAGCGCTCGAAGATATATTCACCGGCAAGCCGCCTCGGGCCTGGAGGACCAATACTTACGGTTGCCTGCTCTCAACCGTGCGCTGACGTTGAGCAGTATCCGCCTCCCCTCGCTGCTTGTACGAAGCTCGAGGCCGTTGTTCGTCAGCTCACTCTTTTTTGAGAACGCGGAGATCGCGGAGCTCATCCCTCCGCCAGGACCTGTCGAGACCTCACGGATTATCATTACCCCCGAGGGAAATCGCGTTGAGCCGGCGAACCTCATTCCTTTTTTCTATCCACGAAGCCGTTCCGTCGTTTTTCAAGACTTCATCCTCCTCGAGAACCTGTATCTGAAGATCTCGAGCAAACAGCTTGAAAGCGGCACGCCTGCGCTCCAGTTCCAGGCATACGACCGTCAACCGGACGAATCGTGGCCGCTGCAGTTTTTCACGGATGAAACGCTGACAACTCGAGTCGCACCCCAGTTCTACCTGCATTCGAGAAAGATCGATGGCTGAGAAAGGACCCTACTCGAAGCGCCAGGCGGCCCAATTCGTTCCCCCGGAGAGCTTGCCGAACCGGCTCGTCGTTCCCGAGAAGACTATCTACGTCCTGACCGAAGATGATGCGTTTGACCCGTTAGCTGCAGAGCTCATCGAGCCGCTCGCCGGAAGAAAGGAAAGAGACTGGTTCACCCAGCACTTTTACTTCTGCCTTCCCCTCACCTTCGGCAATCAGCACGGATTCGTCGTCAAGCTCCTGAACGATCTTGTCGTCCGCTGGGGCGGCGAAGAAAGTCTCGAGAGCTTATCCGTTCACTCGCTGGGGCCCGCATCGGATTCGCAGCGCCAGATCGTCGAGTCGCACTTCGGTTCCGGGATCATCACCGTCCAGAACCGTTGGTCCTATCGCACGCCTCCAGGCGTCAATCTGCTGGTGCAACAACCACCCAACTTTCCTATCCCCGGGATCACCCACATGACCGCCGTTGTAGAGACCGACAATCTCCGCCGGGACTTCACGTTCAATCTGAAAGTTACAATACCCCACCGCGATTTCTACATCCCCGCCGGGACACCAATCGGCTGCATTCTCCCAATCGATCGCGGAGCGGCCGATCAATACAAGGTTGAGCTCTGCCCAAAAGGGGAGATCCTTGAAGAGGAGCGCAGAACGGCGCGTTATTTCGGCACCTCTCGCAAAGACTACGGCGAAGGGATCCCCGAGCTCCACTACATGCGCGGCATAGACATCTATGGAAATAAATTCTCCGAGCATCAAAAGACGCTCCCGCTTCAGGAAATAACTCCGAGCTGTCCGTTCCGGTCAGGGCGGTTAAGAACAGAAGAGATCGTCCACGATCTTTCCCTCGAAGAGATTGCTCTCTCCGCACGAACCGCCTTCCCGCACTTTGCGCCGGACAAAATTCACTCGCTCTGCGAATACGTTCGCGATCGTTTTGCCGAAGGCTTCTCCGACCTCGACTTGCTCGGTCTCCTGACCGACTCGGGATGGGACAAGATCGCGACGACGCGGTTTCTCAGAGACCTGGGCCCCTCGGCCGCCGGCCGTCGTATGAAGGAATGACTTACGAATCCGTCCCTTCGGATTTCTCGTCTACGAGCTCAGCACCACTATCCTCTTTCGCGCTATCCGAGAGGCTGTCTTCAGTACGCCAGAGCCTCTTCGTACGCTTCTCGTTTGCTTCGAAAGATCGATGCGCAAATACCAGAGCATACTTTCGGATGAACGTTCTTAGACTGACAGGGATGTTGAACAGAGGTCCAAGCGGATGACCGGATTGCCTCGTGAGAGCCGCGTCTAGGATGTCACGTATTTTCACTGCAGTAAGCTGATCGCTACTCGCCTTCAGCTCCGCGAGTTCGCGTGTCTCGGGCTCTAGTGATTGAAGTAGAGCCCGCGGCCCTTCGCCGTGAATGACAAGCGCCAATGAATAGGGACAGATAAAAACAAACTCTTTTCGGAACCGTACCGTCTTGAACTTCCTCCCCAGCGCATATGAACTGGAGGCCCACGATACCTGAAGACGCGTGGGCGGCGCGGGATACAACGCAGGCGGCAGGTAGAGGATGTCCGTCCGATTGATGAGGTCCTCATCAAAAGGTGCCATGGCAGCAAGGTGTTCTTGTTCGTTGAGGATGTCGTGAATGAGAAGTT
>CAYOAK010000221.1:5987-6369 GCA_964401925.1 uncultured Bdellovibrionales bacterium | reverse complement strand
CCTACCGGCTGTCGATCGTTCATTTTTGGTCGCTGATCTTTCTCTACATCTGGGCCGGACCGCACCATTTGCTCTATTCCTCTCTGCCCGAATGGGCCCAGACAATGGGAGTTGTCTTCTCGGTCATGCTGATCGCGCCCTCCTGGGGCGGCATGATCAACGGACTGCTCACTCTCCGCGGAGCGTGGCACCGGCTGCGTACCGATGTCGTCCTTAAATTTCTCGTTGTCGGAATCACTTTTTACGGGATGTCGACTTTCGAGGGACCGTTGATGAGCATCAAGCTCGTCAATCGACTCTCACATTTCACCGACTGGACTATCGGTCATGTCCACAGCGGAGCGCTCGGATGGAACGGGTTCATCGCTTTCGGGATGATCTA
>CAYOAK010000221.1:0-5977 GCA_964401925.1 uncultured Bdellovibrionales bacterium | reverse complement strand
TCCTTCCACTTCTGGACTGCGACGATCGGAATCGTTCTCTACATCACGTCGATGTGGACCGCGGGAATCACCCAAGGCCTGATGTGGCGGGCATTCAATGACAACGGCTCGCTAAAATATCCGGACTTCGTCGAGACGGTGACGAAGCTGATCCCTTTCTATTGGATGAGGCTCGTTGGCGGACTGATGTATTTCACCGGCTTGCTGGTGATGGTGTTCAATTTCGCAAAAACAATCTCGCTCGCACGAAGCACCGGTGTCGTTCTTTCGGATACAGAAGCCAGTGCCTATCCATTGAAGCCGCGTGTCGAGAGCCGGGCCGACCTTCCGGCTAATCGCGGCTGGCACTACCTCCTTGAGGGAAGAGTATTCTCATTCTCCGTTCTTGCGATGGTTTCGGTCTTGATCGGAGGGCTTGCGGAGATCGTTCCGATGATTGCGATCTCAACGAACATTCCCACGATTGCTGCGGTGAAGCCGTATTCCCCGCTCGAGCTCGAGGGAAGGGATATCTACGTGCGTGAGGCTTGCTACGTCTGCCATTCACAGATGGTCCGGCCGTTGAAGGAGGAAGTTGTCCGCTACGGTGTTCCGTCTCAGTCGGGCGAGTTTGTCTACGATCATCCATTCCAATTCGGATCAAAGCGCACCGGCCCCGATCTGCACCGTGTGGGCGGGAAATATCCGGACTTTTGGCATTTCAAGCACATGCTCGATCCGCGGGCGACGTCGCCGGGCTCGATCATGCCTGCCTATCCCTGGCTCTATGACCGCGATCTGAAGGTCTCCTCCATTCAGGCGAAGCTGAAGGTCATGCGTAAGCTCGGCGTGCCGTATTCAGCCGAGGAGGTGGAGCGAGCGAAGGAAGCAGTCGAAGCTCAGGCGAAGAAGATCGCAGATGGCCTGGTCGAACAGGGAGTGAAGGCCGACCCGGCGCTTCCGAAACGCGAAATCATCGCGTTGATCGCCTATCTGCAGCGACTCGGACGCGACGTCTCCTCCAACAAAGCGCTGACAGACGAACTACTTCGAAATCCAGTGGAGCGATAAGTATGGGACGTTTTTTTTCCGAGGCGAATGTCACGTTGTGGACTGAGTTCTCCGCGACATTCTTCCTCATTCTATTCGCGGCCATCTTTTCCTGGGCCTATAGCCCACGGCGGAAAGAGCGGTTCGCCAGCGAGGAACGGCTGCCTCTAGAGGATTCTGCGAATGAGCGATAATCCGAAAGGCAAACGCGAAGACGAGCTGCTCTCCGGGAATTACGACGGGATCCAGGAATACGACAACGATCTGCCGCGCTGGTGGCTGAACTTGTTTTATCTGACGATCGCGGGTGGAATCGTCTACGCCATCGTTGTTCATCTTACCGGAGCCCCCTCCGATTTGCAGACGGTCGCCGCAGAGATGAGCGCCCTGAAGGCAGCGCAGAAGCAGAGTCAGAGTCCGGCGTTGGAGAGTGAGGAGCAGCTTGCCGCGAGCTTCAACGACGTCCAAGCGATCGCAAAGGGCAAAGAGGTGTTCGCCCTCAAATGCGCTGCCTGTCATGGACAGAACGGCGAAGGATTGGTTGGCCCGAATCTGACAGATGGCAGTTGGATACACGGCGGAAGCGCAATAAAGATCAAAGAATCCGTCGAGAACGGAGTTCCCGCAAAAGGGATGCTCGCGTGGAAGGGCCTTCTTCCGGACAACGAGATTCACGCTGTGCTCAGCTACCTTTGGCAGATTCGCAATACCAATCTTCCGGGGAAAGCACCGGAGGGTACGAAAGGATAGCGATGCCTTCCGGCGAACATGATTTTCGGCAGACGCTCTACACCGTCGATGAAAAGGGCGAGCGCAAATGGGTGTATCCAATCTATGTAGTTGGGCGCTTCACCAAGCTCAGACGGATTGTCGTCTCAAGCCTAATGATTGTGCTTTTCAGTTTGCCCTGGCTTTCCGTCGGAGGTCAGCAGGCCGTTCTACTCGACATTCCGCACAGAAAATTCACCTTCTTCGGCGAGACCTTCTGGGCCACCGATACGATCTATCTCATGATGCTCTTCGGCATCGCAGCTTTATCGCTGTTCTGCTTCACGGCGCTCTTTGGAAGAGTGTGGTGCGGCTGGGCTTGCCCGCAGACGGTGTTTCTCGAATTTCTCTTCCGGCCGCTTGAAGCCCTGATTGAGGGCTCCGGACCGAGACGGCGCCGGCTCGATGAAGGGCCATGGAATCGGGAGAAGGTCTTGCGCAAGGGACTGAAGTACCTGGTCTTCACTGTGTGCGCTTGGTTTCTGGCCAGCACGTTGATCGCCTACTTTGTCGGCCGGGCACCATTGCTCCGCATGATGAGCGACCTCCCGTGGCAGAACCCGGGGCCGTTTGCCGCGACGGCTCTTGTGACCTCTCTACTCTTGTTTCAGTTCGGTTGGTTCCGGGAACAGTTCTGCACCGTGCTCTGCCCTTACGCCCGGTTTCAGTCTGTGTTGCTCGATTCCAATTCCATTGTGATCGGCTACGACACGGCAAGGGGTGAGGTTCGCGGCAAGGCATCTGACTCGGGCGATTGTGTAGACTGCGGCTTGTGCGTGCGCGTTTGCCCGACGGGAATCGATATCCGGAACGGTCTGCAGCTCGAATGTATTCAGTGTGCATCGTGCATTGATGCCTGCAACTCTGTGATGAAAAAACTCGAGCGGCCGGCGAATCTGATCCGCTACGACACGGAAAATTCACTGCTTGGACGTCCGTCGAAATTTCTCCGGCCGCGGGTTCTCGTGTACGCCGTGATTATCGGCGCCTACATCACTGCTTTTTGCGGGAGCCTCGCTTTCCGGAGCGATTCGGAGTTCCAGATAATGCGCGCTACTGGGGTCATGCCCTACCGGCTTACTGAGAACGGAAAAGTCGCAAACCCCTTCAACATCCATTTCACGAACAAGGGCACCACCGAACAGCGCTACTCTGTCGAGGCTTCCGATCCGTCGGTTGAGCTGATCCTGCCCGGATCTCCGTTCCCAGTCCCGGCCGGTACCGAGCGGGAAATACCGCTTTTCATCGTGATTCCGAGGAGCGCCCTCATCGCTGGGAAGTACTTGGTGTCCGTGCGAGCGCGGAGCGAGAGCGCTGTGGTCGGTGAACAGCAAGTTCCCGTCCTCGGTCCCGAGGAGTGAACGAAACGTTTTCAAGGAGAAACATATGACAAAACGAAATGTATGTATTGCCGCAGCAGCGTTTCTGCTTCTTCCGGCGTTCGCTTCTGCGGACAATCTAACGGAGATGATCTCTCCAGTGAGCGATCCGACCATCTTCGAAGATCCGCGGCATTCAACGGAGATTCGTCCGATCTACCTGCACCATAAATTGCAAGGCGACTTCGTGACGAATGGCGGTGACGTCAACATCTATGCAGTGCAGCTGAGAGCGAAGTTACTTGATGATCTCTCCTTCATTGCAACGAAAGACGGCTTCGTGGACCTGAACCCGAAGGATGTCGTTCCCGACGACACAGGCCTGGCCGATGTGGCGCTTGGTCTGAAATACACGCCGTATAAGTCCGAGCAATCGATCCTTACCGCAGGACTCCGTTACGAGATCCCCCTCGGTAAGGAAGAAGTGCTGCAGGGCCAAGGAGACGGCGCGATCAATCCGTTTCTCACAGGGGGTTATACGATCGGTGGATTTAACTTCATGGCAGCATCGGGACTGCGGCTGCGCATCGACGACTCTGATTCAAGCTTCTGGGATTCGAACTTGCATGTCGACTATAAGATCGGAAGCTTCTATCCGCTCGTGGAGCTTGGAATGATCAAGCCGATCGAAGCCGGCACTCGACTGCCAATTTCAGATGAAGGCCAAGATTTCTTTAATCTCGGTGCGTCAGGCGCGGCGGGCAAGACGATCCTCACCGCTTCGGTGGGCGCGCGCTACCGATTTTGCGATAACATCGATGCCGGCGTGGCGTCTCAATTTCCGCTTGATCGGGGCGAAGGCACAGGAATCATCGATTGGCGCCTGACAGCCGACATGATTTTCCGCTTCGACCTGTAACGAGACTGCTGGAAGTGGTGCCGGTTCCCGCAGGCTGAGATGCTGTGGGAGCCGGCTATTTACCGTATGCCAGTTTCCGGAGCTCGATAAGTTTGTCTTCGTCTTCGGGAACCAGATTCGTCCCGCCGCTGCCGGTGGCCCGGAACCGGACCTCTTGGTCGAAAAGGGCAAACGCATCCCGAGCCTCCTGAGTCTTCGGAAACTCCCGGATACATTGCTCCAAATAGAGCTCGCGGAAGGCCTCAAACTGCGGGATTTGCAGATGGTAATACGCGACTGCGAGCAAATAAGTCGCTTTGCGTCGCGCATCAGCTTCAAGCGGCTTTAGCAGTGATTTATGGAGGAGTGCGGTGGCGTACAATATCCGCGCAAGATGGTTGTCTTTCTCGGCGATTGTGTCATCGGTCTTCAAGCTCTGAATTGAGTCGGCGGCTTCCCCAATCAGATCCGAGGGCTCGGGCCGCTTCATCAGCTCTTGAAGATCGGCGATCCAGGTGAGCACCGCCCGCTGTTCCTGCTCCGGAAATGGTTTTACTGCGAGGAGACTCTTTAGTTTCACCGCCGCCGGACCGTATGCCCCGCGCACCCGAACCTCGATGAGCAGCCACAACTTCAACGCGTCGAAAGCAACTTCATAACTCTCGCCGGAGCCGGCGGACTTTTCCGCTAAGGTAAACAATCTCTCGGCCGCTCGATCGAATTGACGGCTTGCAATGAGGTACTCGGCCGTAGCCAGTGTGGAATCGGGAGAGGCATCCGGCTCTGCCGGCATACTTCCGATAAAGTCCAGCGGAACCTGATACCGGGTATGACAGGCGACGCAGTTCTGTGCGAGTCCGCGGAGTCGCCAGCTCGCATAATCAATCTTGCCCTCATTGAATCGGCGGCTGACATCGGCAAGAGTTGATTGAGAAACCTGGATGGCGATCGCAAAACCAGGATCCGCCTCCGCTGCTCCTTTCACCCGGTGGAATCCGGAGGCGAGGCTCTCCAGCAGACCCGCAATCGCCTGCTTGTTTTGTGGATCTGTAAATATTGCGGGAGACCAAACATAGGTGAAGAGCGCGTGAAACTGCCCGTAGACGTCCCGCATCTCTTCGTTCAGACGGCGCTGCGGCTTTGCTGTTTCGTGACATCCCGACCAGAGCAGCCCACCTCCCAAGAGCGAGGCGACAATTGTCATGCCTGCTCGAAATGCTCGTTGCCTCATCGCTGCCCTCTTAGATGCCAGTGCCAGGTTCTCAACTACGCACCGGATCTCTACGTGAAGTGAGCGAGCCGCACCACTGTCCCCGGAGTCCATTCCGTGGCAGACGTTTTTATGCCGGAAAGCCCGCTGAAGTGGGAGCATGGGTTACATGCTCACGCTGCCTTCGCACAAAATCGTGTAGCCGCCGCCGGAGCTTCACGAAAGCTGCGCGGAGCGTAAACAGGATATCTTCATCTCTTCGATCGCCCTCGCCGCCGCCATGGCTTATGACGAGCTCTTCGCCGGGAACGAGCAGGTTGATCCGGATCCGGAATGTCCTTCGGTGGTGAGGGTGGGGGACATCGACAACCACCTGGCAGTCGAGAATCAGCGGAAAATAGCGCTCCAATCGCGACATCAATTGATAAACTCGCTCCCGGACTGCGGGCGAGTCGTCGAGGTTGCGAAAAGTTATCCGGATTGGAAAGTCCATGCTCATCACCGTGTCTGGCGCCTGCCACGGCGCATCTGAGCGCACTATCCTGGAACGCCGGCGCCGCGATTATGAGGACTGTCATAATAGCGGAGTGAATCCTCAAGATTCGCCGTGTGCTTCGGGAAATCTAAAGCGATTATGACAACTGTCATAATCTCGAAGTTTCGGCGGGGCTACATCCACCCTAGAGAGATCAATCGCTATCCACGGAGATTGTATGCAGGGAGAAGGAGCGGCTCGGCTCAAGGACCGGGTCC
>CAYOAK010000220.1:0-6431 GCA_964401925.1 uncultured Bdellovibrionales bacterium | reverse complement strand
CGCCGAAAATATCCCGCTGCTCTCCATCCGGAGAGATCACTTCGTAGATGCGATTGTTTGGAGCGACTTGTGAGTTCCGTTCTGCCGGCGGCGCGAAAGTGTCCGGCAGGATTCCGGCGCCTCCCATTTCGATCGGTGTTCCTGAGCCTTTTTCGAAGACACCCGGTGCACGGAAGTAGCTGGCGATCCGTTCGCGCACCGGGACGGAAGCTGAGTTTACGAGCCAGAGGACCATGAAGAACGCCATCATGGAGGTCACAAAGTCGGCGTAGGCAACCTTCCACGAGCCCCCGTGGTGGCCGCCGTGTCCGACGACCTTCTTTACGATGATAATCGTCTTGCCGTCCGGTCCCTGCGCCATAGCGTCCGATTAGGCTAGCCGCCTTTCTTAATCTGCTGCGCCAACTCCTCGATCTCCTGACCGCTCGGCCGGTGATCACTCTCGATCGCCTTACGGGCAAACTCGATCGCCACTGCCGGTGGAGCGCCCCCTGCGAACGAGACGATTCCGGAGCGGATGCAGTTCATCAGAACGTGGAGATCATGATTCTGTCCTTCGAGAGTTGTCACAATCGGATTGATGTAACCGTAGGAGAAGAGCAACCCGATGAAGGTACCAACGAGAGCCGCAGCAACGTGGTGACCGATTTCCGACGGCGGACCATCGAGATGTTGCATCGTGATGATAATTCCAAGAACGGCGGCAACGATTCCAAGGCCGGGCAGAGCGTCCCCGATCTTTTGCAGAATCGCCGGAGCTTTTGCCGCTTCATGGTGATGGGTATCGATCTCAGTCTCCATGAGCTTGTCGAGATCGAATGCGTTGACGACGCCGTCCACGAACAATCGCAGGGATCCCACGATGAGGTCCATTGCATGGTGATTGTGTGCGATCGCCGGATACTTATTGAAGCGGTCGCTTCCGTGCGGATCGGAAAGATCTTTTTCGATTCCGAGCACGCCCTCTTTACGGATCACCGTGAAGATCGTCAGCAGTAGTCCCATCAGCTGGAAGTAGGTGACCTTATCGACTCCGCTGCTCTTGAACGCCTTCGGAACGGCTTTCAAAACCTTCATCGCTTGCGGCAGCGGGCCGGAAGCCACGAGCGCGCCGAACGCTGCTCCGCCGATGACCAAGAACTCCGAGGGCTGGACGAGCACGTCCATCGGTCCACCCGCGACAACAGCGTATCCGACGAAGATGCTCGCCGTGACAATGATTAATCCGAGTATCGTTCCCATGAGTGAAAGCTCCAGATTGTTCATCGGCGAGTTTGCCGAAGCGCTTTACGCAACTCTGATGGAGCCGATGGTTCCCGACCAAACTCATCTACAAATGAAACGGGAACAATCTCCAACGATTGATTGAATATTTGCCCATCATTTACGTCGCAATTGATCGCTGTCGCGCTGAAAAGTTCGCTACCATCCTGAATCGACTGACAAAGAACGGCGATCCTACTAAGTGGGGATGAGTATCGATCTCTCCGCTCTTCTGATCTCGAGGAAAGCATGACGACAGAAAAAAAATCTGCAGAGCTGAAGCTGCCTGACGGCAGAACGATCGAGCTCCCTGTCGTCACCGGGTCAGAGAACGAGCAAGCTGTCGAGATCTCACAGCTCCGCGCCCAGAGCATGTACATCACGCTGGATGAGGGCTACGGAAATACCGGGGCGTGCAAAAGCGCGATCACATACATCGACGGGGACGCAGGGATTCTCCGGTATCGCGGCTATCCGATCGAGGAGCTCGCTGCGAAGTCGAACTTTCTCGAAGTCAGCTATCTTCTGATCTACGGCGAGCTCCCCTCGCAACAGGATCTCGCCGCCTTCACCGACAAGATCGCCCGGAACATGCTCATCCATGAGGACATGAAGCGGTTCTATGACGGCTTCCCGCGCGATGCTCACCCGATGGCGATTCTGCAGTCGACGGTGACCGCGCTCTACACTTTCTACCAAGACTGGGACAATCCGCGTGATCGTTCGCAGCAAGATCTCGCGATCATCCGCCTCATGGGCAAGCTCCCGACAATGGCGGCCTTCAGTTACAAGAAATCGCTGGGTGAGCCTTTCATCTACCCGAACGCCGGTCTGAGCTACTGCGCGAACTATCTGAATATGATGTTCGCCACACCGGCGGAGGATTATTACATCGATCCGGATGTCGTTGCGGCGCTCGACCTCCTGCTGATCCTCCACGCGGATCACGAGCAGAACTGCTCGACTTCCACCGTTCGCCTCGTCGGCAGCAGCCTCTGCAACCTGTATTCGAGCATCGCTGCCGGGATTGGAGCGTTGTGGGGTCCGCTCCATGGCGGCGCGAATCAGGAAGTTATTGAGATGCTGCTTGAGATCGCGAACGGCGGCGGCAACGTCAAAAAGTATGTCGAGACGGCCAAGCAGAAAGGGAGCGGTGTGCGGCTAATGGGCTTCGGTCACCGGGTCTACAAGAACTACGATCCGCGCGCGAAGATTCTGAAGGCGGCCTGCCATAAAGTTCTCTCGAAGATTCCGACGAAGGAGCCGCTGCTCGATATCGCACAGGAGCTGGAAGACATCGCTCTGAATGATGAATACTTTATTGAACGAAAGCTTTATCCGAACGTCGACTTCTACAGCGGGATAATTTACCGCTCGCTGGGGATTCCAGTGAACGGCTTTACTGTGATGTTCGCACTCGGCCGCCTGCCCGGCTGGATCGCACACTGGCGGGAGATGTTGCAGTCCCCTTCATTCAAGATCTGCCGTCCGCGTCAGGTGTATACCGGAGCAACGGAACGTCAATACGTTCCGATCGCATCGCGTAAGAAGGATTAGCGGTAGAATTCCTTTCAGAGTTCTACTTACGATGGAGGGAGAAGTGGTTCTCTTTGCCGTTGACCGAGCGCTCGATACCCGACCAGGTTGACTCTTGCCGGCGCCGGCGCATCTGGCACTCCTCAGAGTCGCGATCAGCAGCGCTGTTGCAGTTCACCGGTGTGTGCGTCGATCGGCCGGACAGCCTATCAGCCGCTCCATCCAAGATATTCGTTTGGAAGACGACTGCGACCCCAATCACGACCAGCATAATAACTCCGGTCAACATCGCGATCAGCTTTTCGAGCCGCTTCTGACGCTCTCGCAGCTCGCGAATCGCCCGGTTCGGATCGAGCGAGAAGATTCCGGAGTCAGGCTTTGAGCGGCGCCCGGAGAGACTGGTGTCCTCTTCCGGGTCTTGCACCGCATCGAGTGCGCTTAACGACTCGAGGAAGAAGCCCCCTTCCTCCTCTTCCGAAGCGCCCTCAATAGGCTTCTCTTCTTTCTCTGGCTCGGTCATTTTCGATGCAGTGTAAATTGGTTCGTCTTGCCCCCTGAAAAACGTGAGATCGATTTCCAGTCAGAGTCGGCCTGGGCCTGCTTTTCGCGGCAGTACGCCATCTTAGCGTTACGCGGATCTTTACAGTTCTGCGCGACGTTCCGGCTGACCTCTCCGCCCTGCTCGTAGTACGAAACGAGGTTCGCTGCGTCCTCGACAACTCCGGTGGGAATGAGCAGTGCCAGGATAAAGAGGCATACCACTGCACCGATCACGATGAGGAGTGTACGCCGTTCTGCTTTCCGGCTTTTTTCCTCATACTCTTTTACAGCCAGCGGTGCATTTGCGCCGGCAACTTCCTGAGTCATTTTGTTGACCTTCCCTGCTGACTCAATATCGTCTTGAAAGATCAGGGACTTGAATCAGGGAAGCGGGCTGCGAGAGGTCCGTTTAGAAAGGCGATTCGGGTGCCGGCGGTGATCCCCCATTCTTTCGCGGCACCTCCAACAATTTCAAGGACATACTTGGCCGGCGCCGTGCTGTTTCGCATTGTCTCCGTCAGCGGCACCGCCTGCTCGACGATCGAGACGACCCGTCCGTTACTGTCGATGAAGAGCATATCTAGAGGGATATAGGTGTTTTTCATCCAAAATCCGCGCGGAGCCTCCTCATCGAAAATGAACAGCATCCCGTGATTCCTCGGCATCTCGCGGCGGTACATCAGACCGAGCTGCCGCTCTCCGGCGGAGTCGGCGATCTCGAGTTCGAGTTCGGGCGAGCGAGAGCCGGACGGAGTGATCAACACCGCATTCTCCACAGCTGCGGCACGATCGCACCCGGTGCTTAACGGCGGAAGGATCAGCAGTCCCGCTAACATGAAGAGTTTGCGCATTCCGTCAGAGGCTCTGCTCATCTATTTATCCGATCTGGCGTATCCAATCTGGAAGAGGATCGGAAAATGATCCGACCCGAGATCCGACTGTATACTGACAGTTGGCACCTGAAGGCCAGCTCCCGCGAAGATGTGATCGATCCGCGTCCGGACAAAAGGCACCTCCCGTATATGCCAGCTCGATTCGTACCAATAAGGGCTGAATGCGTCGCGAAGGCCGAGCTGCCTGCGGTACGCGCTGAGCGCCGGGCTCGAAAACGCGGTATTGAAATCTCCGAAAACAACGGAGCGGTCCTTCCCTACTGCGGTGACTTTTGCCGCGAGCTCGCCGATCAAAGCGTCCCGGCCTTGTAACTCCAAGTCAACCTGCGGCGGCGGAGCGTGAACGAAAAACAGGTGGATCGGCTCCCCCGATTCCGGCTGAACTTTCACCCCCAATGCTGCGAAATAGCTGCGCGCCGGAAAACGCTCGGCATCGCTTAACGGAAGCTTTGAGTAGATCGCTCCACCGTCGGCGGAGATACCCGGTTGAAGAAACGAATAGGGGTAGCGTTTTCCAAGTTCAAGCTTGGCGAGCCAATGTTGATTTACTTCGGTCAGAGCGATGAGATCGGGATCGAGCGCGTTTATCGTCTGCCGCACCCGTTCGGGCTCGTTATGGATCCACACATTGCTGTAGAGCACCGAAAAGGTCTTCGACACCGGCAAGGTGATCTCAGCAGAGCCGGGAATCAGTTGTGCTCCATGGCTCGCAGCAAGGATCAGCGCCGCTATTGCGCGCTGCCGCTTCCCGCGAAACACTGTAAGCAATCCCAAAACAAAGAGCGCCGGGCAGTAGAGATTCGAGAAGCTCGAATTGATCTCGAGCAAGAAACGGAATTGTCCGAGGAACGGCGGCGCGGGGCAAAAGGCCGCCGCGGCCCCGATCAGGATCAACAGCTCGATCACGGAGCTGATCATTGCAGACAGAGTGAGGGGCAGGGGTGCGGGCCGGGCTGGTTCACGCCTGTGATTTCGCCTTTCGAATCGCCTCGGTCAGCTCGGGAACAATCTGAAACAGATCACCGATCAAGGAATAGTCAGCGATTTCCACCATCGGACATTCCGGATCCTTGTTGATCGCGACGATCACCTTCGAATCCTTCATTCCCGCAAGATGCTGGATCGCCCCGGAGATGCCGACGGCGATGTAGAGTTTCGGTGCCACAACTTTTCCGGTTTGACCCACCTGCCAGTCATTCGGAACATAGCCGGAGTCGACCGCCGCGCGGCTCGCGCCGAGCGCAGCGCCGAGCAGATCGGCGAGTGGGGTCAGAATCGTTTCGAAATTTTCAGTAGATTTAAGAGCGCGTCCGCCGCTGACAACAACCTCGGCTTCAGTCAGCTCCGGTCTTTCGCTCGCGACCGATTCATAAGAAACGAATTCGGTTCCCGTGTGAGCGGAGAGACTGACCGTCTCTGCACGAACGGCGCCTTTCTGCGCACTCGGCTCGGCTGGGTCAAACGCTGTCGCCCGAACGGTGAGCACTTTCTTGTCACTCTTCAGCTCGACCGTCGCGATTAAATTTCCTGCATACATCGGACGCTTGAACTGGGCGCCAGGCAGTACGGCAAGGATATCGCTGGCCTGAGCGGCGTCCAGTTTTTGAGCGACTCGCGGCAGAAAATCCTTTCCTCGAGCCGAGGAGAGTCCGACCACTGCAGTGGCGTTAACCTTTAGCGCGATTTGCGTGACCGCATCCGCATATACCGGCGCGAGATACGTCTTCAGGGCTGGATCTTCGAGCGTGATTACTTCCTCGGCACCGTGTCCGGCCGCCTCTGCCGCTGCGGATGAAGCTCCCTCACCGATCAACAGCGCGATGACTTTTCCGTATCCCTGAATCGACTTTAACTCGAGCGCCGCCCGTAACGTCGACAACGCGGTCTTCGGCAACTTTTCCCCGGTGTGCTCCAAATAAACAAGAGCGGTCATAGAACCTTCGCTTCCTTCTGTAGTTTCTCCACTAGCTCGGCGACGGATCCGACTTTGATGCCGGCCTTTCGCCCGGGAGGCAGCTCGAGAGCGACCACCTCAATCCTCGCAGCATTCTCGATTCCGAGGGAAGCGAGAGGAATCGTATCGAGCGTCTTTTTCTTTGCCTTCACGATATTGGGGAGTGAGGGATAACGCGGCTCGTTTAGTCGCAGGTCAGTGGTGATCACCGCGGGAAGGGTTAGGCGCAAAGTTTCTAAGCCTCC
>CAYOAK010000219.1:0-6570 GCA_964401925.1 uncultured Bdellovibrionales bacterium | reverse complement strand
CACTTCGCCGTCGGCCCCGCGCACATCGAAGGTCGACTCGAACATCCAGATCTGGCGCTTACTGCAAAGTACGAGCTGGTGTCCGTTATAGGCAAGTCCTGTTGGCCGCTCGAATGTCCTCATCAGCATGGAGAGACGTTGCGGCCCGGCTGTGAAGAGGAGAATTCGCTGGGCCTGATAGGTCGAGACAAGAACGGAGATCTTTAGCTGGCGGAAGAGATCCAAGAGGATCGGCGAGTGTACAAAACCGACGACCGGCTCCTTCTCCTCACTCTCCGGTTTTACCTCGTCGGTCATACGCACTTCGCGATTGCCACTGCCCGGCCTGCGTCTTCAAGCAGGAACCGGTTCGTCGCGCTCCCCGCCCGGTCTACCGGAATCCCGCCGGGGAGCGAAAGATGAATGTTGAGAGTCTCCGTGCTCGCGCCGATTTCTGCCGCTGTAATCGTCGCCTTTTCGAGCCTCGTTCCGATCCGCAGCGAGAGGGTTTTACCCGCGACAAGTGGACAATCCTCAAACTGCTGCACGGTGAGGGTCACAGAATGCGCTATCTCAGGAAGATCACCCGCGGCGATCAATGTCCCGCGTGAAATCGTCGAGCTTTCGACGAGCCGGACCATCGCCGGCATCCCTTCCGCGATGGACTCTGCATCGCCGGCTAGATCCCGAAGTGCAGACACACGAGCGGCCCGCCCATCGCCAAAAACATAAATTTGTTCACCGTTGGTCAACTCACCTTGTGAAGGCGTACCATAGAGTTGGTCGTCGCGAACTCCTTGCACCCACATACGCAGGCTGCGGCGCGGCAGCGCCGGAAGGGGCTCGAACAACTCCTTATAAAACAGTGCCTTCGCTTCAAGCCCTTCGCCGGAATGTGCACTGACGGCAAAGGTATTCGAGATCGTGTGGCCGAGCTCGATGAGTAACGGACTGACGTCGGAGAAAATCATCCGAACCGCCGCATCACCGGAAGGCACGAGGTCAGTCTTCGTAACAACAAGCAATATTCGGCGCGGTGCGAAGAAGCGAAGGAGCGATAGCTGACGTCTCAGCGTTGCGGTCACCCCATCAGGCGCGGACACGGTTACCAGAACGGTCTCGGCGAGCGAGAGACCGGTCACCAAACTTCGCATCAACTCTTGATGCCCCGGTGCATCCAGAACCCGGAGACTGGTCTCGCCTCTTCTCAGGGTGATTCTGGTTAGACCAACCGTCCGTTCGTCATGCCGCTCCTCGCCGAGCGCATCGAGAAGCAACGCAAAATTTGGAACAACTGATGCACCCAAGCGCTTTGCCTGAACGTCCGTGAGCGATCCAAGCTCGACGAGCATCCGCCCCGTCAACGAGCTCTTTCCGTGATCAACCTCGCCGAGAAGCACTGCCGTCTGCATCACATGTAAGCGTTCACGGGAATTCTGATAATGAAACGAGAATTCCCCAGGTTATCCGAAATTTCAGAAGGGAGAGGAACAAAAACTTTTCTTGCCTTCGCCTGATCGGCGAAGCCCGTTTTATGAACGCTTATGGTCTCCACCCCCAATTTTGCTCTGCAAAATTTAGCCCCCTTAATAGGGGGCCGTACAGAATCCACACTGCCACCATGAGCGATTACCATCACATGTACCCCCCGCGCCGAAGGGTCTCCAGAGTCCCGCCGTCCTCCTCATCCTGCGCTCGACCGCTTCGCTCTGCGACCGATCGAAGCCGGCCTTGAAGCTCGACCACCACTTCCTGAGAATCTTTCGCCGTCGAGTCGATCGCGAATGTGCAGGTCCCGCACCCGAGGGAGCGGTACCGCTTCCCGGTCCCTTGATCAAAATAGAGGGGTGTCACGGGAATGTTTTCCTGGGCGATGTACTGCCAGATGTCGAGCTCGGTCCAGTCAAGCAGCGGATGCGCTCGAACGCTTCCGCCCGGCGGCGCCGCATCGACAAAAGTCTCCCAGATCTCTGCCGGCTGCCGCGAGATATCCCATATCCCCTCGGCAGTCCGTGGCGAAATATAGCGCTCCTTTGATCTGCTCCCCTCTTCGTCTCCGCGGAGTCCAACCATGATGGCTTCAAAAGGATCCGTGTCCGAGCTTGGCTCCAGCTTCGCGCTCGTGTGATTGAGTCTCAGGCGCGGCAACTCCCCGGAGACGGTTCTTAGGAGCGCATCGGTCTTCAATGCCTTGCAGCATTGCAAGCGTGTCAGCTTTCCGGAAGGATAGGTCTCGCCCAGCTGAAGCGCGGCTTGATTCTGGCCCACGATTAGATCGAGATTCCATTCGAGGGCGAGCTTGTCCCGATACGCGATCATCTCGGGGATCTTATAGCTCGTATCGATATGTATTAGTGGGAACGGAACTACGCCGCCAAAAGCCTTCCGTGCGATCCAGAGCAACACCGTGCTGTCTTTTCCAATGGACCACAGCATGCCCACCTTTTGAAATGTGAAGTACACTTCACGCACAAGGTGCGCGGTAATGGACTCGAGCATCTTCAATCGTTCTGACACGTCAGCCTGCCACCGAAGACCCACTCTCAGAGGAGTTGCGCGGAACCTTCAAAATCAGAAGGACTTTCTCGACTTCTTCTTCCACCTTCAGTGTCGAAGCATCGAGCTTTAGCTCGGGGGCCTCGGGAATCTCAAACGGACTTCCGATCCCCGTGAGGTCGGTCAACTCGCCTTGTCGGGCCTTTGCATAAAGGCCCTTTCTGTCGCGTGCCTCACAAATCTCAAGAGGAGTCGATAAATAGACCTCGATAAATCTGTTCGACTGCGACCGTGCAAATTTCCGGTGCTCGGCGAGGGGCGAAACAAATGAACAGATCGTCACGACGCCACGGCGCTCAAGCAGAGAGGCCGTCAAGGCCATGTACCGAAGATGGCGAGTGCGCTCTGCGAGCGTGTATCCGAGCCCACCAACGATGTCCCGAATCCTGTCTCCATCGAGCCATTCAGAGTCGCGCTTCTCCGCAGCGAGCCGCTGCATGAGAGCCTCCGCAAGTGTCGACTTGCCCGAACCGGACAGTCCGGTCATCCAGATGACCGCGCCGTCCTTAGGTGACCCTGCTGTCCCCGAACTGCTCATCGGTTTGCACTCTCTGAAACTTGCTCTGCATGCCTGTGACCCAGTCGTCCAAGAAGGAAATCGGCGCAGCTGCGACGATGGGCATCAAAGAGTGACCTGGATCTCTCGTCCGGAGCCTCGCGCATGGCGCGGAGAGCCTCCGGATATTTGCGGCAAAGGGTTTCAGAATAGAGCCGGAGCCGAGCGGCGAATCCGCCATGACGCGCAAAGAAGAGCCGCCGATTGCGATTGTAATAATAGGTCACTAACGGCTCCGACAACTTTTCATCCCGGAAATCATGGATCACCCGAGCAGCGGGTACATAAAATAACGGTACGCCGCTCTGTTTCGCTCGATGGCACCAATCGGTTTCTTCGAAGTAAAGGAAATAATCCTCCGAAAGGTTGCCAACCTGCTTCAGACTCTCACTCGAGATCAGCAGCGCGCAACCGGGAAGATAATCGCAGGAGCCCCCTTCATCGAACTGACCTCGATCCGGCTCCCCGTGCCCCCGCATCACCGTCACCAGTTGGGTGAAATCGATGAAGCCTCCCGCAGCCCAGATTCGGTTATCCGGATAAAGGATCTTCGGACCAGCGGCTCCTCGTCCAGCCGATGCGGCGAGGGGAACCAGCAGCTTCGAAAGAGTATCAGGTTCCACGACGATATCCGGATTGAGTACCCAGACATAATCCGAGCCGGCATCGAGGGCGAGCCTTATCCCTTGATTTACCCCGGCTGCGAATCCACCATTCTCTTTACTGAAGACCAGCATGATATCCGGCTGACCCTCAAGCTCGGTCCGCAGCCGATCGGGTGAGTCATCCGTGGAAGCGTTGTCAATGATGACGATCTTTTCGAGCGGCTGATCCATCCGAACAAGAGAAGCAACGAGCGTACAGATCTCCGGCGCGGAATTGTAATTAACGACGACGGCCCAGACCCGCTTCCGCTCAATTTGTATCGAATCGGGTAACATCAGGGCGTCTTCAGTTTTGGTGTAAACAATACGGTCAAGCAGAACGTTTACCTTTTGAACGCCCGGCGAAGGTCCTCCAGGCCATCGCGAGAGAGTTCCAACCTTCCGCGACGGAAAAAGTTAATCTGCTCTAGGGAACCTCTGTTTTACGGGCGGATGTCCCGCGTCAGCTCCTCGATGATTGTGGCCTTTTGTTGCTCGGATGTGAAGCCCCGCGTGTGTGCTGTATCAACCGCTCCTAGTGCCCGTCGGACTCCCACATCAAGAGGCCGAATGGAGCGGGCGCGTTCAAAAGCGGTCTTCCCCTCCGCATCTTGCCTCTGCGCGATGTAGACCTCCCCCAGAAGGACCCAGTTTCCAGCGAATCCGGGGTCGATCTCAGTGCCATGGAGAGCCAGTTTCAGCGCCTCCGTCAGATGTCCGGATCTTCCTAGATACCTTCCCCACAGTTCATACAATTCGGGATCTCGGGGTGAGAGCTCGACGCCTAGTTCTAGTCCTGCAAGCGGATCACATTCAGGATGAGTCAGACACGCCCTCGCGACTCGTTTCAACCGACTCAGCAGCATGTGCCGTTGATACTGATCAAGAAGCGAGGGACTCGTCGTCGGCACTGCACAACCGGTGCTCATTGCAAGAATGAGCAACACCACAGCCAACCGAATCATGCTGCCTTGAGAAGCTGCGTCTCTTCCGGCAGGACTCCGATCTCCCCCTCAATTCGCAGCCGTATCCCGGCAGGGACCTCACTTTGCAGGAGAACTGGGACCGTCAGTCCTTCCTCGGCTATAATTCGCGCCAACCGCCGCCGTGAGATCGGATCTGCGAGGACGCAATCGATCGCTCCCTCCCGGTTGCGAATCTGTTTGGTGATCGCCGTCCGCAGGCGCTCGAGGATCGGTCCGCCATTCAAGATGGACTCGCCTAATAAGTGTTCCAGGCTGCGACTGAGCCGAAGCGCCGCGAGCTCCGTCCGTTCTCCGATTATCCTCTCCCGGATAAATGGTGCGAGCTTCGAGCGCACTGTTGCCGATAGCAGCTCTTCCTTTGCCTGGTCCGGAAGTGCCGGGTCGGTCTCCGTGCTCCACTCCAGAACACCCTGAAGTATTCCTGCAAGGTTGCTCACGGGAATTCTCTCCTCCAGCAAACTCCGGAGGACCTTCGTTAGCGCAGTGATAGTGAGCTTCGATGGAATCACGGAGTTGATTAGATCCTCACACCGGCATTCGTGAGCCTCGAGGATCAATCTCGTCTGCGTATCATCCATGTACTCGTGGAGCCGTTTCTCGAGGCATGAAACGAGGGCCGTGAGCGCTTCTGCTGCCGCCCTGCCGGTGGAAAGTTCAGCAACCGCCATCAGCGATCCGAACCGGCGCACCTCCAAACGAGCAGCCTCAAACGCTGGTTCGATACTCAGCTCCGGCTCGACAAGAATGAATCCGCTCTCCGTAAAGAGCCGTTTTCGGAATTGCTGCACCTCCGTGACAAAGGTTGACGAGCCCCGAAGGGCATCGAGTGCCTGAATCGAAAGGTGCAGGGTGACTGGCGAGGCTCCGATTGGCTTAAAATTATCGATCTCCGCTATGCCCGCAGGTCCACCTCGGCGATGCACATGCACAGCCACGAAGAGGAAGATCACCGCAAAAAGGAGCAGAGGAAACAGCGGCATTCCCGGAAGGAACGCAAGAGCAAGCATCAAACAGCTCGTGATTGCGGGAGGTGAGAGCTTCTCCGTCACCTGCGCGAACACTTCACCGCCGATCGAGAGCTCCCCGCGCCCCGCAACGCGCGTGACCACCATTCCCGCGGCTATGGAAACGAGCAGCGCCGGAATTTGCGACACCAATCCATCTCCGATCGTGAAAAGGGTGTAGCGGCCAGCGGCGGTTCGAAGATCGAGGCCATGGATCGTGGTGCCGATAACCACCCCGGCGATGATGTTCAGCCCGGTGATCATCAATCCCGCGATCGCATCCCCTTTGATGAATTTCATCGCCCCATCGAGCGCACCATACAGGCGGGACTCCCGCTGCAGCTCGGCCCTGCGTTCCCTCGCTTCGGCGATCGAGAGAATGCCGGAGCGAAGATCGGCGTCGATCGAGATCTGTTTTCCAGGCATCGCATCCAAAGTGAAGCGGGCGGCCACCTCTGCCACCCGCTCGGCACCCTTCGAGATCACGACGAACTGCACCAGCGTGATGATGAGGAACACAACTGCACCCACGATCAGGTTTCCGCCGACGACAAAGCGTCCGAAAGCGGCTACGAGGTCGGGTGCCTCCCCTGTGCTCAGCAGCTGCCTTGTCGTCGCGATGTTCAACCCAAGCCTGAACAACGTCGAGAGCAAGAGTATCGAAGGAAGAACAGTGTACCGTTCCGGCGACCGGATGCTGACCGCACTCAGGAGGAGTGCGATCGAGAACGCCAAGTTCACCGTCAGTAATAGATCGAGAAGTTCGTTGGGAAGCGGGAGGATCATCATAATGATGATCCCCACGACTGCGGCCGGAACAATCTGATCGATTAACACCGCTCGTG
>CAYOAK010000218.1:0-6609 GCA_964401925.1 uncultured Bdellovibrionales bacterium | reverse complement strand
CGGCGAGCGCGCCATCGACCGTGTTCGTCAGAGCGATGATGCCTCCGAAAGCGCTCACCGGATCACATTCGCGCGCGGCGATAAATGCTTCGAGCAATGTCTTCCTGACTGCCGAGCCGCAAGGATTGGTATGCTTGATGATGACCGCACACTCGCCGCCGAACTCACCAGCTTCGAGCTCCAGAACCAGCTCCAGAGCCGCCTCGAGGTCGACGAGATTGTTATAGGAGAGCTCCTTCCCTTGAAGCTGCTTCCACAGCGCACTCCCGGAGCTGCCCGAGCGGCGGTAGAGCGAGGCCGACTGGTGCGGATTCTCTCCGTAGCGAAGCTCCTGCTCTTGTTCAAGCACGACTCCTTCGACCGGCGCACAGATTCTGGGAGATCCGTCTGCGGCAAGGACCTGTTCATCGAGCGAAAGGTAGCGCGCGATGGCACTGTCATATTCCGCAGTATGTGTAAAAACTTTTCGAGCTAACTGCCGGCGAAGGTCTAGCGATGTGGTGCCTCTCGTATCCAACTCAGATTGCACAACCGTGTAATCCGAAGGACTGCAGATGACCGTCACATGCTCGAAGTTTTTCGCTGATGCTCGCAACATCGCCGGTCCGCCGATATCGATGAACTCGACGAGACTCTCTCCCGGCTTTCCACCGCTCTCCGCTTCACGGACTTTTTTCAGGAACGGATAGAGGTTCACGACGACGATCTCGATCGGACTTCCACCGATCGAAGCGAGCTCCTTCAGATCCTGCGGGTTCGTCGTACGGGCGAGCAGACCGCCGTGGATCTTCGGATGCAGCGTTTTGACCCGCCCATCCATGATTTCTGGGGAGCCGGTATATTCGGAGACTCCGGTTATGGGCAGCCCCGCTGCCTCCAGCGCGCTCTTAGTCCCCCCCGTCGAGAGCAGTGTGTAGCCTTTTCCGACGAGATATTTGGCGAAGTCGGCCAAACCGGCCTTGTCGCTGACGCTCAAGAGAGCGAATTTTTGCGATTTTTGCATAGCACTCGAGTTCAATCTCCCCGCCGCAGTTCATAGAAAACTCGGGTTAGAATGACAAATGCCGGGGATACGGCGGGGGACGGAGCGTTAGGGCGCCCCGCCAATCCGCACGTCGAAAAGCGACTCGATCCTCGCCTGCGCCCGCCGCATTGCTAAATTCTGAATGACAACTGAGAGGAGAAAAACGGCCGGAAGGACAAGAACAAAGAGCGTCGCGCCGGGAATAAAAAACCCGGCAAGAAACGCACGATAGGAAAGAGCGCTCCAGCCGATAGTTGCAATCAGCAGCGCCAATAATCCCCGGGTAGAAGAAAGAAAGGTCAGCGCATAGGCGATCAAAAAGGCACAAAGGTTGAGCCACAGAAGCTCGACTCCAACCGGCGCGCGCCGGATCCACTCACCTCGCAATACATTCGCGATCATCGTCGCGAATATCTCTGAGCCGAAAACGGCCTCACCCGGGAACGGAGTGACAAATGTGTCCTTCCCGGCTTTGGATGTTTCGAACATTCGTTGCGCCCCGACGACAACTACGGTGTTTTGAAATAGCTCGCGTAATTTGTCCTCTGAGCCTCCGGCCAGAACTTTATGGAGAGAGATCGATCGGATTGTTCGCGCCGGACCGTAATAATGAATCAGATCGCGTGGACTTGGCTGCGGCATTGCCGGATTGATTCGTTCCGCCACCGCTTGAATGACCGTTGGAATCTCCGTCTTCTCGGCAACCGCCTGCGGCGGAAACCTTCGGACGACGCCTTGATAAAGCTCCAGCTTCGTCGAAGCGATGCCGCCGGCGCTCTCCGCGAACAGCGCCTTCGAATCGAGCCGCACTTCGGTCGTCTCCGCGCTGGAAGCGGAAGCATAGGTATGGCGGAAACTTCCCAATAGGGTCGGCACACTTTTCAGCGCAAGGGCGAACGCCTGATCACCTGGGGCATCGTCACTCAGATCGACGAAAGCATAGTCGAAGAAGACGAGTTTGGGGTGATACTCGCGAATCCGCTCGACTGTTTGTGCGAGTAACGCGCGAGGAAGCGCTTTTAATGTCGATGCGCCGAGCGCATCGTAACTGGCTTCGTCGACTGCGATGATCGCTACTTCCTGCGGCGGTGCGACCGTGCCCCGAATCCGAAACCATTGGTCCGCTAGACCTGCCTCGAAGCGCCGCCCAATCTCATTTTGCGAGAACAGAACGTGCAAGAATGCACAGAGAAATGCGAGGCCGAACCGATAAAAGAGCGCCTGTCTCTTTTTCAGCCGCCGGATCGTCCATCGGAGAAACGATGAGCCTTTCATCGATAGAGGGTGTCCGTAATTGAAAGCGCCGGGAACGGGCGCTCAAATAAAGCTCTCACGGGAGATGTTGAATAGAAAGCTGGAAAGGACAGCGCTTGTTGAATATCGCTTGGGGCCGCCGCTCACTTAGCTGCCTTTCTCTCCGCCGCCTTCACCTTTGGTGCCCTGTCCGCCGATGTTGACGCCGCCGAACTCAATAGTGCCGGAGCAGTTATCAGCGAAACAGATATTCAACGCTTCGGAGCTCTCCTTCCCCAGGAATTGAAGGCTGACGGTCGCTACGATCGCGAGACTTGCGAGCAGCATAGTGGTTTCGATAAACGTCGATCCTCTCTCAGACTTCGCAAAAGCGGATAAGTGAGGTCGGTTTACCATCTGCGCTTCTAGTATCGAGTATCATCCGCTAGAGCTGAAGGAATTTCTTCAAAGATATTCGATATTAAAGCCAGCAAAAGGCCGGATTCGACACATTCGCTCCGATTCCATCAGGTGGATCGAGTCGTAAAAAGTTTCGAGAGCCGCTGCATCATTCCCCGAGGCTGCGCCCCGCCACCGGTCGTATGGTGCTCGGTTTTGCGTTCCATTTTATCAAGGTGAGGCACCCATGACCGGAGTGCATCCTCCACCTCACCCATCGAAGAGAGACGTTTGTCGAGATCGAACTCGCTGCAGGACTCCACGAAATCCTGAAACCACCAGGGAAATTCGGACAGCTTCGGCAAGAGCGCGTCAGAGTGCCGAAGCGCTGCAGCAACATCGGATGCTCCCGCTTGCGGACCTTCCCCCGTAGCAAGCTCGTAAGCGAGAATGCCTATCGCATAGATATCGACGCGGCGATCCGCACGCTTCCCGGCCCACTGTTCGGGCGCCATGTAACCGGGGGTTCCAACGACCGTTCCTTGTCGAGTAATCCGATTCCGGCTTTCAACATCATTTGCCGCCCCGAAATCACCGAGTTTGATCACTCCATTGCTTGAAACGAAAACGTTCTCCGGCTTGAGATCGCGATGAATCACGCCGTTCTCGTGCGCAAATTTGAGAGCCGAAGCCAGTGTCATAAGGATCCCGTGAGCGTCGGCGAGCGCGACTCTCCCCGCTTTCTGACGCTGCGTGTGATCATAGAGGCTCACACCATCCACGTACTCCATAGTGATGAATCGATAACCGGGTCCTGCGATGCCAAAGTCGTACACCCTGACAATATTCGGATGCCCGAGGCGCCGGGCGAGAAGAACTTCATTTCGAAGGCGCGCTTCGCTCTCTCCATCATTCACCAGCTCCGGCGCAAGCAGCTTCAGCGCGACCTGCTCATCTTGCAGCGCCAGATCGCACACACGAAAAACTTGTGCCGTGCCGCCGTCTCCGATGTGCTTAAGAATCTTGTAACGGCCGGCGATAACGCTTCCGGGCTCAAATCCGATTTTGCCGGAGGGATCGCTCATGAGCCAAATTCATACCCGGATCGAAGCCCCCGAACCAGAGATTCGAAGCCTACCTTTCCCGGCTGAGTGAATACTCAACCCCGATAAAGATGGGATACGGCTTCGCGCGCTTCTTCCGAACAGCGAGCGTCACCTTTGTGATTCGCATATCAGCCATTATTCGACGGCAGCTCTCGACCGCAAGGCGCTCGAGCAGCAGGAAGCGCTTCTCTTGGACAAAGGCGGTCAAGTCCGATGCAATTGCCCGATAATCGACGGCTGCTTCGAGCTGATCGCTCTCCGCCGCGAGATGCATATCGTACTCCGCGTCGACATCGATCCAGATCGGCTGAGTCTGATTGCGCTCGTTCGCACTGCAACCGATGATGCAATCGACCTCAAGATCTCGAAAAAAGACTTTGCCGGGCATGGGACCTAATGAGGCGCTTCAGGCAACTGCCTTACTGGATTCGCAACTGTGCTTCAAGCACTTGGCGCTCTTCATTCTCCGGGAGAAGCACATTGAGCTCCTGGAGCTGCTTCTCCGCGTCACGCCGTTCCTTCAGCAGGTCTTTTAGCCTTGGAGCGTTTCGTCCGCCGACATTCGGCTCAGCTGCTTTGAGGAAGCCGAGTTGACGGTTCAGCTTCTGCAGCATTCGCTCAACCTGACGCTTAGTCAACTTCGCTTGAACCAGGCTCTCGCTATTCTGAGCCATTCCTCGATCGACGCTCTCCTGAATCGCGATCTCAAGACGGGTCTTTTCGACTTTCATCTGCCGCCCAAGAGAGGCTGTCTTCGAGACAAGCTCCGGATCCTGCCGATTCCGGTTCCACTCTTCGAGAACCGCCTGGTGCTCGCTCTGAATTTTCTCGAGCTTCTTACGCGCTTCCTCAACCAGAGGGTCCAGCGCTCCAAGCTCTTGCGCGAGTCTCGCCGCATTCCCTTGAGAGATGTATTTCTTTCGCTCTTGCCACTGCATAGAAGCTGCCAGGCCGTTACGAAGCGCCTCTTCTACACGGTCGAGGAGTTTCTCAAGCGCGCGGACCTGAGTACCCACAGCGTTCGCACGGCTCGTAAGCTCGCGGCCGTTCGCCGAATCCAAAGCAGAGAGTTTCACATCGAGCTCGAGAAGCTCTTCGCGAAGCCCGGCTTTCTTCGCCGCAATCTCCGCTTTTTCCGCGCTGGAAAGTACGGTCGCAGCAGGTGTCGGCTTTTCTTCCTTCTCTTTGTTGAAATCGATTGGCTCGACACCTTCGTCAGCTAAGTAATCCGTCTTTAGGCGGGGTTGCTGCGGCACAGCGAGTGACTGCGCCGATGCCAGGGCGTGCTTTTCGTCCTGACTCAGATCCATCTGCAGCACATTGGTCGGCTGAACCTCGATTCCCACTTCCGGAACCAAATTCTCGACCGGCTCGACGGCAACCGATGTAGGTTGCACCACTACACCGGGCGAAGGGACAAGAGACGGCACAGCCGTCGGCTCAACCGGCGCGAGTGTCGCGATTGTCGGAGGGAGATTCGACGACGCAGCAACGAGTTGGTCCACCAGATCTTCTTTAGAGCCGGGTTCGGCCGTGCCGAACGCTGCGACCGTCGGGGTCCCGGGAGGCAATAAGGGATCAACAGTCGGAATAACAGTCGGCACCGGAACAACCGGTGCCGCCGTTTGTGCAAGTGTTGGAACAGCCACGGGCGCTTTCGCGTTCATGACCTTTCGTCCTTCGGGCCGAACCAGAAAGAGATACGAGAGAATGCCCACAGCTAGACAGAGCACCGACAGACCGATCAGCTTCAGCTTGTCGAACTCTGCACGCTCCCGTTCAATCTCGTCGAGCTCCGCGGTTTCGGCCGCAAGCTCTTCCGCCGTCGGTTCTGGCCGCGGCTCTTTCTTCGTCTCGGCCTCCTCCGGCTCGTCGGCGGTATGTTCCTGGAAGATCACGGAGTCGAGTGCCGCCTTCCGCTTCGCTTTTTTCCCAAGTTTTTCCGTCGGTTTCGGAACATCGACAGCAGGGAGAACCTGAGTCGTGTCGTTATCCTTCGGCCCTTTGAGCGGCGGAGCTTCGCGCGATGCGACAAAACGGAGCTTCCCCGGCTCGGGCACCGTGAAGTCGACTCCATTATCATCGAGCCCCTTCGCTCGAACGATCTCGACCGTGATGTTGTCCGTTCCGCCCCGTTCCAGGGCCAAATTCACCAGCTTCTTCGCCGCATCTTCGAGATCAGCACTTCCAAGAATAGCCTGGATCTCCGGGTCGGTGACTAGATTATAGAGCCCGTCGCAGCAAAGCATGAAGGTGTCTTCGAGCTTCACCTTCTCTCCGTACGTCACAACATCGATCTCGACGCCCCCCGTCGGGCCGAGAGATCTTGTCAGCATGTGCGCTATCGGATGGTTCTTCGCCTCCGCCGGTTGAATCGCGCCGGAGTCAACGAGCTCTTGGACGAGCGTATGATCACGGGTCAGCCGTGTGAGATTTCCATCGCGCAGCAGATAGGCGCGGGAGTCACCGACGTGCCCTATCAAAACCGTTTCGCCGGTGAAGGAGAGCACCACTGCGGTTGTGCCCATCCCGGTTAGGTCATCGGAATCTTGGCTTTGTTCGAAGATGATCTCATTCGCGGCAGCGAGCGCTTGCTTGACGCTCTGCTCGGTGACATCTCCGCCTTCGGTGAAAATGGATTTGAGAATCGTATCGACGGCGATAGCCGACGCAGTCGCTCCGCCCTTCGCTCCTCCCATGCCGTCTGCGACGATAAAGACGCTCGCCTTCGCGGTATGCGCATGGCCGTGAGAATCCTGGTTCTCTTCGCGCTTGCGGCCAACGTCGGTGAGAATCCCATACTGGAACTTCAGCCGGCGTCCGCTTTCAGTGGATTCTTGGGTCTGC
>CAYOAK010000217.1:0-6683 GCA_964401925.1 uncultured Bdellovibrionales bacterium | reverse complement strand
TTGCATTCGAAATGTGATCGGATTAAGCTTCAATCCGCCCTGCACACCTGGAAGCGGGCGAGCCGCCCGCGGTCCCAGTAATGCCTCCCTAGCGCGACGTCTCCGCTCCGCCCACAAGATAGAGCCCAAGGCAGAGAAAGAGAATATTCGCGCCCCAGGCTGCCGTATACACCGGGAGCAGCTCTGCTCCACCCAGCGATGAACAGATCGCGTGCACGAAATAATAAGCGAAACCCACACCAAGGCCCGTGAGGAAACTTGCGGTCAGCTTACCGGATCTCGAGGATCGAAGCGCAAAGGGAAAGGAAAGGAGTATCGCGATCGTATTAATGAACGGGAACGAATACTTCGCCGCGAGATCGACGAGATACTTCGCAACGGGCACACCTTCCGAACGGAGCTTCGCAATATAGCGTCCGAGCTCCCGGGTGTTCATCTCCTCCGGCTCGCGCTGCATACGGTAGAAATCCGCGGGCTTCTCATCGATCACGAGCGGGAGCCGCTTAAAACTCTCGAGCTGCGGCTTCCCGCTTCGATCAAACGAAGTCTCCGTGATCCCTTTCATCGACCAGCCGATTCGCGGCGAGCCCCACTCCGCCTCCTCGGCATCCGTCCGGCGGCGGAGCCGGAAATCCGACGCGACTTCAAGCTTTGAAACCCCCTTCAGCGTGGCGTTCTTCGAATCGTAAAAGCCGATGCTGTAGAAAGCGTTGTCTTTCCGGTACCAAAAATTCTCCCGGCTCAGGCGTCCCTTCTCCAGCTTTTTCTTGATGTCGAAGGTGTAAAGCCGCTCGACGGATTCGGTCGCCCAAGGAACGATCGTCTCGGCGGCGATGAAGTGAAAAACCGAGATACAGAACCCGGCACAGACCAGCGGTAGAACGAGCCACTTCACGCTCGCACCCATAGCGCGCATCGCGGTTATCTCCGACAGCTGGGAGAGCTTCCCCATGGAGATGAGCACGGCAACAAGCACGGCCACGGGTGTCATCAGATGCACAATGAGCGGCACACGCAGGAGCACATACGTCACGATCTGGAGAAACGTCGCATCCTCGCGCATGAAAGTTCGAAGCCGTTCGAAGAAATCCGAGACGACGAACAGGGCGACAAAGGCAAACAACGCGCCGACAAAAGCGGCAAAAAAACTGCGCAGGAGGTAGCGATGCAAAATCGGAATCGAGACTCTCAGGCACCCCCCCAACGGAATCGCTTGACGGTGCGTTCGAGGAACTCGATCAGCGCCTGACTCACCGCCATCCATTCCTCACTCTCCATCCGGCGATAGAGAAACCACGCGAGCCCGGCAAAAACACAGTTCGGCAGCCAGATCGCGAACCACGGCGGAACGACTGACTGCTCGCCTAATGCGGTCGCGAACGCGAGAGCGAAGTAATAGAGCGTAATAACGAGAATCCCCACGGTGATGTTCAAGGCCATCCCCCATGATTTGCCCTGCCGGCTGGGCTGAATTCCGAGCACCATTCCGATTACACCGACCGCCAGGCAGCTTGCCGGCAGTGCGAAGCGACGGTGCCACTCGACGAGCTGCCGCTGCAATTTGGTCGTTGTCTCATCCCGGGGAAAATCCGGTCCCCGTTCGGCGACTTTTTCGCGAAGAGCCGAGATGCTTCGAGTCAGCTCGATGAAGGACATCTCCGTGGCTTTCTTCCCTTCTTTGATGCTGTCGTCGTTGAGGAGCTCTGCTTCGGAAAGGATGACGCTGTTGGAATCGAATGAGGTGATATTGTAGTTCAGTCCGCGCCCTTCATGGATCGTCCCATCGAAGAGCTTCAGGTTGAGCGTGCGATTCTCTTCGTTCGAGAGAATCTGTCCATATTTCGCAAGAAAGATTCGCTGCTGAGTATCGCGCCGGTCCGCGATGATCACGTTGACCAAACGGTTTCCTTCGGACTCCACCTTCTCGGCATAGACGGTGAGCGCTCCCATCTCGTTGAAAACACCCGCGACGAGGCCGGAGCTCATGCGTTGTTTTGCAAGTTGAAACAGCGTCCGTTCCAGGCGGTTGTTCGCCCATGGCCGGACACTCATGCTGACGATCAGCGAGACGGAGAAGACGAGCAGCGCGGCAATTGAAACGGGACGAATCAACTCACGCAGGCTCAGGCCGCAAGCCCGCATCACCGTCAGCTCGCTATCCCCGCTCAATCTCCCGAATGCGAGAATCAGTCCGAGCAAGAACGCCATCGGTAAGGCGATCTCCAAGAACTGCGGGATAATCAACGCAAAGATCTGAACGATCTCGGTGAGCGAAACAGTCCGGCTGACGACCAGCTCGAGCAGTTTCAGGCTCTTTGAAAGGAAAAGCAGTCCCGTAAAAACAAGAAGCGCCGTTCCGAAGGGAACGGCTATCTCGCGCAAAACGTAGCGATAGAGGGTCGGAAGCCGCGGCGGCCGCTCCAGTGGAATGGTAATATCCGGCAGATCCCCAAAATCTCGCGAATCAGGGGTAAGGGAGCGCTTCAACGGCTCGGTCAGGATCGGTTCGCTCGGCAAAGTACCCCGCAGTTGGCCCGGCCCGGCCATCGGTCCGCAAACGGAGTGATGTCATCAGGTCAAAACACTCGTCGTCAACTGCTGAGAGAAGTATCGACGAACTGAAGCACCCGTCCGGGGCTCACCCGGAGCGGGAGAGCAGACTCGCAACTAGGCGAAACGCTTCATGCGGTCGATCTCTTTTCGCCGCTTCTTCTGCGCTTCTTTCTGCTTGCGCTTCTTCTTTTCAGAAGGCTTCTCGTAATATTTGCGAGCCTTTACCTCCTTAAAGACGCCTTCGCGGATGAGCTTACGCTTGAGCACTCTCATCGCCTTCTCGAGGTTCTGGCTGACAATAATTTCAATCACAGAGACTAGCCCCCTCCCATCATAAGAACTATACCGGCGCGTTGTTTGGCAACGTGAACGGTTCGGGGGGCGGAGAATATCCCTAAGCGGCCGCAATTATCAAATCGGCCGCTCTTTCTCCTTGCGCCTCAGTGATTTCCGCGAATCCTGAGAGCAGATCGCCCCCTGCCCGTATAACGCAGCCACCTGCCGGAAGGTCGTCTTTGATCGACGCCCGCCGTGGGAATTTCCACCGATTTTAAGGCCTTTATGCAACATAAGCTCACTGATGCCGCTGACCTGCTCAAGATGGTTGAGCTTGTGATTCAGCAGCATGCGAATCAGCCCGGTGAATTCTCGAGCTCCGATAATCAATTCCCGTGGGCAGGCGTGCGGTTGACGCTCAAGCAAGCAAGAGAGCTCGTCCTCGAAGCTGCTGCCGCCGGCGCCCCGATCCGCAACGAAAGCCGTGCCGGCGATTCGCGAAACGCCGTGCCTGCACAACGTCCGTATCCGGATCAACGCCAACCCGAACACCGCCAACCGGATCAACGCCGTCCGGAGCGGGCTCCTCGCGAAGAGGTCCGTCCGCACCGTAATGACCGTAATGCCGCAAACAATGCCGGAAACAATCTGGGTCCGGCGGCCTCCCGTCCGAAGGAAGGGTCCGCCCCGGCACCGGCAGGTCTCTCTTCGAATAGCGCTGATGCTCCTTTCCGTGGCACATTCAATCGAATTCAACTCACGGAAGAGACCGTCGACCCACGTGAAGAGCAATCAAACCCCAGCTCCGTTTCTGTATAACTTACTCTTTCGCCTTACGGGCGGGGGGTGCGTCCTCGCGCTCCTGATGCTTGGCGGCTGCTCGAAGCCCGGGACTCTTAAATCGACATTACGTGATCGTCTTTCGGATGATCCTGGCGTCACCTCGTATGCGACCGATGGAGACAGCGGCCAGGGACTGAGCAGATTCAAAGAGGAGCTTAACCGGACAAGCTCCGCACAGAATCTCCCGGACTCGACCGCGGAGTTCCATTTCCTGTGCGGAGAGCTGCTCCTCGCAGATGAGAAATACGATGAGGCGCTCGACGCATTTAAGAAAGCGCAGCGGGCACTTGAACGTCCATCGATCTTTCTGACGAAACGGATCGCTCAGCTTCACATCCGCGCAGGACAGCTGAAGGAAGCGATCGCCGAGGCAAAGCTGGGACGCGAAAGCGCTCCCTCCGACCCCGAGCTGCTGCAGCTTCTGGGCGGGGCTTATGCCGCGAGCGGCCAATATCCCGAGTCACGAGCCGAGTACCAGGCGCTGTTCGACAACAGCTCCGGCAAGAAGCGCGAAGAAGCCGCGATCTATCTGGCGACTCTTTCCGCACAGATGTCCGACATCAACGGGGCGAAAAAGATCTTGCAACAGCTCGTCAAAGAGAACCCGATGAGCGCGCTCGCCTACTACTACCTGGCGCGCATGCATGAGCTTGAGGGAGACCTGCCCGCCGCTGAAAAAAATTACCGCCATGCAGTGAAGCTGACACCGGATAACGATGCGCTTCATCTGGAGCTTGCACGTTCGCTCGCTGCGCAGAGGAAACTTGATGAAGCGACGGATCTCGCGAAGAAGATCGTCGCGCGCTCCCCGCAAAATCAACAGGCAAGGCAGGTTCTCGGTCAGCTTCTTCTCGCGGCGAATAATGTCGATGACGCGCTGACCCAGCTCGAAACACTGCGGTCGATGGAGAGTAACCCCATCGAGACACGGATGAAGATCGCGCTCATTAAGCTCGAGCAGCGCGACTTCGATGGGGCGCAATCCGAGCTTGAATTCGTTCTCGCCAATAACGCGAACAACACTACCGCCCGCTATTATCTCGCTCTCGCTTATGCCGGGCAGAATCGGGTCGATCAGGTGGTAAAAAATGTCGAGTTGATCGATCCGAGCGAAAAGGTTTTCGTCGAATCGAGATTGCTCGCCGCATATCTTCTTCGGCAGTCGCAACGGCTGATCGATGCGTTGGCTCTCTTGAACCGCGCAGATGCGAAGCTGCCCGCTCCGGACATCCGGATCTTAAGCTTCCTCTCCACGATTCAGAAAGAAGCGGGACAGCTCGCAGATGCTGCGGCAACGCAACGCCGAATCGTGGAGATTGAGCCGCAGAAAGACACAAATCAATTCATGCTTGCGGTGCTGTTGGATGAAATCGGCGATCACGAGGGTTCGATCGCGGCCTGCCGCAAGGCGCTCGAGCTCAATCCGAAGAATGCAGATGCGCTAAATTTTCTCGGCTACAGCTTTGTTGAGCGAAAGGAACGGCTCGAGGAGGCAAAAGATCTGATCCGGCGCGCCATCGATCTGGAGCCCAAGAACGGTTACTTCATCGACTCACTCGGCTGGGCTCTCTACCAGGAGGGGAAGCATAAGGAGGCGGTGCTTGAGCTTGAGCGCGCCGTTTCTTTCACAGCCGACGATGCTGTGATTCTGGAGCATCTTGCTTCCGCTTATGCAAAGACGGGACAGCCCGATAAGGCGCTTGATACTGCGCGAAAGGCTCTGACACATGCGCCGCGTTCGGATGACAAAGAGGTGGGCGCGCGTGTTCAGGAGCTTGTCGATCAGCTCGAACGCTCTCTTCATAGCGGCGCGCAGTGAGAGGCCTTTCCTGCGTGTTCGCGTTGCTGCTGCTCTCGAGTTGCCGGCCCGGGCACCATCTTGAGCTTCCCGTTCCACGTGAATCCACGGAACTCGACGGCGCTGCGCGTGAGTCGATCCTGAATCAACTCCGGACGAATATCACTCCGCGCTCCTTCCGTGCCCTTCTCGAAACGTTGATTGAGGGTCAGGATCAACGGGAGCAGTTCCGGCAGGCCGTCACTTTCGAGCAACCCGAGCAGCTCCGAGTCGAAGCCTTCGGCTCCGGCCTCAATCAGATGATCTTCCTCGCCGTGGTGAGTGACGGACGGCTTCGCGCGATTATCCCGCAGGATAAACAGCTTCTCTATGGACGGGCGAACCGGAGGGCAGTGCAGTATCTCCTGAGCATCCCGCTCTCGGCAGACGAGCTAATGGCTTGGCTCACTGGCGGAATTCTCCCGGCGTTTGCCTCACTCAGTAATGCGAAGGTCTACAGTGTGGGCCCGGACAGTTATCTCGTGAGCGTAAAAGATCGCGAGGGGCGGATGTTGAGAATAGGCGGCAAAGTTGCGGCTTTACCCCGTTTCGAGAAGTTCTCGCTCACCATCGGAGGCGATGGGGTCCTCCTCGGTGCCTACTCCTACGGCGCATTTCCAACGTCCTCCGTTCCGGAGGGAATAACGTTCACGCTGCCCGAAGCTTCGGGACGGATTGTGGTGACGCGCCCGCAAATCAATCCGGACCTGAGCGCGACTCGGGGCCAGCTGTTTCGGATTCCGGAGCCGAACGGCTACTCGCGACTTGAGATCGGCGAGTAGCTCCAAGCTCTGCTATTAAAGCCGGAGCTCTTTCAATTCCAGTTTGTGCATTAGTCATTCGCAGCGCCAGCGATCTCTGGCGCGGTGAAGCCAAGGTTATTTGAAAGAGAGGAGGTCTCTATGTTGTCGGAAGCGCAAAGCGACGCTGTTCGGAAGCTTTATCAAGCTCCGACACCCGGAGCTTTCTCGACTGCCTACTCGATATGGATGATCGAAAATGGTTATTCATACAGTGAGGCAGCGCGGATTTTTGCAGGAGCCAAGTACTACGATAACGGACCTTGCACCGCGCTCGTTCCGCTGGGACAGCGCGTGCCGGTCGTTTCGAAGGTACCGACTCTGCCGGAACAGCCCGCCGACTACCCGGGAAAGGTGGAGGAGGACGCGCTTCT
>CAYOAK010000216.1:0-6714 GCA_964401925.1 uncultured Bdellovibrionales bacterium | reverse complement strand
GTTCCGCTCTTCCGCTCGCCTCCGTCACCGCTTGAGCGTCAGCGAATTCAAGCGCCGTTCGACCTTGGGATCAGGGTTATGAACTCGTTCCTCACCGTCGGACTCGGACAGCGGATCGCCGTTATGGCCGGTTCAGGGGTTGGTAAGTCGACCTTCCTGGGTATGGTCGCGAAGCACGCCGCGAACTCAGTGAATATCATCGCCTTGGTCGGAGAACGGGGCAGAGAGGTTCGTGAATTCATCGAGCGGGACCTCGGTCCTGAGGGCCTTGCCCGGAGCGTCGTTATCGTTGCTACGAGCGATTCCAGCGCACTTCTAAGAATCCGTGCGGCTTTCGTCGCAACGGCTATCGCTGAGTATTTCAGGGACCACGGGCAGCACGTCAGCCTGCTCCTCGACTCAGTTACCCGGTTCTGCATGGCGCAGCGGGAGATCGGACTCGCAGTCGGCGAGCCGCCAAGCTCTGCGGGATATACACCATCAGTTTTCGCGATTCTCCCGAAGCTCCTTGAACGGGCAGGGACCTGCAACGGCGCCGGATCAATCACCGGATTCTATACGGTCCTCGTCGAAGGCGATGACATGAACGAGCCGATTGCTGACGCGGTTCGGGGGATCCTTGACGGTCACATCGTGCTTTCGCGAAAGCTCGGATCTCGTGGGCACTACCCGGCGGTCGATGTTCTTCAAAGTGTCTCGAGAGTTATGTCGGACATTGTGCCCGAGCGGAAGCGAAGGCTCGCTCTAGTGGCACGAAGGGTGCTTGCTGACTACGCAGAAGCCGAAGATCTGATCACGATCGGTGCTTACAAAGAGGGTCAGAATCCAAAAGTAGATTTCGCAGTAAAACACTACGGGGCGTTGGAGAAATTCCTGACGCAGGTGCCCGAAGAGAAGATGTCGATGGAGAAGTGCGAAGCCGAGGTCGAGAGAATTCTCGGTTCGGAAGTTCCGAAGAAGGAAGTCGCAGCCGCCTAAAGCGTCTGTGAGAGAAACGATAGGGGTTTGTGGGAAGGTTTCGATACCGCTTGGAGAAGGTCCTTCAGTTCCGCGAGATGGAGCGGAAAGAACGTGAGCGAGAGCTCGCGCTGAAGAACGCAACTCTTCATTCCGCCGAGCAACGGCGCGATGCGATCGTCGAAGCGCAAGACAGCGCAAGCCTGCCGGAATCAGGGGAGATGACGATGGCCGACGTGATGATTCAACGGGAGTTCCAAATGGGTCTCCGTGTGCTGCTCGAAGAACAGCGTCAGCTCATTCTCGAAGCCGCAGCTGCAGTTGATGAAGCGCGCGACGCCTACCTCGAGAAAGCCGTCGAAGCAGAGACGCTCGTGAAACACCGCGAGAACCGTCTGCTCGAATATCAGGAAGAGAGCCGCCGGAATGACCGGAAGGCTTCGGATGAACGCACGATCATGCGGCTGAAGAGAGCGAAATAGCGTGGAACTCACAGAGCAAGAGGCCCAGGGGTTAGAGTCGCTCAAAGCGAAGATGTCGAAGACACAACGCCAAGAGATGGCGGAGATCATACAGAAAGAGATGGAGCGGAGAGGGATGGTGGAGCCAAGCATGAGTAAGAAAAGTCCCGGCAGCAATAAAAGTACTGTGCAGTCAGCCCAGATTAGCGGAGGCCTTTCGACCGATCAGATGAAGGAACTCTATCAGGACGTCGGCCAGGCCGTTCAACACCTCCGCGTTAAGAAACTCGAAGAGAAGGTCGGGCAAGCACGGCGCGCGACCGGCGCAGCGGCGAAGGCTCGTCCGATGCGGGAGCCGCGAATGGAACAGATGCCGCCGGCAGAGTACCGCCCACGCGCAAGCGGAATGAAAATGATGATGATGTACGGAGTCGTCGCCCTCGGCATCCTGAAGGTATGCTCTGCGACCGGACTTTTTGATTCCACTGTTGCGACTGCACGGCCGACCGCCGAGCTGGAGCAGCATGCGCCCATCATTCAAGCATCAGCTTCCATCCCGGCGATGCAGGATTCGATTTCGATCCCCCAACAGAGCGGACGTCTCTGGAGCTCAGCTGAGAAGGAAGTCCTCATGCAGCTCGATGCGCGTCGTGTTGAGCTCGAGCAACGACGCGAAGCGCTCGACCGCCGCGAGCTAGAACTGAAGAACCAGGCACAAACGCTGACCGAACGGCTCGCAGAGCTGCGCGGCCTGACTTCGAAGCTCCAAGAGCTTCGTCGTGAACGTGAGACGAAGCAAGAAGGGCGCCTCGCTCAACTCGCAAACGTCTATGGCGCGATGGATCCAAACGAAGCTTCCATCTTGATCTCCCGGCTCGAAGACAACATCGCTCTGGAGCTTCTCGAGAGAATGCCGGAGAAGAAAATGGGCCAAGTCCTCGCTGTGATGGAGAAAGCCCGCGCAATTGACCTGACGAAGCTATTGTCCGAGAAACGAGTCCTGAATTAAGGGTTCACAGTTTGGTATCGCTGGTGGCGGGCCAAAAAAGGGAACATGGGGTTGAGGTGCGGAAAGGGCCTTGGATACTTTCTTGTCGTCCCCTGATCGGGGACGGCAGATTTATGTGAACCCTTAATTGTCTTTTCACCCCCGGTTTCGTTGAAACGAAACCGCCCCCTGAGAGGGCATCGGCGCCCCGGATAGTCGTATTTTTGAAGGATGAACATGCGAAGGCTTCTCATCACCTTGGTGCTTGGGTTGATACCGATCACTGCTCTAGCGGATTCGGCTCCCGATGCTACCGCGCCGCAGGAATCCGGAAACTACGACAAGACCGGCAAGCAGTTGATGCCGGGAGAAGAGATCGTCACTCCGACTGGAAAGAAGATGCGTGTTTGGAACACCGCCGGTCCTGTTCCCGTCCAGCGTGCGCCTGAGCCGTTTCAAAAGACTCCGCAGGAACAAGGACTACCGAACGGGCTCGGCGTCATTGTGGATCAGCGCTCACCGGGAGTTCGCAACAACTTCAATCAGCAAGCGCCCGGCGGATCCAACCCAAGTACGCTTCCGAGCCCTCGGTAATCGACGTCGCGATGAGCTCCGGCACAGTGTACGGATGATTTGTTCTGAAGAATTGCTCTAACGCGGGAAGCTTTGATCGAAGAGTCTTGATCATGAGCATCACTTCCGCCGTCTGCTGCAGGTTCCCCTCCCAATAGTAGGTCGAGCTCGAGATCGGGATAACAGAGACGCAAGCGGCGAGCCGTTCCTCAACTATCGATTTTGACAAAGCCTTCGCGTCCGCTTCGCCTTCAAGAGTGGTAAATGCAATTACGTAAGGCTCTTTGTCGTTTGTCAGCATCGCGCGATATTCTCCCCGCCGTAACGGCCGGACGAACGATACGATTGCATAAAAGAGCCGTTAGGCGGAGAGTTTTTCCGAATGACTCTCGCAACAATTCGTGGACCCCTTATCTTGGCTGTATGCTTGTTGGTGCTGCCGGCCAGCGCGGCTTCTGAGACGCTTAAAGAGCTCGAGGCCCGCTTCTCCAAACGGTTCGGCGGTACGACGGCGATCTCTTTGCGGAACACGAGGACAGGCGAAGAGCTTCTATCGATTGGCGGCTCACAGATGATGATGCCCGCCTCTTGCCTAAAGCTGCTGACATCGCTCGCGGCGCTCCGAGTTCTCACTGGAGAGTACACCTTCAAAACCGAGTTCTTCCTCAGCAGCGGAGAAAGTCCGGTCCTCACCGTCCGAGGGCACGGAGATCCCGATCTCACCGACGAGAATATGTGGAAGATTGCAGACGATCTGGCCCGGATGGGGCTCGGAGCGGTGAACGGATTGATTCTCGATTCTTCACTCTTCGTCGAACGAAGGCCGCGCACAGGCTTGAATCCCTACCAAGCTGCGCAGGGCGCTCTTTCCGTGAACTACAATTCCATCTCGGTCAGGGCTCAGCTCTTCCGGGGCAAGATACATACGACCTCGACTCTTTTTGCCAGTAACGTCGTCAATCCGTCTTTTTCTCCTGGACGCTACGGTTCGATCTCACTCGCGGAGGATTCTGCGGGAGTAATTCAGGCGAGGGGTGTTGCTCCGAACGATGGGGATCCCGTCGAGGAATACATTACCGTCGAAGATCCGGAAAAATTGTTCGGCGAGCTCCTCAGGGGATATCTGTCCTCCCGCGGGATGAAATTGAAGGGGGATGCTCGAACCGGGCAGGTCTCTCCTTCGATGAAGCCTGCTTACGTTCTGGAATCGAAGAACCTTGCCCAGCTGCTGATCGATCTCAATCATAACAGCCTCAATTTTGTTGCGAATCAGATCGTCTATGCCCTTGGACGCACTCCGGAAGGCCGTTACTCGTTTGAGAAGGGATTGGCGGTTCTCCGAAGGGTAGCGGACGAGGCGGGCGTCCCCGCAGCCGAGCTCCAAATTGAGGACGGCTCGGGTTTGAGCCGCGAGGACAAAACAACCGCTCGTGCGCTGACGAAAATTATCGCAGCCGCTGTCCGGGACCCGGCAACCGCACCGGACTTTCTAGCAAGCCTTCCGCGATATGGGCGGAGGGGCACTCTTAAGCACCGATCACTTGGGCTTGCGGGAGAGGATGGCATCTGGGCAAAGACGGGAAGCCTGGATGGTGTTAGCTCTGTAGCGGGTACTTTTCCCGCCGGAGGTGATCTGGTGGCATTTGCAATCATCACAAATGGGAGTGTTTCGAAGAGCGATGCGATTGAACGTGAAGATGAATTTGTGCTCAGTGCTTTTAAGCTTCTTCACGGCAACCGCGCTTCAGGCGCAATCACTCCCCCGTCCGATACCCACCGTTGAGAAAGTGAACCCGGCGTTCGCTGTTCCGCCCTCGCTCAAAGGCCAGGTCAACTTCTGGATTCAGATCTTCACGAAATACGGGAAGTATCAGATGTTGTTCCATCACCGGGGGGATCCGGCGATCATTTATTCCGTTCTTGATCTCACCGAGGCTGCGCAAGGTTACTCCGGCTCAAAATTCGAACGGTTCAAAGAGCTCGAAATCGAACGCGAAACAAAGCGTATTCAGAGTGTTCTTCGCGAGCTTGCAAGCGGAGCCCCCGCAACCCAACCGTTCGAAAAACGGATTGAGCTCCTCTTCAGCCGGTTCGGCGCCGGCGACAAGCGCCAACGCTATCTTCAGGCAGCCGAGATTGACGAGATTCGAACACAGAGCGGCGTGAAGGAGCGCTTCTACGACGGCCTCAAGCGTTCCGGCCAGTATCTCGGTGCAATCGAGGCGATCTTCTCCGAGCGCGGGCTCCCCTCCGAGCTCGGCCGTCTTCCGTTCGTCGAATCCTCGTTTGACTACGACGCTTACAGCTCCGTCGGTGCAGCCGGAATCTGGCAGTTCATGCGCGGCACGGCGAAGTCCTACATGCGTGTTGGCGCTGCGATCGATGAGCGTCGCGATCCCATTGTCTCGACGCGCGCTGCCGCGCAGTATCTCGGGCGTGCCTACAAAGTTCTCGGCGCCTGGCCGCTCGCTGTCACTTCATACAACCATGGGGTTGCCGGTGTGTACAAGGCATCGGTCTCAACCGGTTCCAAGGACCTCGCAAAAATAATTCGCGAGTACAATGGCCGAACCTGGGGATTCGCCTCGAAGAATTTCTATACCGAGTTTCTTGCGGCGCTCGAGGTGGAGAGAAACTACAAGCGCTACTTTCCGAATCTTATCCTCGATCGTCCCGTCTACTTCGACGAGGTTCGGGTCAGCGGACGAGTTCTCTATGGCGACCTCGTTTCCGCGAGTGGTTTGGATGCCGATGAGTTCGAACATCTAAACCCTGCTTTGCGACGGAAATTCTTTGGAATGAAGACCCCGGTTCCGGCCGGCACTCTGATCAAAGTCCCATACGGGAAGGGAGCTCGCCTTGTGAAGTCACATCCGGGCACCTCCGTCGTCTGGCAGTATTCCCCCTCGGGTGCGATTGGGTCTTCTGTTGCGGCGGACCTCGTTGTGAAGCCGCAGCACCAGACGAGCCGGAAAATGGTAATCAAGCGGAGGGCGCCCAAGGCCGTAAAATCAAAGGCTCCCCTAAAGCGCGCGACTTCCACGAAAAAGAGCGCTAAACGCTGAGCCTGGTAAGCCTTCACGGTAAAGATCTGAAATTGCGAAGAGATTCTCAGAATGTTTAGGGAACTTTCCCGTCGAGATTTTGGGTACTTTTCTTGTCGTCCCCTGATCGGGGACGGCAGATATTGTGAACGCTTCGTTATTGTCACCCCCGGTTTTGCTTGAGCCTGTGATTTCCGAGAACTTTCTCCTCCACGTCCTATCCGGTGCGGCGCTCGTTCTCTACATTATTTCCTGCGCTGCGTTCGGTCGCGCAAAGGGTCCGGCAGGTTCGATCCTTGCCGGGGCCGGAACATTCATTCACGCCTGGGTTTCAGTCAGCACGCGCGATCAGTCAGGCCTTGGGTTCTGGCTCTCGCTGGCGACGCTTGCAACAGCCTTGGTGTTCCTTCTCTACGGACGAAAGCGCTTCAGGGGACTAGCGAGCGCGATCATGCTGCTCGTCGTTATTCTCTACGCGCTCTCCGCTATTCTCGCCCATTTGGAAGATCCCGCTAAGAGGCTTGAGAATTGGACGCTGCTTCTGATCGCGCACATCGCTACAACTCTCGCGGGGGTCATCTGTTTTCTATTCGCGAGCTTCGCAGCGACCGCTCTGCTCTGGCAGGATCGATCCTTAAAACGCAAAAGGGTCGAGGGCATTGTCGATCACCTTCCGCCAATCAGAGTGCTG
>CAYOAK010000215.1:0-6748 GCA_964401925.1 uncultured Bdellovibrionales bacterium | reverse complement strand
ATTCTCCGGGAGCCAAAGGTCGCACGCGAGCAAAGCGCGCCGCAAGAGAAGCGATCGATTATTATCGAGCGAGAATCGGAGGTTGAAAGTGGCGGACGAAGAGGATCTGAACGAAGTTCCCGAAGTGAAACCGGCCGGCGGCGAGATCGTCTCGATCCCCGCAATCGAGTTTTATCAGAAGACATACGCACGAAGCTGCGAGGATAACGATCAGAAAGCGATCGGGATCTTCAAAGCCTATGAGACAAAAGAGAAGCACCGCCGTTTCCAGCAAGAGCTGCAGATGATCAAAGACGGCCGGGTCTCGAAGAAGAAGCTGGACGAAGTCGTCAAACGCTCGCGTGAGATGAAATATCAGGGCTACGACAAGTGGGCAGGGCGAATGCTCATCTGGTTTGTCGAGAAGAAGCTCTAACCAAAAATTCCGCTTTTGGGACACGCTCTGCGAATCGAAATCGCACGTTATTCTTTCGGAAACAGAAAGTTTTTCCCGATCTCGGCGGTCTCGCCGATATTGTTCCCCTTCTCGGACATGGTTCTAAGCTTCACCCGTGTCGTGTGCTGGGTGCGGCGCGCGTAGTCAGAGAGCGAATTGAGGAAGGCGCGGAACTCTTTTGAGTTCGGCTGGTAAGGGTTCATGATAATCGCGAAATCCGTCTTGATCACTTTCAGAAAATCCACCGAGAGATCCGGTGCGAGCGGAGTTGTCTTCAGGCCATTTGGAAAATAGGCCTCGACTGCGAGCGGATAAAAAAACGTGGAATTGAAGGCCGCCCGTGCGATGCGCTCGGGATAGAAGTAAGTCAGCCGCTGCGCGAAATCCCCGCCTGCGTTGAATCCGAGGATGTAGATCTCCTTCGTCTTCACCTCGGCATGCTTCCCTAAGTGATCAACCAGCTCGAACAGCCGCTTGTCGGAACGGATCCCGTGCAAATTGAAAGAGTCGAACTCGGGGAATGTCACCGGGTCGAAGAACGGAACGAGCAGTGTCGCTTTCACCTGCTTGGCGATCGGCTGACAGAGATCGATGATCGCCTCGAAATCCAGATCCGCTCCGTGAATACAGGTGAGCAGCCACGAGTCCTTCGGCGCATCCTTTCTGAACGCCGGACGGTACACGTAGTACATCATCCCTTTGTAGTAATAATTTTGCTGCCGGCCCTCGTCGATGTCGGTGTCGATCCGATCGGTCGTGACATCTTTTGTCGCAATGCGAAGCGCCCAACGCGCTGCCATCTTTTCTGATGTGCCCTTCATCGTATCGGCGACAGCGTTCAATGCATACACTGCGCGCTCGCCGCCGATGCGTCCGAGAGCCGAAGCGGCGCGAACGTGCACTGCGTCGTTATCGCCGGTCACGAGGCTGTCTGCGAGCATGTTGACGACAATCTGGTCGGGGATCTGAGCCAATGCGTCGATGATGACAATCTGCTCGATCGCATTTCCGCTGTTGAATGTTGAGCGCAGCGGTTCAATCGCACTCGAGGATTTTGTCGCCCCGAGCGCACGGATGATCGGCAGCTCGATGGCGAGCTCGGTTTTATGTTGTGCGAGGGCCGCGGAAAGCAGGGGCACATCAGTCGGACGCGCTTCTTTTTCGAGCAGAACGCCTGCCTCAAAACGCTGGTTTTCGTCACCGACGGCGAGCCGCTCAAGGAGAGCGTCCATAAAGCTCCTGTGCTCGCGATCTGTCTTGGGGGCAGACTTCAAGCCGCGAACCGTATTCAGCTCTTCGGCAAACATCCTTTCGATAGAATCGGGCGTCGCACCCGGAGCAGGCGTTTGGGCGCCGGAGAAAGAGTTGAGCGTCAGAAAGGAGAGGCAGAGGGCCGCGAAGACGAGAGCGCTTACCGTTGGATTCTTTAAGGGTGAGATCACGACAAGATCTCCTTCGCGAGTGCGCTCGTGTCGGCCCGCAGCCTGGCGCCGACCTGAGAGACTACCTTTCCGGCCAAGAAGCAGCCGAGCTCCGCGGATTTCTCCGGTGTCTGACCGTGCGTGAGCCCATACATGAACGCACCTGCGAACATATCGCCGGCTCCGGTGGCATCGACCACGTCGGCCGGAAAGGCGGGGACTCGTGTCTCCTTGCCATCCCAGGAGATCCAAGCACCGCGTTCACTCAGCGTCATGACGACCTTCGGGCAATTCTTCGTCAGCATCGAGAATGCCTCTTCCTCGGTCGTTCCTAAGGTGATTGCCATCGCTTCACTGAGGTTCGCAATCAGCAGGTCCGCTTTGTCGATCGCAGCATTGACCGGGCTCCGGAAAACTTCGGGAATAAAAGCGTCGCCAAAGGTGAGCGCGACTTTCACTCCATTCTCATGTGCGGTTCGAATCGCGTGAGCGATCGCTTCTTGTCCGTTCGGACTCGTGAAGAGGTAGCCTTCGACGAAGAGCCATTCTGCGCTTTTCAGCAGATCCTCGTTCACATTGGCGCGTGAGAAACCGGCAGTGGCACCCAAATGTGTATTCATTGTCCGTTCGCCGTCGGGTGTGACGATGACGACGCTTGTTCCGGTCGGCTGGTCAGGGATCTGCGGGTTGACGACTTTTATTCCAAGGAGCTCCATCTCCTCGAGGTAGAAATCCCCCCGCTCATCCTGTCCGACGATGCAACCGTAGGCCGCCTTTCCGCCCAGCTGTGCGATTGCAATGATCGAGTTCGCTGCCGCGCCGCCGCTCGAGTAGTGCACCTCGTCTTTTGCGACGACGGTAAGGATTTTCTTCTGCTCGGATTCGTCGACGAGCAGCATGGCACCCTTCTCCAGACCGAGACGTTTAATATCCGCATCCGAACCGCGGACATGCAGGTCGACGATGGCGTTCCCGATACCGTACACGTCATATTTCTTCACGGAGCACCTCAATTACAATATGGTGGAAAAGGGGACGCAGCCCTATTTTCCTTCAACGCTGACACCGAACAGGCCGGAAGCGATCACGAAAATAGGGCTCTGCACCCTTTTTCACAAGCAGCTGGAGGAGCGACAGTGGATTCCTTGACGAGTTATGACCGGGGTGAACCGGACCGCGGGACACTGCTCGGCATTTTCACGGCCTTCGGACTGCTCGCGCTCGCGATCTTTCTTGGGAAGGGTGCCGGGGTTTTCTTGGATTTTCAGAGTCTGCTGATCGTGCTGGGCGGCACCTTCGGCGCGACGCTGATCAACTTCCCCCTCGAGGATCTGCTTCGAGCCGGGGGGTTGGTGCGCACGGCTTTCTTTCCAAACCGGCACTCCGGTGAGTACCGGCTGCGGCGGATTCTCGAGCTCTCCGAGCGAGTTCGGCAGGAAGGGCCGATGTCCCTGCAGGTCGAGATTGCCCGTGAGCCGGACCCGTTCTTCCGGAAAGCGATGGAGCTTGTCGCCGACGCGCTCCCGCCGGATGATATCAGGCGGATTCTGGAGATTGAGCTGACCTTTCTGGTCGACCGTCACCGCCGGGGCGCGCAGCTTTTTTCGACGATGGGAAACATCGCACCGGCGATGGGATTACTCGGAACGATCATCGGACTGATTCAGATGTTGAAGAGCTTGGATGATCCGGCATCGATCGGACCGTCGATGGCAATTGCGCTCGTGACAGCGTTCTACGGGTCGGTGCTCGCGAACCTGCTTTTCTTGCCGATCGCCGGAAAGCTCCGGAACCGGAGCGAAGAGGAGAGCCTCATTCGGGAGATGACGATCGAAGGGATGGTGAATATCGCTCGCGCGATGAATCCGAGAATTCTCGAAGAGAGCCTCCAGAGCTTCCTCCCGCCGGAATCACGGGTCTATCGCTACAGATGATGATGAAACGAGTCGCTCCGCGAGATCTGGGTCCTCCGGCAGCCGCTTCATCGATGTGGATGCTGGCGAGCTTCGCTCTCATTCTGCTCACTCTCTTTAGTGCACTGAACTCACATCGAGTCGCCGTTGCTCCGCGTGAGAAGCGCGTGCTGCAATCGGTCGCCGATAAATTTCGCGTCGTCAAGGAAAGCCCGGAGCCGCACTCCGCTCCGCCGGCCTGGAAGGTCGTCATGTCACACGAAGGAATTCGAACGTTGATGACCGCGTTTGCAACGCTCTTTGGCGAGGATGGAAAGTTGACTGATTCAGGGAAGGCGTCGTTTCGTGAGATCCTTCCCGGCTTAGTGAAGAGGCGCACGGTGGTGGAGATCTCGACCTTCGTTCCCGGAGCTGGCGTCACGGCGGAAACGATCGGCCGTCAGCTCCGCGCTGCGGAGATGCGAGCCGAGAATGTGCGGGACTTTTTGATCCATGAGGGGCTGCCCGCGTTCTCGCTCTCAGTGAAGACTTCGCTGTACGAGGGGTCTGAGGCCGCGCTTCAGCTGCGAGTTCGCGCTGCGAACGAAAGGAGCGGATGGTGAGGGAGCGGCGTACAGGGAGTGAGTCGGACGCCCATCCGGTCTGGATTACGACCTTCTGTGACTTCGCGTTCCTGCTGCTGACCTTCTCGGTGCTGCAGTTTTCGATGACGGCGCCGCGAATCATCCAAACTGAGCCGAAGGAGGAGACGAAGGCTCCGCTCTTCGGAGTCGATGCCTCGGGGGACACCACGGTCATAATCGGTGCTTTCAGTCCCTCGGATGGGACAGAGCTCTCCTTCCGGGGAAAAACCGCAATCGACTCGCTGGCACTTCGAGCGCGGGAGCTCGAGCGGGAGGTGGTCGTCTCTGTTCAACCGGCGGTCCCGGTGCAGGAGGCTCAGAATGAGCTGATGGTGAATCTGCTGCTCGAACAGCGGGAATCGATTTTACGACAACTGATTGACGCAGGCGTGCCGCTCGATCACCTCGCTGTTGCACCCCCGGTACTGCAAAAGGCGCAGTCGATCACTCTGGAAAAGGGGGCTAAGTATCTGAGCTCCCGGCTCGAAATAACCCTACAAGAGAAAAGAACCTGAATCTCTTTTTCGCCGCGAGCCTCAAAATTTTGACACAGGGCTCAACAGCTTTTGGGTAGAGACCGGTTTAGGGTCCGCAGGTAAATCAGGCTTACGGCCAGGGTTACGGCGCAGGTGAACTGAGCAAGGAAAGTCCTTATGGCGACTGAGGAAAAAGACAAAGGTGAGGGCGACGGAGCCCCTAAAAAATCGAAGAAGAAGCTCTTCATCATCCTCGGCGTCGTGCTGGTTCTGGTGCTTGGCGGCGTTGGCGCGTTTTTCGCACTGTCTGGTGGAAAGAAGGCCGCAGCCGGTGAGGAAGGTGAGGAGGGTGGTGAGGAGCACGGCTCCGGCGGCGGTGAGCACGGGGAAGGTGGACACGGTGAAAAAGGGGATCTGCCCGGGGCGATCATTCCGCTCGACCCATTCATCGTGAACCTGCAGGTGAAGGGGAGCTTCTTGAAGACGACGATTCAGCTGGAGTTCGGCGAGCCGGCCCAGCCGCACACCTTCGAGAACGATCTTCCGAAGGTGCGGGATTCGATCATCCGGCTCCTCAGCGCGAAATCCGCGCAGGATATTCTCAGTGCCGAAGGCAAGGAGAAGCTCCGTGAGGAGGTCAAGGAGGGTGTGAACAACGCTCTCGGTTCGGAGGATGTAGTGAACGTCTACTTCACGGAGTTCATCGTGCAGTAGATTTGCGTCGAGAAGATTTACGGCGCAGGCGGTTTTGACGAGCGGCAGTTCAGCTCAAGCAGTTTTTCGAAAGTTTTTTAAGAGCAGCGGTTTTTAACAATGAATCAGGTCCTAACCCAGGATGAGATCAATGCCCTCCTGAGGGGTCTCTCCGACGGCGACGTCGAGACGGATACCTTTGAGAACAGTCAAACGGGGGGAATCCGGAAATACGATCTCGCTTCGCAAGAGCGGATCATCCGCGGCCGTATGCCGACCATGGAGCTTATCCATGATCGGTTCTCGCGTCAGTTCCGGACAGGTCTTTCGAAGTTTCTCGGCCGAACGTGCTTCATCAACGTCGGCGGAATCGAGATCGTCAAGTTCGGTCTCTTCATGAAGAAGCTACCGCTTCCGAGCTCGCTGCACATCTACCGGATGCCGCCGCTGCAAGGCTACGCGCTGCTGGTGGTGTCGACGCCGCTGGTGTTCGGCGTGATCGACAGCCTCTTCGGCGGGCGAGGCAGCGGAAAGGTGAAGATCGAAGGCCGTGAGTATACGGCGATTGAGACACGGCTGATCGGTAAGGTCGTGATGATGGCGCTGGAAATTCTGAAGGATGCCTGGGCGCCGATCCACCCGGTGGATTTCGTCTACGTGCGTTCCGAGTTCAATCCGCTGGCGATCGCGATCGTTCCGCCGACGGACGTCGTGATCATCGTGACGATCGAAGTCGAGCTTGAGCAAGAGAGCACGACGCTCACGCTCTGCACTCCGTATTCGACGATCGAGCCGATTCGCCAGAAGCTTACGACGGGTTTCCAGAGCACACGCTTGGAGCTCGACTCCAACGCGATGAAGCGGATGGAAGGAAATATCAAGAAGACCGATGTGACCCTGAGTGTCGAGCTCGCGCGCGGAAAGATCAGCGCACGCGAGGTCGGGGATCTCAGCGTCGGAGATATCATCCCGCTGGAGACAAGTCCGGCGGAGGAAGCCGTTATCAGGGTGGAAGGGACTCCGAAATACCGGGGTTTTGTGGGGACGTCAGCCGGGAGCCGCGCCATCAAGCTGATGAGCGCGGTTATGGATCCGGACGAGATTAAGTAAGAGGGGATCGAGGTATGGCAGAAGAAACTGACCTCATGAAAAACGTGGCAGCGGCTGCCGAAGGGGTCGTTCAGGC
>CAYOAK010000214.1:4420-6981 GCA_964401925.1 uncultured Bdellovibrionales bacterium | reverse complement strand
GGTGTGGTGCTTTATGAGCTGACGACCGGTGTGCTGCCTTTTGACGGTGATTCGCCGGCGGCATTGATGCGAATGCATCTGGAATATAAGCCGAACGGACCAAAGCTGCTGAACGCAGATATTCCGCCGTGGTTGAACAAGCTGATCCTTCAGCTGCTCGCCAAGTCCGTTGAGGAGCGGCCGCGCGACGCGGGCGAGGTCATCGATTATGTCGCGATGCAGACCGGAACCGGAGAAAAACGGGACTCGGGCGATGCGGCGGGAAAGAGTGACGAGTTTATGAGCGCCCTTGAGGCGGAAGCTCAGCGTTCCTCGGGTGGTCCGGCGCAGGCGAGAGGCGCAGGGAGAAAGGAGCTTGGGCATGCGGAAAGCCTTTCCTTTCCGGCAGAAGAGAGTGTTCAGCGAACATCGAAGCAAGAGCTCATTGCGAAAGCTCTCTGTCTCGCGGCGGCGATGGTCCTCAGCTTTGGTATCGCTGCGCTCTTCGGAGTGCTGAGATCTTTTGCGGCGCCGCGTCTCGACGCGGTGATTTCGGATGTTTCGTTAATCAGCTCGATCTCAGTCGCCGACAGTGCGGGCGGAGCGTTTCTCTTTCTGCTGATGCTGCAGGCTCTGTTCAAAGGCACGTTTCTGTTCCCGGTGATGGGAGCTCTCTCGGGGAGTCTGCGATGGACCTTTCGCTGCTATCTTTTCGGCATCCTGTTCGGACTTTCGATCTTCGGCCTCACGGCCGTGATTCTTGCGGTGACAGTTCTGCCGGAGAGTTTCAAGTTTCAGCTGAGCGATGCGGCTTCGCTTTCTTTCGCGGTAAGCGCCCTTAAGGATTTCTTCGGCATCTTGACGCTCGATCCGTTGCTCCGGACTGTTCAGCCCCTTCAAACGGAGGCGACGACAATTTACCTTCCCGAAGCCCTGGCCTCACTTGGTTCAGCACCGCTTATCTCACTGATCTGGTTGCTGAACCTTTTTGTACTCAGCTTTATCTCGTGTGGCGTGCTCGGAATCCGGCGCTATTGGGCGGTTTCGACAGGAGCCCTTTTCCTGATTCTGGTGATCGTGGGGCGGCTGCTTCCCGCGGCGGATTCTCTTGGAGTCCTCGACCTCAGAGCGGTTGCGATCCCTTCGTATCTGTTGCTCGGCCTCTCACCCGCCTTGAAGCAGTTGTTCGAAGAGTAGAGCGTTTTCTAGGGCGCGGTTTTAGTAACGGACGCCGCCGTACACCCGGAGGCCCGGATAGATGTCCTGCAGGACGAACCAGCCGAGTACCGTCATTGTCGTATAGAGCGCGAGCGTCGAGCCCCAGCTCGGACCGGCGAGCTTGAGAACTGGTGCTTTCTTCTCTCTATTACCGACCAGGTCGATGTTCGTCGTCGCGTCGAGCAAGAGATGCGAAATGAATCCTACGAAAGCGGCGCCGGCAAGATAGAGCCGATCGCGGCTGGGAAGATCCCAGAACAGCAAATAGCCGACCTCGAAAATGATGATCGACGCGGGAATGCTGTGGAGGAGGCCGCGCCGATGGAGCTTGGTGAGGATCCAGCCCATGATCATCCGGCTCAAGATGAACGAGGCGATGAGCACCAGCGCAAGGCGCGCTATCCCGCCTGAACGAAGCTGCGGGAATGAGGCCAGGAGTACCAAGGGGGTGACTGCTGCGATAAAGCCGAGAAAATTTCTTCCCGTGTCCGATTCAGGTCCGGAATCGATGTTTGGAAGGAGCCCCGTGATGACAACCAAAACCGCAGCGAGGAGGATCTGCTCGGCGGGAAACCCCCAGATAAGGAGTCCGGCTCCAGCATAGGCAGCGGACAAGAGAACTGATACTGAGAGGTGGTTACGCTGTTGTGCCATGTGCTACTGCTCCGGTGGAATCAGATGTTCCAGACTTCGGTGGCTGGTTTGTGGCTCGTTATATTGGGCCGTTTGGTTCTTGAGTGATCGAGTGAATGAATAACAATCGTCCCGAACTCCGGAAAGCTCATTTCTTAGCGCTGCTGCTCGTGTTGACCGCCTGCTCGCAGGTCTCCGAGTCGTTCGATACAATCATCGATAACCTCGGGATCGGCCCAAAAACTGCTGCGCCGACAATCACTCCCGTTCCGACACCGACCCCCGGTGCGATCATCCCGGACCTGGGTCCGCAGAAAAACCTCGAGCTGATCTGGCAAGTTCCGAATGAACCGGTCGAGGCCTACCACCTGTACCTGATCGACGCCCAGGGAGAGGAAAAGCGGCACTACCGGATCCTCGTGAGCAAGCTCAAGAAAGAAGACGACCCGACATATGGTCCGATTTATCGCTACGCACTTCCGGACGCCTTGCGGGGCGAATCAACGACGATTCGTATCCGGGCAGAGAATCGATTCGGTCTTTCCGAGCCGAGCGAACCGATGATTGTCGGGCAGTAGGGCTGTCTCCACCCCTTGTTTTGCGCTGCAAAACTTTCCCCTTAGAGGGGGTTCTCCACCCCTTGTTTTGCGCTGCAAAACTTTCCCCTTAGAGGGGGGTCTCCACCCCTTGTTTTGCGCTGCAAAACTTTCCCCTTAGAGGGGGTTCTCCAC
>CAYOAK010000214.1:0-4320 GCA_964401925.1 uncultured Bdellovibrionales bacterium | reverse complement strand
AGAGGGGGTTCTCCACCCCTTGTTTTGCGCTGCAAAACTTTCCCCTTAGAGGGGGTTCTCCACCCCTTGTTTTGCGCTGCAAAACTTTCCCCTTAGGGGGGGGCTCCACCCCTTGTTTTGCGTTGCAGGGACCAATCACGTGCCAGTGGAAGCGCCGTGGCCACTCGATGTGGTGATTGGTCCTTCTTTTATTGGTTTTGCTTCGCAAAACGGGGCCCCTAAAAGGGGGGCTGGCTCAATGCGAATGCTAGAGCGTTTCCCAGAGTTCGTACTTGTCTCGCAGATATTTAAGATAGATCTGCGGGTCGGTGCCGGAGCTTGTCGCATCTTTCATCAGCTGTTCCGGCGATACTGACCGGCCGCGATGGTGAACGTGTTTGCGCAGCCAGGGCAGGATCTGCGTCAAGAGCTCTGCCCCCTCGAGATCCTTTCCATACTCACGATGAAATGAGCCCATTAGCTGCGCCGCATACATCGCACCGCCGAGATAGTGCGGGAAATAGCCCCACAGGCCGGAATACCAGTGAACATCTTGAAGCACTCCCTCCGCGTCGGAGGCGGGCCTTCTGCCGAAGTAATGCTCGGTCTTTGCCGCCCAAGCTTCTCGCAAATCATCAAGAGGCAGTGTGCCGTCGACGACCTGCGCCTCAAGTTCCGTTCGAAGGATGATGTGCAACGTATAGCCAAGCTCATCGCTCGAAAGCCGGTTCAAGCTGATGCCCAGACGGTTGAAGTCTTTGAACAGCCGCTCGGGGGTGAGGTCCTCCACCTGCGAGGGGAAGAACAGCTGCAGCCGATCGAGGAGGAAATCCTGAAAAGGGAAACCCAGACCGATCTGCCTGTCGTAAAGCAGGGATTGCGACTCATGCATCGCCAGCGAACACGCTTCAGAGAGCGGGGTTGAGGCCCATTCGGGCCGCATCCCCTGCTCGTAGAGGCCGTGTCCCATCTCGTGTAAAAAGGCGAACAAACCGAAGAAGAAATCGTCCGGCCTGAAGCTTGTCGTGAGGCGCACATCATGCAGCCCCATCTCGGCCATGAAAGGGTGCACGGTCGGATCGATCCGTCCGCGGGTCATGTCGAACCCGGCATGCTCACCGATGTCCGTCAGAAAATCGCGCTGATGTTGCATCGTTGTTGTGACATCGATGGCAGCTCGCGGCCCCCCTTCGCCCTTCAAAAACTTTGATCGCAGCTCGATAACGCCGGCGCGGAGCGGGGCGAAGCGCGCGAGGATGTCTTTCGTCCGCGCGCCGCGCTCGAAATCGTCCAGAAGCGCATCGTAAGGAGTCAACTCCGGAGCGATGGCCGAAGCGTAATCCTGCTTCAGCTTGAGAAACTCCTTCATCACCGGAAGTGTCAGCGAGAAATTATTCTCTTCACGGGCCCGAATCCAAACTGCATAGGAGCGCGCTTCCATCTCCGCCAGCGCTGCGATGAGCTCAACCGGTTTTCTTCTTGCCCGGTTCAGGTCGTCTTGGACCTCACGGACGACGATCTTCTGTTCAGGAGAAAGCGTCGCGTCGGCTGCACATTCACCGGCGAGGTCGAACAATCTGTTCGAGAGCATTCGATCGTGCCGAAGCGTCGCAAGCAATGCGAGCTGCTGGCCCCGTCCCTCGGCCGCTTGGCGCGGCAGATTGACCTGCTGATCCCAGACGGCGAGGTTGATCAGATTGGCAAGTTGCCGAATCTGATGCAGCTCCGATCGAAGCAGATCGAATGGTCTTGTGCTCAACGGGGATTGCCTTGGCTCTGAATGCACTCGATCAGTTCTACGAAACTCTCGCCCGAACCGCACGCATAGGTTGAACAGGGGAGCTGAAAGGGTGACCCGGGAGCCTTCAGGTAGCTTTGTCCTTTCCCGCCCGCTTCAGAGACAATGAGATGTCCCGCCGCGATATCCCACGGCGCGACGGTCGACTCAAAATAGGCGTCAAATCTTCCGCACGCGACGTAGCAACAATCCAGGCTCGCTGCTCCCCAACGGCGAATATCCCGGCAGGCAAGCAGAACCGCTTTAAATCGGTCCTCCATCTGGGGCCAAACCTTGCGCCGCTCATAGGGGAAGCCGGTTGCGACCAACGCATCGACGAGCTTCGATTTTGCAGAGACCTTAATTGGCCGCCCATTCAGAAACGCGCCCTCGCCCTTAAACGCGGTGAACAACTCATCACGCGGGGGATTGTACACAACGCCGGCCACCGGTTCGCCGTCCACTGCAATTCCGATCGAGATGGAGTAGTGCGGTAAGCGGCTGACAAAGTTGGTCGTACCGTCGATCGGATCGATGATCCAGCAGATCCCGTTCGGGAGAGCCCGTTCGATCGTTTTCTCTCGTCCGACCTTATCTGGGTCAGAGGATTCTTCACCGACGATCACGTGTGACGGATACTTGCTCGTTACAGCATCGGTGATGAGCTTCTCCGCCCAGAGATCGTATTCCGTGAGAAGGTCAACGCTTCCCTTGAAATCAGTCTCAACCGCCTCGGTCCCGAAAGTCACTTCGCGAAAGCGAGCACCCGCCTCCTTCGCCAATGAACATGCCAAGTCGAGGCAATTTCGGAGCTCAACCGGATCCGCCCGTTTCATCAGCGCCAAACCTCTTTGAGGTTCAGCTGAACAGAGGTTACCCCCTGATAGGTGTTCAGCTCAGCGGCGTAAGCAACGTTGATCCGTTCTCCTCGCCGGAGGAGCGCGTTGCCCTCGAAGTTCCAGCAGAGAGCGGTCATCGCGAAGTCTCCATCATTGAATCGAGCTTTCAGGTGTCTCTCGCCCACCGGCGAAATACTTTCGACGACGACGTCATTTGTGATGAACAGTGGACTTGGGTTTCCGATACCGAACGGCGCAAGCTGTTCGAGAGCATTCACCCCTTCAAAATCGATCTGACGGAAGCGAAGCTCTGCATCCGCCGATAAGGTTTTTTGCCGCTGTCCTTCAGAGATCGTCGAGCTCGAAAGCTCAGCGAAAGCCCGCTGGAAGGCTTCGATCTTCTCTTCCTCAATCGAGAATCCGCCGGCTTCGCTGTGACCGCCGTGATGAATCAGCAGGTGCTCAAGCGACTTGAGCGCACTCGCCACATGAAATCCGGGAACGCTCCGTACGGAGCCTTTGATCACCTTCACGCTCTTTCGCCCGACGAGCATCTCTCCGGGAGCAAGAACCGCTGCAGGACGATGAAACAGCTCGACCAAGCGTTGAGCGACAATGCCGATCACGCCCGCGTGGAACGCCGGATCGTAAACGACGAATGCCGCTTGATCGTAACCACCGGCGCAGCCCGCAAGCTGTTCCAGACAGCGCAACTTCACATTCTCTTCGATCGTCTTTCGATCTTCGTTCAACCGATCGATCATCTGCGCGAGCTGTTCGGCGCGGTCGAGACTCGTTGTGGTGAGCAGCTCAAATGCATGGCTCGCCTCGGCGAGCCGTCCGGCGGCGTTGATGCGCGGTCCGATTCCAAAGGAGATTGCGCCGGCCGAAAGCCTGCCCGAAAGCCGGCAGACCCTTTTCAGCGCTACGAGGCCCGGACGTTTTGAGTTTCGGAGCAGCTCGACACCGCGGGCAGCGATGACTCTGTTCGGTCCGGAAAGCGGAACCATGTCGCAGATCGTTCCGAGTGCTGCGAGGTCAAGAAAATCCTTCGGATCCGGGAGCTCGCCGCCCGCGAGCTTGTTTACGCCTGCGCGGCGGGCCTGCGCAGCCGTCCGAAGTCCGATCAGCATGAACCAGACGATCCCAGCCGCGCAGAGCTTGTAATCTTGAAAGCGGCACCCTTCCTGCGCCGGATTGACGAGAATATCTGCGGGCGAATCACCCTGCATCTGGTGGTGGTCGACGACAATGACGGTCATCCCGCATTTTTTCGCGAATGCCACTGCTTCGTGATTTGTCGCGCCGCAGTCGACAGTAACGAGCAGACTGATCCCGCTCTGGGCGAGCTTCTCCGCCGCGCTCTTCGAAAGCCCGTAGCCCTCAGTGAAGCGGTTTGGGGCGTAATGAACGACGCTCCCCCCGAGTGCGATGAGATAGGGGACGAGCTGTGAAGCGGATGAGATACCGTCGACGTCAAAGTCGCTGAAGACAGCAATCCGCTCCCCGTTCTCGATTGCCTGGATCAGCCGCTCGCAGGCGGCCTGGAGATTCTTCATCTCCATCGGGGACGGAATTCCTTCGCGCAAAGTCGGAGAGAGAAAGCTTCGGATCTCCGCTTCGTCTGTCATTCCTCTTGCTGTCAGGACATGTGCCACAAGCGGCGAGATCCCAAGCCGGCTCGCCAGCTGAGCCGCGAGCTCATTGCCGGCACTCGATCGAAGT
>CAYOAK010000213.1:0-6997 GCA_964401925.1 uncultured Bdellovibrionales bacterium | reverse complement strand
AGAAATGTGATGCCGGACATGCGCAGGCTGCTCATCCCCTCGCGGATGGCTTCGCGCTTGATCTCGAGCGCCGAGGCTCCGTTGAGAACGAACTCCTTCAGCGACTCGGTCATCGGCATGCACTCGTAGAGCGCGATCCGGCCCTTGTATCCGGTGCCGCTGCACTTCTGGCAGCCCTTGCCGTAGAACACTTGGGTGTGCTTCGCCTCCGCCGCTGGGATTCCGATTCCCATGAGGTGTTCGGGGCTGATTGCTTGCGGCTCTTTGCAATGCTCGCAGATTCGGCGCGCGAGTCGCTGAGCGACGATGATGTTGATCGAAGAGGCAACGAGGAACGGCTCAATTCCCATGTTGAGGAGCCGGTTGATCGTCGAGGGTGCGTCGTTTGTGTGCAGTGTCGAGAGCACGAGGTGTCCGGTGAGCGAGGCTTTAATCCCGATCTCCGCGGTCTCGTAGTCCCGGATTTCCCCGACCATGATCACGTCCGGATCTTGACGGAGGAAGGAACGCAGAGCGGCTGCGAAGTTCAACCCGATATCTTCGTGCATCTGCACTTGGTTGATTCCCATCAAGTTGAACTCGACCGGATCTTCTGCGGTCGAGATGTTCACCGTGGATTTGTTGAGCTCTGTCAGAGCGGAGTAGAGAGTTGTCGTCTTTCCTGAGCCGGTCGGACCCGTGACCAGGATGAGGCCAAAGGGCTTGTCGATCGCGGCAGAGAACGAGGCCATCTGCTTGTCGTCAAAGCCGAGCTTGCGCATGTCCGTCTGCAGGTTCCCCTTGTCGAGGAGCCGGAGCACGACTTTCTCGCCGAAGAGTCCCGGGAGAACGCTGACACGGAAGTCCATCTCGCGCTTGTTACCGAGCTTCAGTTTGATCCGTCCGTCTTGCGGCAGGCGGCGCTCGGCGATGTCGAGGTCCGCCATAATCTTCAAGCGCGAGGTGATCGCATTCTTGAGTTTCATCGGCGGCTTCATGATCTCGTAGAGCACTCCGTCGATCCGGAACCGGACACGGAAGCTCTTCTCGTAAGGCTCGATGTGAATGTCGGAGGCACCTTTTTTGATCGCGTCCGAGAGGATCGCGTTCACGAGCTTTACGACCGGCGCGTCTTCGGTCGCTCTCTCGAGCGCTTGAAGATCGACCTGGTCGTCAGTCTCGATGACCTCGACGTTTGCGTCATCGAGGTCGCCGATGATGCTGTCGTAAGAGGCGTTCTGGTCGTAGAGCTTTTCGAGGTGGCCCTTAAGCTCAGTCTCTGCCGCGAGGACGACCTGGATGTCGTGGCCGGTGATGAACTTGATGTCGTTCAGTGCGAGGATGTTCGATGGGTCGACCATCGCGACTTGGAGCACGGAGCCGTTGAACTGGATCGGAAGCAGCTGGTGCTTGTGGGCCAACTGTTGGGGAACGAGGCCGAGGACGTCGGGCTCTATCTGATGCTCGTCGAGCCGGATGACGGGGAGACCATATTGTTGGGAGAGGGCCTGGACGAGGGTCGGTTCATCGATGAACCCCATCTTCACAAGAGAAGAGGAGATCATCCCGCCGTGCTCATGGATGGTTTCCTGAGCTTTCGCGAGCTGATCCGCGTTGATGAGCCCTTTCCGTAGTAGAAGGTCGCCGACCCGAGAACTCACTTCTTGTCCCTAAAAAAACCTAGAACGACAAAAACTTGCCAAGGTGACAGGTTTTGACACCGGTCCGTTAATCGGCCGGGTACGAGAATTACTGAAGAAGGACCGGAGGGAAGGTGCGAACTCCCTTCCTTTTCGGAGATTCCGAAGGGTTAGGCGGGCGTTTTGTGGAGGCCCGAATGGTGCGGCCGGCGGCTATAAAATACGTCGCGCGACTGTGAAAAATTCGTCAAACTAGCGAAAACGGTAAATTAAGGGGTCGATCGCACCCCTGGGTTCCAATGAACCGGCACTTATCTAGACCGCTCGGCACAATTCGAATGGGCCTACTGGCCCTGCTGGGCCTCTTGAGCTCCGCGAGCTCAGTTTTGGGCGCGACCGACGGAACGCTCGGACCGACCTCGGCGGGGGATGACAATTTGTCCCTGGAGGTCCCTGCTCTTGCCAAAATCTCCGACATTGCGGATATGAATTTTGGCAATTATTCCGGAACCGGAGCGCTGACTTTGGACGATGATGTCTGCGTCTATGTTAACGCATCATCAGGACAATATAAGGTCACCGCCCAAGGCAGCGGCGTCGCGTCCGCATTTACGTTGACGGATGGCTCACAGACGATCGCGTATACGGTCCGCTGGAACAACACGTCCGGGACGAGCGGGAACGCCGCCCTCACGGCGACGGTTCAATCCGGGACCCTGACCGGTGCGAACACCGCCTCGCTGACATGTGGGGGAGGTTCGAACGCGAACTTTCAGGTGACGATGACACAGTCCGCGCTGCTGAACGTGAAGTCCTCGACCTACACCGGGGTGCTGACACTGATCATTGATCCGAACTAGCGGCGGCTCGGACTCGGCTGTCCGGGGTTTTCTAGCTTGACGAAGCCGGCTCTAAGATCACGACCTGCGATCCGGAACCGTTTCCCGATCCCGAAAGGGATGCGGGATTAAGCTCAAGGGAGCGCTCTCCGTGTTTGCATCGTTCGTGGGTTCGATCGCTGGAGAGCATTATCCGCGAGCCGTCGGGCCTCTGTGCAAGGAGCTCGACACCAGGTGTCAGCTGAGCACAGCTTTGCCATGAACCTGGGCTCTGCACCGCATCGGTGAGCGAAATCTTTGCGGGAACGACCACGGTGATCTGCGCTGAGCCGCTGCTTTGGTATCCGAGATCTCCATCGAGTGCTTGCGCGGGAGCGGCGCAGAGAGCAACGAGCGAGAGTAGTGATACGCGGGAGAACTTCACCTGCGCTCTATAACCTCGCTTTCTATGCGATTTCTACCCAAATTTGTGGATTGTGAGAGTTTGTTTTCCGAGTAAACTCCTGGGACTTGGTTTGGCTCTGCGTGAGCCTGCTAAGAACGGAAGCGATTGAACCCCTTTGGAGAGCCTTGAACAGGTGATGCGATTCGCCAGACCGCTGCTCCTCGCGATTGGTTATCATGCGCTCGCTCCGCTACTTTCCTTCGCCGACGTGCAGATCACGGCGTTCAATGATCTGACTTTTGGCACCTGGGGCGCCTCGGGCGATATGGTCCAGACCGATGACCTCTGCGTCTATAATTCGTTCGACGACAACTACAAAATTACCGCAACGGGGAGCGGCGGGTCATTTCAGATGACAAGCGGCGGAGACAACCTCAGCTATGAGGTGCGTTTCAGACAGGGCGGAGGCTCGTATGTTCAGCTCACCCACAACTCTTCCTCTTCATTTACGAATGCCAATACTACGTCGGCCACCTGTTCGGGTGGAACCAATTCCACTTTGCAGGTAACAGTTCGTGACACGGCACTTGCCGCAGCACGTCCTGGCAATTACTCCGGAGTCCTCACTTTGTTGCTCGAACCTGGTCCATGAAGAAAGCTTCTCTCCTTACCCTCATAATCATCATTTGTTTCGCTCAAAGCGCTGCTGCGCAGATCTCTGTCAGCAGCGTGATGGTGCACTTCAAGTTCGGCGAGCGTCCCGTTCAGAATCTAGTCGTAAAGAACTCATCACCCGACGTGCTGTATGTGACGGTGAGCGTGGAGGAGCTGCTCGAGCCGTTCAGCGAGCAATCTCCGCGTGCGCCGACCGAGTCGCTGATTATCTCGCCGAAGCGGTTCTCGATTGATGGTGCGAATGAACGAGTCATCCGCATGCTGAACAAGCTTCCCCCGGGCGATAAGGAACGGGTGTTTCGAGTTGCGTTCGTGCCCCAGGACCGAGGCTTCGCAGAGTCAGTCGAGCGATCGACGCAGGGGCGGCAGACGGTGCTCAAGGTGCTGACCGGCATGGGAGTGCTTGTGTTCGTCGACCCAGCAGCTCCGAAGGGTCTCTTGAAGTGGGAACGCGCCGGGGGAAGGCTCCGTTTCTGGAACGAAGGGAACCGGCACGTGCGGGTGATGGAGGGAAAGGCATGCGGCACGGATGGAGCGAACTGCACGCCGCTCGCTTCTCGGAGAGTCTACGCAGGGAGGGAGCATGTCGTTGAAGTTCCCGACGATAAGACTGTGACGTACACAAGAAGAGAGGGGCCATCGGGTGAGTACGAGACGCTGGTTATCCCGCCGAACTAAAAAGCTCAGCCTGTGCTTGCAAATCGAGATCACCTCACATCATGGCTGTGCGCCGCTTCAGCCGTCCTCTGCTTGCTTCTCGCAATTGTGGGCGACGCGCGAGCGCAGAACTCGTTAGCTCAGTATTCGCATGCGAAGATCCGCGCGGTCGTCATGCAGCCCGGGTCGCTCGAGCTCCAGGTCGCGATTACCGGGGTTCCGAATCCATGCACGGCGTTTTACATCGCGGAAGGTGCTCGGGTAGTGGTCGACTGCCCAGGTGCATCGGTCCCGGCGAACAAGTCGGTGGCGGCTTTAAGCGCAGTTCTCGTAAAGAAGGTTCGAATCGGATCGCACCCTTCGATGTTCCGGCTGGTGCTCGATCTGGCGAGGGCCGAAGAACCGTCAATATCTGTGGATGCGGAGAATCGGGTAACGCTTCGATTCTCGGCCGGACCCGAATTCGATCTTGATGCACCGCCACCCGCTGCAACAGCGTCTCCGGTTCCGACTCCGCCGCCGCCGAAGCTCTTTACGCCTGCGTCTACTCCTGCTTCGACCGCGGTTCCAACCCCAGTTGTGACCTCCTCTCCATCGTCCACCCCCGAGCCGACTGTAACGCCTGCCCCGGTGATTACTGAGATCCCGAGACCGGTTCCAACGGATCGACCTGTTTCGACGCCTCGAGTTACTCCATCCGGCGCGCAACTCGAGGTCGATAGGCGACTAATTGAGGTCGTATCCGGTGATCGAGGAATTGAAAACGTCGTGATCAGCAATCCGTCCGAGGAGACGGTTGTCGTGGAGACGCAATCGATGGTCGTTCACAGGCCGGGAACCTCAGATGAGGGTCTCGAGGAATCAGACACTCTGCTTGTCTCGCCGAAGCGGTTTTCGATGGAGCCAGGATCGAGGCGCACGATCCGCCTCTTGCTTAAGGAGCCGGCAACGGATGGCGAAGAGCTGTTTCGAGTAACTTTGCTTTCGACTGGCGGCACAGAAGCCGCGCCGACGATCGAGCTCCTCTACCGTGAGCGAGGCGCGGAGCCGCATCTCGAATGGCATACGAGCGGCGGGCTGCTCGAGATACGTAACGACGGGAGGGCGAGTTGCTCTCTCGAGGAGGGGAAATGCTGCAAGGCGGAGAGCTGCGTGAACCTTCCGGGGAAACGGCTCCATCCGGGAAATCGGTGGTCGCTCAAGGTGCCCAGTGATTGCCAGATCACCTTCGTGAAGGCTGCTCAAGGTGCGTTCGAACAGATCTCGTTCACAGCTCGGGGGGGCGATGCTGCGAAGCGTTAACCTCCTCCGAACTCTATCCGTAGTCGGGCAACTGCTGCTCATGTGCTGCCTTGCGATGGGGCAGGACGAGGTTGAGGTTTCGAATAAGATTATCGGTGAGGAGTCGACGGTGTTCGATCTCTACCTCTCGGATAGTTTTCGCGGTGCGATACTCGCGCGTTACACCGATGATTGGTTCGAGGTCGACGATCCGAAGGACCTGCTCAATCAGCTGCCGGAGATTAAGCAAACGCCGGAGCTGCTGCAGATGCTTTCCGGGAAGATCGAGCGCAGTCGCGCTGTTCAGGGGGTCGGGAACGTGCGCTACGACCTCTCGAACTTCCGGATTATCCTTGGGCTCGACGCCGAGTATCTCCCGGCAAAGGATCTGAAGCTGGACAATCGGATCGGAGATCCGGAGGACAAATTCTCACTCGCGCAAAATTTTCGGGGCTCCTCTTCCGGAGATACGAACGATCAATTTAATTCGGCTCTCAATCACCGGACAGTAGCGGCGTATGGAAAGTACCTGGCTCGATTGGACGGAACATACGTGCAGGACCAGGACTACGTTTTGTATGACGGTTCGGCCGGTGGAATCGTGGGTCCGTTCGAAGTGAACGGCGGCTACATTCAAACGCCCGGCCAGACCTTCGCTTCGACGGTCGACATGCTTGGTGTGAAGCTGCAGACATCCGATCAGCTGTTCATCAACCAGGACTACATCCGAGGCAGCAGGTTACAGATCTTCGTGCCTTCGCGTGCCCGAGTCGAATTTTTTCGTGACGGTCAGCTCCTATCGGTTCAAGTCCTTGACTTCGGTTTACAGGAGGTCGACGCGCGGGCGTTTCCGGATGGCAGTTATAATATCGATATTGTGATCAACGAGGACAACGGGAACGTCACACGGGAATCTCGGTTCTACACGAAGTCCGGATATCTGGCAGTCGGCTCGACGCCGATCCTTTCGCTCGCCGTCGGGACGGGGCGTGATCGCTTGGATATTTTGGATGTCCCGGTTTACCAGACTGGGATTCGGTATCGGGCGTTTGATGCATTGGAGCTGAACGCGAACGCCTACGGGACAGACACGGTCTCGGTGTATCAGCTCGGTGGATTGACGGTCTATCGGGATATCTACCTCGCGACGAGCTACTCGGTTTCGTCGCACGGAAAGCAGGGTATCTCGGGGAACCTTACTGGTAAGCTGCTCGGCCTGACGTTTTCGCTTGGTGGTTCGACAACTTTGAATCCAGATTCAAGGGTGGATGACGCAGTTCCACAGTCTCAGGAGCGAGACGAGGATTTCATACGGAGCAGAATTGACGACATCTCGCGCGAGCGGACGACTGCTTCTGTGAGCATCTTCAAGCAATGGGCGAGCAAATTTCAGCTTGGAGTTTCGCTGAGCCAGAATAAGCGAGCGATTGATCCGTTCTTCGACTCGCTGAACCGGCTGACTCAGGTGCCAAATGAGGATCGCTACGCTTACGGTCCGAGGTTTGAATGGCGCATCGTCGATAGTATCAGCACGACGCTGC
>CAYOAK010000212.1:0-7014 GCA_964401925.1 uncultured Bdellovibrionales bacterium | reverse complement strand
TACGTTCGCCAAGCAGCAGCTCGCCGTCTGGGCGAAAGATCCGCGGTTTGAAGATTTCCATCCGCAATTTGAACGACGGCTCGCCGAGTTCAAACAGAAGCCGTTTGAGCAAACGGCCATGGGGGTGGAGCTTCGGATGGGCGTTCAGCTGCATTACCAGCGCCAATTCTTTCGTGACTACGCGAAGGCGAATCCCCGGGCCGATCTGAAAGATCGAAAGCTGATTGAGGAGTCAGTGCGATTCGCCGGCGAGCAAGCGTCAAAGGTCAAATTTGAATAGCCGCGAGCGATGTGCCGCCGAGTTTTTGAATCGGCGGTAAAGCACCGCTAAGCACGGCCCCAGCCCTACTTTGACTTTCGGGCCCCCGTCACCTACGGTTTTCAGGACATTTCATCCACAGTTCCGGGAGTACTCTATGTTTAGTGATGCCGACTGGAGCAAGCGCCTCGAGCTGTACTTATCTCTGTGTATCGCTCTCGTATCAGTCCTCGCCTTGCCGGACTTCGCCCATGCGGGTCCGAAGGTGAAAGTCTGTAAGCCGGATATCTGTATTGACAAGAAGCGATACAAGACCAAATTCCGGAAATTCATCACTCGAAGCGCGCAAGGAATTTCACTTCCGGCAGCTATCTCGGTGAAGGGTGGTTTCAAGCTGCCCCCGCTCGACGCAAATGATTCTCCCACCTCCCAGATGTTGGTGCCTGCTGACAGGAAGATCTCGCTCCGCTGCGTGGTAACGAACGGAAAGCTCAACTGCTACCAAGTTGTAAGTTTTGATAAGTGTCCGGGCGCTATTACCGTTTCGGACAATGGGGGAGCGGCGTACGACTGCGAACTCCAGTGCGCGTCCGAATTTCCAGATTCAAATGGGAACTGCGACTGTGAGGTCCTCTATAATACCTGTGTCGCGAGGTAAGCGACTCGCGCGCGAAGGCATTTTCGGAAAGCAGCTCAGGTTCTGAATTGCTTCTGCAATGCCGCTTCCTCATTCAAGGGAGCACTCATTCAAAGGAACACCGACTCGGACCGCGATACCTTCTCTTCTGTGCGAGGTGTTATCCCGCCCTTCAGCACTGAAGGGCGGGAATGTGGACCCTGACGGGATCGAACCGACGGCCTCCTGCGTGCAAGGCAGGCGCTCTCCCAGCTGAGCTAAGGGCCCCTAAGATGGAAGCGAAAGAAACCACATCCCGGATTCCCGGGACAGTCCTGAAGGCGGAACGCCCCCAAAATGGTGGGCCTGGGATGATTCGAACATCCGACCTCACCCTTATCAGGGGTGCGCTCTAACCAAAACTGAGCTACAGGCCCGCACGCTTCTTTTGCGCTCTTTTGAGCCCGGAAGGTCTAATCAGAACCGTCATTCGTGTCAAACTTTCCTTTGGGAACAAGGACTTCCGCGCGATTGCCCCGATCCTGCGCACTTTTCACGCTATTCATTGCGCGAACCTGCCGATATAACAGGAGTAATAAGGATCTGGACGTTAGGCTTTGGACGGAACACTCCTCCTCAACTCTAGTTTTGAACCGATTAAGGTTATCTCCTGGCAGAAGGCGATCACGCTGCTTTTTCTGGAGAAGGTCGAAATCGTTGATTCGTACGACCGTGATGTGCGCTCGGTGAGCATCGCTTTGAAGATGCCGGCAGTAGTCAGATTGCTTCGCTATGTGAAGCTTAAACGCCGCAAGCCGCCGCTTACCCGATTGAACCTCCTCGCCCGGGACGGCTTCCACTGCCAATACTGCAAATGCGGACTCTCCTACTCGGACTCGACTATGGACCACATCGTTCCGCGCTCACAGGGGGGCGAGACGACCTGGTTCAACGTGGTCTCGGCGTGCCATCACTGCAATCGGAAGAAAGGGGGGCGCACGCCGGCCCAGGCGAAGATGCAGCTCCTCGATGATCACCCGGCAGAGCCGCAGTGGTTACCGATTCTTTCGATGCGCTTTTATCACAATATGCCCCGCTCCTGGATGATCTTCCTCGGCGAGGAGGCCTAGCGCCGCAGTCTCCGCAACTTCACACTTAGACCTGGGAGGGGATCTGTTCTACTTCCTGAGGGACCCGTTGGGAAATGGCCGTCACGGCCATTTTCGGGCCTCGCGCTCGGAGAGCGCGACAAACAAAGAGGCCAGTAAAAGAGGACAGTACTCGAATGAGCACCTGACCCGTCGATGAACGATGTGAGAAATTATTGGAAAAATCGAGTCCTCGAGAAGATTATCTCGCATTTCGTGAACCTCCCAAAACACATCCGTTTTTCGACAGACCCCTGAGCGAATGATTATCGACCTCGACAGTGGAGTGAGACGGCTGCGCGCCCTTTGCGCGGAGGCCTGGCTCCGCCCGCTCTTTGAGGCCCTTGGGCCCGATTCGGCGGTTCACCTTGTCGGCGGCACGGTGCGAAACGCCCTGATGGACCGCAAGAACACGGATCTAGACCTGGCCACGGCGCTCATGCCGGACGAGGTCCGGAACCGGCTGACCGCGGCGGGTATTCATGTTGTCCCCACGGGGCTCAAGCATCAAACGGTGACGGCGGTTCTCGAGCAGCACGTCGAGATCACCACTTTCCGCAGTGCAGGCATGAAGCCGACAGGTGGAGTCGTCCGGGGGAATACAATCGAAGAGGATCTTCGCTTTCGCGATTTTACAATCAACGCTCTTGCCTTTTCCGTCGAGCGGCAGATGCTGATCGATCCGACCGGAGGCGTTGATGATCTCGAAAGTGAGCTGGTGCGTGCGTGCCCGACTCCGGACGAGCGCTTCCGCGAAGATCCGCTCCGGCTGCTGCGTTTGCTCCGATTCAGTGTCCAACTCGGTTTCTCTCTCGAAGAGAAAAGCACAAAAGCTGCATGCGCGTTGGCGCCGCTCCTTGCGGGCGTAAGTCTCGAGCGAATCAGGGACGAATTCGTGAAGATTCTCCTGAGCCCTGAGCCGCGGCGCGGCTTCACCCTGCTGAACGAGATGGGATTTCTGAAGCATGTCCTGCCGGAAATCCTGCCTTCAGTCGGATGTGAGCAGAACCGGTTTCACAACGCAGACGTTTTCGTCCACTCGCTGGATGTAGTGGAGAAGACGGAGCCCGATCTCCTGCTCAGGCTCTCAGCGCTATTTCACGATATCGGGAAGCCGCACACGATGACGATTGATGAGGTCAACGGCGACCGGCATTTCTTCAAGCATGAGATAATCGGCGCAGAGCTGACCAATGAAGCACTGGAGCGCCTTCGCTTCTCTAACGAGATCAAAGAGGCAGTAACGCTGCTCGTCCGCACGCATATGCGCCCAATTGACGCGGGCGTCCCGGGCTTGCGCCGGCTCCTGCGAGACACCGGGGAGAACTTCGACCGGTGGCGGAAGCTGAAAGAGGCGGACACTCTTTCAACCAAGATCGAACCCCGCGAGTTTCTGCGCGATCTCTCAGACTTCGATTACCGGATTGAGGAGATCAAGAAGGGACCGGAGCTCTCCCCGCTCTCCGCGCTCGCCATTAAAGGAAAAGATCTGCTCGAAGCGGGATTCAAGGAGAGCCCAATGATCGGAGTGATTCTCCGCGCCCTCCATGAAAAGGTCCTCGACAACCCCGCCCTCAATGAACGCGAAACGTTGCTCGCTCTAGCGAAAGAGCAAGCGGCGAAGTCCGCTGAGCCACTGTAAGCCGGTCCTTCAAGCAACTTTCTCCGTCACGGAAGAATGAAGCGCATGCGAAGGGTATTGAATCACTGCGCGCAGAAGCGTAGTCTTCGCGACACCAATTTTGCGGGAGCCTTCTGAGCCGTTCTTTCCGAGCCCGCCCTCCATTCTGAGTCGAAGTAATCGTTTCGTCTGCCGGCACTCCTTTGCGCCTGCAGATTGCAACGGTAGGATCGGTTTTTCTCCAGTGTTGAAGCTTCGTTGATTCTGGATTTCCTGCGAGGGGGATCGATCCCCTGCGCGGGAAGTTCAGACCGATGAACTATCTTCAACTGGAGTTCCCTATGAAAACATCCTTCGAGGTGATCCGATGATCACTCCTCAAACCCTGCTTGCAGATCTGTTTGGCGACCTGCCAAACAATGGCGCTATTGTCACCGGCGGCGGCAGCGGCATCGGCCGCAGCGTCTGCGAGATACTCGCCGCAGTTGGAATGCGCGTCGCAGTGGCCGACATCAAGTTTGAAAGCGCTGTCGAAACCGCCACGCTGCTGGCCGCTCAATATGGCGTAGACGCCGCAATGCCGATTCGCTGCGATGTCACGAAACAGGAGAGCGTTGCCGCTGCGGTCGACGAGGCCGCCTCCGCGCTTGCGAACATCCGCGTGCTCGTCAACAGCGCCGGCATCGTTATCCCCGACGGCGACGACGGGCCCTCGGTCGACGAAACTCTGAAGATGTTTGACGTCAACACAGCCGGCTCCCTGCGGATGATCAAGGCGGTTGAGCCGCATCTCATCGATGGCGGTTCCATCGTCCAGATCGGGTCGGTCGCCGGAATGCGCGGGATCTTCAAGCGCACCGGCTACTGTGTTTCCAAAGGCGGCGTGCATTCGCTCGTTCAGTCGGAGTCGCTTCGGATCGGCCCGAAGGGGATCCGGATCAACGGCATCGCCCCCGGCCGCGTCTTTACCAACCTGGTGATCGGGTATCTCAAGCAATCCAAAACCCCGGCGGCGGATTTTCGTCGGGGCTGCTCGACGCAACTCTCCGGCACTATGGGCTTCCCCGATGACGTCGCAAAGGCCGTCCTGTATTTGGCGAGCCACAGGGCGTCCCGGATGGCGAACGGCGGTATCCTGGATCTCTCCGACGGATGGAGCGCCGGATTCCATCCCGATGCCAGCAACATGCCGCCTTCGTTCGAGCCGTTCCGGCAGCTCGTTCGCACGCAAACCGGCCTCGATGTCTAGCCCTGTGCTTGCCCGTTAAGGAAGCGAGGCGGCGATCTCCGCGGCCTCGCCCTTCCCAACCGGTTCTCACCTGCCGTTCGCTCTGCGCATTAAACAACAAAGGGCAGCATCCTCAAGACACTGAAATAACAATTGGAGAGGGATCAGGAACCGTTCTAAAAGAACCTCGCCGTTGAGAGTTTATTCCTTTGCCTTCAAGGGCACCCCGATCGACGCCAAGTACTGTGAGAACGTGACCGGCTTTCCATCAGCCTTCAGTCTTTCCTGCATGGCCGCAAGCACCTGGCCCTTCAATCTATCCTTGACACTCTCATGAGAGCGTACAACTGCATCCGGCCGTTCATAGCGGAGCTGGCTGCAGAACAGCGTCAACGCTTCGAGGGCTATTTCGTCATCTGCGTCCGGCGAATCCGGAACAAACAACGAAAAAACCATGCTGCCCGGCGGGCCGTCCTTCACTGCTGCCCAGATTTCGGATCTGCGATCGGGAAACAACTGAAGCAGCCTTTCGATCCCGTCTAGCCCCATGTGAGCGACTGTCCGTAACATCTCCAGCCAAAGATCGCTGCGGCGACTATAAACGGAGACCAACTGAGCATCGGTGCCAACGCCATTGGAAACGGCGGTTTCGTCGAGCATTTCGAGCACACTGGGAGACAGCTCCTCCACGCCCAGATATCGCTTTGCTGCGGGGATGATGTCGACGGTGCGCCACTTCAGCTCCGCAAATTTGCTGAGCAGCTTTTTGAAAGCCGACGGATGATCCGCCGCAAGGCCTTTCAGGATGTCGTGATTCGCACCCGTGGAGCTGCTGTAGAAATCCGCGGCTGCACGCTTTGCACCGTCCGGCACCGCGACCTTCGATTGCAGTAGTTCCCTGGCGGCTGCAACCCGATCCCCTTCTTCATATTGCTCGAGATCGGCGAACTTCCCGACCCTATCGGGAACATGAGCGCAGAGCACCCGGACAAGCTGCCACGGCAACTTTTCGCCATCGGGTAGGACGAATTGACATCGCACTTCGAGCTCGTCGAGGAAGGGACTTGAATCCTTTCCATTCCTTCCGCAAATGATCCACGCCAGACTTCGGTTCGAGAGGATGCTGGGAGTGACCCTCGCCTGCGACAGCCTCGAAGGCTGATGCGTCGCCAGATAAAGTATCCCTCCGTCGCCGAGTTGAGGAAGCGCCAGAAGGAAACTCACGATCGCATTCTGCCATTTGGGGCTCTCTTTCTCGGCTTTTTCTGCATCCCCGCTCTTGGCTTGCGCCGCCATGTCCAGTAACTCCCCCTCTGTGTGCGGGAGCCCCGAAACTTTGGCAGCGATCTTATCTTGGAGATCCGGACGCGCTTTCGCCACCTGACCCAGGAGCCTCAGGCTCGTGGTGAACTCGATCACCTTCAGAGCCTGGGAGGTCGACCGGTATCCTAGAACCCAAAGCGACCATGCGTCGTGGTCGGTCAACACTGCTTTGGTCAGCAGTTCGCCCGACACGATTCCGTCATCCCACCAGTCACTATTTACTCGGCGAAATTCTTCCGCAACAACGCGAGCGAAAGCGTTCAACTCCTCCTGCGGAAGTCTGGCTTTCAGCTGTCTCAGGGCGTCGGGCCAGAGATGCGGGTCAAACGCCAATTGGCGAAGTGTTCCAATCGGAAAGTCCGGCTGACCCATAGCTTTCCGATACAGCTCTTTCTTGCGCGCGCTCGACTTCGCGGCAAGCGTTTCCAATTCTCCCATGGAAACGTCAACGGTGAACATCATTATGAGTCACCTCCTCCACTCTCAGAGAGAGGAGAGAAGGTGCTGCTCAAAACATACTAATCCCATCTCCACCGCGGGCCGGTTGGTTACCCACGGTAAAGAGGGGTCTTACTCAAAAATGGAACTACGAAAGACCAGGCCGATTCTGAACCAGCCGAGGAGGGTTATACTGAGTAGGCCGCGGATGCCAACTTCCCATTAAACATTTCTCTTACTGACAAACACAGTGTTCAGCCGGATTTCAGGTCAGTCGAACTCTCTCTCGGGCTGATGTCGCGAAACAGAGACAGCCCAATGAAATGAATTTCTCTCAGAGAAAGACGCATAGTGGCACGGAGGTGGTCTCTGTCCGGGGCT
>CAYOAK010000211.1:0-7019 GCA_964401925.1 uncultured Bdellovibrionales bacterium | reverse complement strand
CTCCTCGGTGCGATGATCGGCGCGGGCCTGGAGTACTTCTCGATGTATTTTGGATTCCGGGCGCTCTATCTGTTCGCTATCGCGCTGTACGCCATGGCGTTTCTCACCCGGACAAGGGGTGAGCTAACGAATTAGGAATGCTGTATGCGGAGGATCCGCCGGCATCAGCTGCTCCTTGAGCCAGCGCTGTAATTCGGCCGCTACCGCCGCATGGCCATTCTCGGTTAAGTGGCACTGATCGAAAAACAGATTCTCTCCACGCGCGCCCCTGAAGACCGGCAGAAGATCTATCGCCGGCAATTGCAATTCCTTCGAAATTTCCATGAGCTTTACTTGCGGCTGATCATAGAGTGCCTTCGAATCGACCTGAAATGCGACTGGGAAAAGTGCGCCGTATAGTGGAATTGATCGCTGCTCGGCGAAGCTCTTCAGTTCTTTGATTCCTTCCTGAAACTCTCGAGTCCCGCTCTCGGACCATGCACCGCCAAAATCGAACGCATTCTCACTGATATAGCGCGCAGTCCTCTCAACCTCAGCCTCATCGACAGGCTGCTGACCTTCTCTGAGAATCGCTGCGACTGCGTCGGCGGAAAGGGCATTCTTCCGGTGAAGGTTCCAGAGCCGCAGCGAGATATCCAAGAGTGAAGCCGCACGATAGACCTGCTGAACCAGTCTGCTGGATGAGAATAATTTCGGAGGCTTCGGCTTCCAGACGGTCGGCGACTCTCGATAATCGTTCAGGTAGATCTCGACGATGATCGCCGCCGGACGAACCCTCTGCAGAATCTTTTCGAGATAAGCGCGATACGAACGGAGTCCAGCTCCGTTCACTCCTGCATTCAGACAATCATATCCGCGGAAATCGCCCTCACAGATCCGCGCCACAAAAGTTTCGTGATCGCTCGCGGCGTCTGCAAATGTCACCGAGTCGCCGACAAAAAGGAGCTTCGGTATTTCGCTTCCTCTGGGCTCCGGCCCGCGCAGTCCAAGCGAATTGGTCGTGATTACCACCTCGCGATTGCTCTGGGGATGCTTTGAAATGACTGCCCGTATCTGCGGCTGAAGCCCGAGCACCCCGTCATTCTCGACGAACAGTGAATCGGGACCGTTGGGCGAAACATTGGAGTCGGCACTTCCGGCGACACGCTGCAGTCTGACGTCGCCTTCGGCCGGAAAGATCAACCGGCAAAGGATCTCAGCAAAGACGAAGCTAACGAGAAACGCAGCTGCTGCGGAGAGCGCGCCCTTCAATCGATTCATCATGCGGTTTTTTCTCAGCTGTGCCTTTATTGCAATCTATTTAGGCAACAAAAATGGGCCGTGAGACCCTCTTTCGATTGATCTTGTGGGCCGGATGCACGGCCATTCTCACGATCGCTCTCCTTCCGATCATCTCGACTCTTCCCCCGTTCCAAAGTGACGGGCAGCACATCCGGGTGTTGGATTTTCCGTATCATCTGCGCCTCGTATCCGGGGCTGTGCTTGATTCGGTTGGGGATATCTATTCGCTGCCAGTTCAGTTGAATCTGCTCACGAGCTCCACAGGGCAGTCGGTTACTCAGGCGATGCCGGTCGGAATGTCTCCGTCAATCATCATCCTCCTTCTCCCATTCGTCGCCGCCGAGCAGATGAGCCTCAGCGCAGCACACGCGCTCTGGGATGCAGTCTCAATCGCCACCTGCGCGATCGGATTCCTCGCTCTGGTATTTCGCACCAAGCGATCGCCCGAACGCCGTCTGCTCTGTCTCTTCGCCCTGCTCACTCTCTGCTCAAGTCTGACGAATGCCACGCTTGTTCTCGGTCAAACTTCGCTTCTCGCCTTGGGAGTACTTCTGCTTTATTGCGACGAGCTCTTTTCGGAAAAGTCCGGAAAACTTTGGAAGCTCGGACTGCTCGCCGCTATCCTCTCAATAAAGCTTCCCTACCTTGCAATTGCGGCTGTGCTCGCTGCCGCGAAATTACCGATTCGAGGGACGGTGCAGGTTCTCATGCCCAGCTTGCTGCTCGGAGCGCTTTCATTCGTTATTCTTCCATTCAGTTCACTTTCTAGTTTCATCAAGACGCTCGCGATGTATTCAGCCGCGCAGATTCCGCCGAGCTACAGCTCCTCCATTAGCTACACTTCAATCGGAACCGTGGCCGGTGTCTGGAAGTCGGTTGTACCGGACGCAACGCCAGGACCAGTGCTGGTTTTAGCTTTACTCACAATTTGCGTCCTCGGAATCGCTTGGGCGAAGCGGAGTGAATTCGGGTCTGCAGCGTTGCTGCCGATCATCATCGGCGCCTTCCTGCTGCTCACCCCATATTCAGGGATTTATGAAGATCTGTTGATGGTGCTCCCCGTCGTTAGAAGTATCTCCTTGGGCTATCCGACATCGAAAGCCCGGGCTGTCTTTCGTACGGCAGTGATTCTTGCGCTCCTCAACCGTCCGGTCCACCTTCCGGCTTCCGGCCTTACTTTGATCGTGTTCCTAAAGGTAGCGCTGATCCTCGAACTGATCGACGCCGCACGACTGAACACGGCAAGTGGCGCAAGAAACGAAATCGCTGACTCAGTGCTGAAGGTGTGATGCTGCTCCTCGATTTTTATTACTTCTATGCCGCCGGCCGAATCGCTTCCCGCGGAGAGAATCCATACGACGGAGCATTGCTCCATTCTGAGATGCTCCAGATCGGCTGGCCCGTCGATCGTTGGACAACGGTGTTTCCGTATGCACCATGGACCCTGGAGATCTGGGCGATCTTCGCGCAGCTGCCATTTCTTGCCGCGGCCTGCCTTTGGATCTTCTGCTCGGCGGCAAGTGTGCTTTTCTATTGTCTCCAGCTGATCGACCGAAGCGATATTCGAAAGCGAGGTGTTCCGGCGGCGCTGCTCGTGCTCGCGTCATTTCTCCCGTGGTGGAAGCTCACACTCTTTGGGCAGACGACTTGGCTGCTCGCTCTCGGTATCGGGGGTTTCATCTATCTGATCGGAAAAGGTCAGAGATTTCTGGCCGGCGCCGCCCTGTCTCTCGTGTCGGTCAAGCCGCATGTTGCCGCGCTGTTTGTTCTTGGAGTTCTCATCATTGAAACCCGGAGTCGCCGCTGGCACTCACTCGCGGGGGTTGCCTGCGGGTTTCTGACTCTCCTTCTCGGCGCTTTGGCTCTGGTGCCAAATGGATACGGCCAATTTATGGACAGTCTTCTGCAGAATGCGAAATTTCACGCCGGATTTCCCAATCCGAGCTTCGCCTATGCTCTTTCCTGGCTCGTCCCCGCGTCTGCCGCAAATGTCATCTGCCTCCTTGCCGGAGCCGGAGTTACGGCGCGGATTGCTCTCTGCTCAGCCGAGCTGCAACGGGCGTTCCTCCCGCTCATTTTATGCTCACTCTGCTTCTCGCCTTACCTCTGGTCTCATGACCTCGTTCTCCTTCTCCCCCATTACTGGCACCTCGTCTTAGCCGTTCAATCACCGGCGAGAAAGAGGTCCTCGCGCTCGGTTTTTCCGGCACTCCTTGGAGCGTTCCAGGCACTTCTCATTTACGCCGGGGGTGAGCCGATGATGATCATTTTCCTGGCTGTGTTGACGGCTCTTTTCCTGTGGTTCTCGCGGGGGGAAACTCCGGCGCTCAAGGATGCTTCGCCCGCGTAATTCTGTTACCGTCTATCCATCATGCAGAGCCAATCAGCGGTCGACAAGCAAGCCGGGGGGAGGGAGTTGACGGATCTTCCGGAGGACCTTCGCATCAGTGTGGCGCGGCTATTTGCGGACTCCGCCACCGATCTCAAACGGGTCGAGCAGCGGATTGCAAGCTGCTTCCGGAGCACTGCGCCCGAGCTTACGGCGATCTCCGAGTATCTCCTGCAGCTCGGTGGAAAACGGATTCGTCCGATTCTCGCGTTGAGCAGCGGCCGGCTCTTCGGCATGAGCGAAATCTCGGAGGACCTCGTCGACGCTGCTTCCGGGATCGAACTGATCCACATGGCGACACTGCTGCACGACGATATTATCGACGAGTCTGCAACACGCCGGCACAAAATTTCCCCGTTCAAAAAATTCGGTCTCCCGCCGACTCTTCTCGCAGGGGACTTTCTACTCGCGCGAGCCTTTGGCTTATGCGCGCATCTCGATATCTTCGTCATCGAAGCGACCGAGCAGGCATCTGTCGAGCTGACTGAGGGAGAAATTCTCGAGGGAACTTTGGCACCCGGTGAGCTTCGGTCGATGGAGCAGTACCTTCAGGTGGTCGCCCGTAAAACTGCTTCGCTCTTTGCTCTCGCCGCCACGGTCGGAAGCTATCTCGCGGGAGCGGGCGAGAAGAATGTCGCGCTGATGCGGGAGTTCGGTGTAAACGCCGGAATCGCGTTTCAGATGGTCGACGACATTCTCGATATCACTGCCGATGAGGATCTGCTGGGCAAGCCCTCTGGAACGGATCTGAAGCAGAAGACACCATCGCTCATCAATATTCTCTGGCTGCTTTCGGGTGAAACGAAGGCACGGGAGTTCTTCGACCTGCCGGCGCCAACTTTCGCCGAAGCGCACGAAGCGCGAAATTATCTGCGAAGCTCTCCGATCGTTGAGCGTGCCCGTGAACTTGCCGCTGACTACGGTGCCCGGGCAAAAGCGGCGCTAGTGGAGATCGAGCATCCGAACATGCGCCCGATGGCGGTACGGGATCTCGCAGCATTGGTGGATTTCACTCTTGAGCGATGCATGTGATCCCTGAAAGTGCCGCACCGATCAGAATCAGACGGCTGAAGGATGACACCGGCGGTGGAATCGGGCTCGAGATCTCTTGGTCGACCGGAGAGGAGGCTGTTCTTTCCTCCGAGCTGCTTCGCAAATTCTGTCCCTGCGCGGCATGTGTCGAGGAACGCGGTGCCGAGGTCCATGCCAATCCACTTGGCGCGCCGCGCAAGGGGCGAGCGATGCTCCAGGTAATAAAAGCAACAGCGGCCGAAGGGCTGGATTTACGGGAAATGTGGAGCGTCGGTAATTATGCCGTCGGAATTCGCTGGGGCGACGGGCACGACTCGGGTATCTTCTCCTATCCGATCTTTCGCGCGCTTTCCGAGCGTGTCCTGAGCTCCGGGGTCAACACACTTCAAGAAAACGGATGATTCGTACCGGTACTGATCTTCTCATCGAACGTAATTTCGATCTCCTGAAGGGCGCCCGCGTGGCTGTGCTCGTCAATCAGGCTTCGACCGATCGGAATTTCGTTCATCTCCTTGAGCACCTGGCAGCAAATTCTCAAGTAAAGCTCCTCCGGATCTTCGCGCCGGAACATGGGTTGTGGGGTGGTCCGCAAGATATGGAAAGCGTCTCCTCGACCGTTGAGCCACGGACTGGAGTGCCGATTGTCAGCCTCTACGATGGAACTGCCGACGGGCTTTCACCGAAGGAAGATCAGCTGAAAGACATCGATATTCTGGTCGCAGATCTGCCGGATATCGGCAGCCGGTATTTCACTTACGCTCAGACAATCGCTCTGACGATGGCCGTTGCCGGAAAGACTGGGACAAAAGTCGTCGTTCTCGATCGGCCGAATCCAATCGGCGGTGGTCAGATTGAGGGAAGCCCGTTGCGCGCACCGTTCCGCTCATTCTGCGGGATGCTTCCCGTTCCGCAACGTCATGGACTCACTTTAGGCGAGTTGAGCGTGATGTATGAAGGAGGTTTCGGGGCGCAGGGAGATGCATATCCTGCCTGTCGCTGCGACTTGCAGATTCTCAAAACAGAAGGCTGGTCGAGACGAGCCTATGCTGATGAAGCAAAATCCTCCTGGGTCATCCCCTCACCAAATATGCCGACTCTGGCGGCGGCGATCGTTTATCCCGGCATGTGTCTCTTCGAAGGAACAAACGTTTCAGAGGGACGCGGAACGACGATGCCGTTCGAATACGTCGGCGCGCCGTTCATCGACAGCTTCGCCTGGCGGACACAGACCCTCAATGAAGCATTTGCATTAAACGGCGCTGTGCTCCGTCCGATCACTTTCATTCCAAAGTTTCAGAAGTGGGCGGGTCACAGCTGCAACGGACTACAGATTCACGTCACCGACCGGAAGGCCTTCCAGCCTTTTCGTTGGGGACTCGCTCTCATCTCCGCGCTCCGGAAACTCTACCCGGCGGAGTTTCAGTGGCGGACCGATACCTACGAGTTCATCGATACGATTCCGGCGATCGATCTGCTGTATGGATCAGATCGTTTCAGGAAAACCGTGGATGGGAGCGGAGATCTTTCGGAAATTGAAAAAGAGATTACTGAGTTTGAACAGTGGTTTACATCGGTTCGCCCGCCGTATCTTCTCTACAGCTAAGTTGGCGCCAATCGTAAGAAACTTCGAAGCATTTTGCGCGCATAACCGGATCAGTGGTCATGGCAGAGCTGCATCTTAAATCCGAACCCCGCCAAGAGCGCGAATATTCCGTCGCCGAGATCCGGCGTTTAGCCGAACGATTTCGACATCTCGCTCAAGATCTGAGCGACGTTTTCATCGTCGCGAGCCGGCAGTCGATCATCCGCCAGGTCGAGACAGATCCTGAGGAGGAAGAGACCCGTGAAGGACTCCGTTTCTTCCAAGGACTGAAGCGGCGCTTTCTCGAACGCCGCCGCCGGGTAAATTACTCGAAGCCCCAGCTCGTCAAAGCCCCAAAAGCCGAGGTACCGCAGGCCCCCATTCAGAAAGCTGTTCAGAAGGCGGCAGCACCGCAAGAAGTCGTAACGCCGAAGCCTCAGCAACGCTCTCAATATACAGTCAAAATCGAAGACGCGGAGAAGAAGGCGAAGCCCATGCCTGCGGCTGCCGGAAGCCTCTTTGAAGCTGCAGCTGGATATCGGGCGACGCTCGAGGAAAAGTTTCAACCGAAACCGGAAGTCTCCACAGCCGCGACAGTCCACTCCCCTAAGCCGACGGCACTAAAGCTCAGCTCCGAAGAATTGCCTCGTTTCAAAAAGTATCGCGATATCGGTGAGCAATTCCTCACCTCGAAGCAGTTCCCCCATTTCCGCACGTTGCTCGAGAAAGCACGCG
>CAYOAK010000210.1:0-7069 GCA_964401925.1 uncultured Bdellovibrionales bacterium | reverse complement strand
TCAGCACAATGTTCGATCTCCATTCGCGTGCGAGAGCCGGCAAGCGGGCGAGGCCGCCCGCGGTCCCAGTAACCTACTCCGCGATCACCTGCCAGGCGCCGCCACGCAGCTCTTGAATCGTCACCGCCCGTTTCGAAACTCTGTTCTCATCGAACCGAAGCATACCCGCCACCCCTACGAACGGATGCTGCTTCAAGTAAGCGGCGATGCATTCCAGATCGCTTTGGGGACAGCTCTTCGCCGCTTCGGCGAGAAAGGTGATGTCGTCATACAGATACTTCGCGTCGCCTCTCGGCTCCTCGCCGAATTTTTCGCGGTAGGTGCTGCGGAAGGCTTCGGTTGCTCCGCTTTCTTCCGATGGAACATTTGCGTACCAGGTGGTCGCGGCATGATTCTTTTCGAGAAGCTCTCTGACCTCCGGAGTGTCGGAGACAGGGAGAAAAGGCCCTACGAAATGGAAGGTCTGGAGATCGAGCATGCCGAGATCGCTCATGCGCTTCATCACGAGCGATGTGTCTCTCCAAGTGCAGAAAGCGATTGCGTCGGGCTTTCGCCCCTTGATCCGAAGCAGCGACGGAGCGAGGTCCGCGTCTCCTGGAGAGTAGCTCTCACTTGCGAGGAGCTCCATTCCGAGACGCCGCTGCATCGCGTCCCGATAGAGTGTGCAGGCGTCGTTCTCTTCGCCCATATATGCAACCCGTGATTTGTTCCGCTTGAGCAGCATGGCGGCCACGGCTTCACCGTGATCTTCCGCATCGTAGTAATCGCGAAAGAACAGCGGGCTCTGTTTCGCGATCTCGCGAGAGGCCGCCGCGTACAGCAAAATCTTTCGCGCCGAGACGACGAGAGGCGCTATCGCCGAGGTGATCGCGGTCGAAACCGAAATGACCACGTCAACGTTCTGCCGCAAAATGTTCTGCGCAGCTGCGGCGCCCTTCTTGGGATCGCTCTCGTTATCTTCATACAGCATCTCAACCCGGATCGATCCGTTCGCTGCTTTCGCGACCGCCTCCGCGGCAAGTTGCAAACCTCTCTGTTCGGCTAGACCGATGAATGCGAGCTTGCCCGAGAGTGGAAGTACGGCTCCGACGCGGAGAGTTCGCGGACTCTCCGCGAGAGCGGCGCCAACCGGTGCGAACCTGCTCGGTGGGAGGAGGGACAGGAAACAAAACAGTGATGAGCAGAGGAGAGCTTTCATGCGGCGCTTTTGACGGGCTCGCGGCGGAGAGTCAACTACTCCGGCAGTGATACTCCAAAATGTGGCCAATAGCTTGAAAACACGGACCGGGATGCTCCTGCAGCTGTTGTCGGATATCCTGACAGTATGTCGATAGCTACACTCGAGAACCTGGGATTGAGGAATCAGGAGGCGAAGGTCTACATCGCGCTCCTGCGAAACGGGCCAAGCTCCGTCTTTAAAGCGGCGAAGCACGCGGCGATTCCGCGGTCGACCGCCTACGAGGCACTCGCCGCGCTCGAGGAGCGGCAGCTTGTCGGCTCGCTCCGGCGCAATCGTGTCATCTATTACGAGGCGCTCAGCCCGGTGAATCTCATCGAGGAGATGGAGACGAAGCTTTCGCTCGCCCGGATGATCGTTCCTCTTCTCGAAGCGCAGCAGCGAGCGGGCGGAGCCCGCAATTCGAACGATGTGAGGTTCTTCCACGGGCGCCGCGGCGTGCGCGGTGCATTCGTCGAATTCTACGAGAGGGTGGCAAAAGAGGGGCTTCGAAACATTCAAACGATCTCGGACCCGGATTTCGAGAAGGAACTCCCGGGTCTGCTAAAGGAAGTTATCGGCGAGAAGGTCCGGCGAAACATTCACTCGTCACTTATCACCTCGGGGTCTGCCCGGAGGAAGCGGTTCAAGTTCTATCAGGACGATGAGTTCCGGACGGTCCGCTACTTTCCGGATCGGATCACTTTCCGCTGCACGATGATTGTGGGCGGAAGCTCCACGCTCTTCGTTCCGCACGGAACGTTGCTACCGCTCGCGATCGTGATCGAGTCCGAACAAATCGGCGATATGTTCCGGCAGTTTTTTCAATTCTTTTGGGAGATGCTCGAGTAGCTCGCGTTATTACCGCACCCGCTCCCCGTTCTTCACATCGGCGAGATGCGTGCGAAGGCTGCGGACGCAGCCATCACTGTCGATCGTGATTTTCCCTGATGCCCCTTGGTAATCCTTCAGGCGGTAAAGGTACTTCTTCACGGTTGCAGCGGGGGTGTCGATCCCTGGAGGAGTGGAGGCGCGGAGCGCAGCCGCAATAAGATTGATTACGTCGTACGTCGGCACGGTCGAGATCTGGAGCGCCGGGTCTCTGCCGGTTCGAAGTTTAAACTTGGAGAGAAACTCTGCATACGCCGGGCTCTCCTCGGCCGTCCAATCCACGATCCGGACGCCGTTTATGGCGTCTCCGGCGATCTTGCGGACATCCGGCCCTAGAATTGTGGAGAATGAATAGAGCTGTCCCGGAAAGTTCAGCTCACGTGCCTGCTTCAGGATGATGCCGACCTCGAGCTCACCGAAAATGGCGAGCGACTTCAGTTTTCGTGCGCGGGCTCCCATGAGGTAGGTGCGGAAATCCCGCTCTTCGGCGTGGTATGAGGTCTCGGAGGCGAGCTCTTTGCCGTGCGTCCTCAAGCGGTTCTTTAGCGCTTCTGTCACCTTCACGGGGAAGGCGTCGCTCGTGTAATAAAGGACGCCGGCGGGAAGCGCGTCTCTTGCCACCATATCGTCTGCGAGCTGATGGCCGAAATATTCCGTGAGCTTCGCGATGCAGATCACGTTCTCCGGAAGCTTTGCAATATCTTCATCACAGTCGAGCGGATCGATCAGGAGCACGCCGGCTTTTTGGGCAAGCTCCGCGATGCTGAACAGGCCGCTGTACCCGTAGACGAGGACAACGCGGACACCTTCTTGCTCAGTGAGCTTTCGGAAACCCGTGACAGTTTGTTTTGCGAGCATCTGATCGTCTTCGACCAAGAGCTTCAGCGGACGGCCCTGAATTCCGCCGCTCAAGTTCACATCATCGACAGCGATCTGTGCGGCGATGAGAGCGTCCGATCCGAGAATCGCAGCGTTTCCGCTCAGCGGCCCGAGAAAACCGACTTTCACGTCCTCGGCAAATGCGGCTGAAACAGTGAGGATCGCCGAAGCTAGGAGAGCGGCGACAGATCTCATTACTCGTGCTCCGCGAGCCAACGCTCGCACTCGATCGCCGCCATGCAACCGCTTCCAGCCGCCGTTACGGCCTGGCGGAAAACATGGTCCTGCACGTCCCCGCAGGCGTACACCCCGGGGATGCTTGTCTTCGTGCTATTCGGCTGGGTCAGGAGATAGCCGTTCTCGTCACACTGGAGATATTCGCGGAAGAGATCCGTGTTCGGTGTGTGTCCGATCGCGTAGAAAAGCGCGTTCGCTTCAATCTTTGTCTTCTCGCCGGTCTGAGTGTTCTCGAGCATGAGGCCGGTCACGCCGCTCTTCTTATCACCGAAGATCTCGGAGACCGTGTGGTTCCAGACCATCTCGATCTTTTCGCTCTTCAATACGCGGTCGGCCATGATCTTCGAAGCGCGGAGCTTGTCTCTGCGGTGGATGAGCCGCACACGCTTGCCGAACTTTGTCAGGAAGAGAGCTTCTTCGGCAGCAGAATCGCCGCCGCCGACTACGACGATCTCCTGATCTTTGAAGAACGCGCCGTCGCAGGTGGCGCATGTCGACACGCCATACCCCATCATCTCCCACTCGCGATCGAGGCCGAGGGTCTTTGCCGTAGCGCCTGTCGCGATAATTAATGCTTCGGCCTCGACGATCTGCTCGTCGAAGTGAATCTTGAAGGGCCGGGCGTTCAACTCAACTTTCGTGGCCTTGCGCTGTATGAACTCGGTCCCGAATCGCTCCGCTTGCTTGCGCATCTCCTCCATCAGCTCGGGTCCCATGATCCCCTGACTGAATCCTGGGAAATTCTCGACATCGGTCGTGGTCGTGAGCTGTCCCCCCGCCTGAGGCCCGTAAGCCACGAGTGGATTGAGTTTCGCCCGCGCCGTATAAACTGCCGCGGTGTAACCCGCCGGCCCGCTTCCAAGAATGACGACCTTTTTCGTCGAGTTCGGTGTGCTCATAGTGGATAGTAGTCATATAGCAACGGAAAATGGGATGGTCACTTTTCCGAGGTAATTACCGGCACATTAATCAGCATCCAGATGCCTGACCCTATCGATGACTGAAGAGAGGAGAAAATTTGTCGTTCCGCCCGGTGCGCCCGAACGGCTCGATCGTTTTCTCCACCGTGAGCTGAGCTGGCTCTCCCGAAACTTTTTCGCTGACCGCTGCCGGGAAGGGCTGGTGCTGATCAACGGGAAGAAAAGTGCCCCCGGAGAGCTGGTCCGCGGGGGTGAAACGCTTGAACTGTTGTTTGAGCCGCAGCGCATCACCGCCCGGCCGGAGCTCGGAGCGGCATCGCTCGCGCTGCTTGGCCCCCCGCTTTTCGAAGACGAGGAGCTTCTGGTTATCGAGAAGCCGCGCAGCATCCCCAGCATAACGCTCCGTGAAGATGATTCCGTCACGCTGGCCGACATTCTCTCCGCCCGGGATTCCCGCATGCTGAACGCCGGTGAGGATCCGAGGGAGAGCGGACTCATTCAGCGGCTGGATACCTCTTCGAGCGGGTTGATCATCGCGGCAAAATCCCGCGAGAGCTGGCTTGCTCTCCGGTGGGCCCTGAACGAGGGAAAGATTCAGAAAAGCTATCTCGCCTTGGTCGAGGGAATGCTCGTGCCGGCGGAACAGACAGTGCGGCTTTTTCTCAAAGCGGCCGGGAAGAGAGTTTCCATCTCTGCGACTGAACAGCCTGAGTTTCAGCCGACGATCTCAACCATTAACCCAATCTGGACCGACAATCGGGACTGCTCGATCGTTGAGGTTCGCGCACCAAAAGCAAAACGTCATCAGGTCCGTGCGCACCTCGCTTTCCTAGGACATCCGCTCATCGGCGATGAGCTTTACGGCTCCACCACGCAGCTGCCGGCTGAATTTGGATCGGGTTTTCTTTTGCACGCGTCAAAACTTCGCTTTGCGCATCCCGTTACCGGCGAAATGCTTTCTTTCGAATCATCCCATCCCTACTTTCAGCAATTGCCGTTACGCGGCCAGGAGAGACCCGAACAAGAGAGAACTGCATGAAGGTCGCGTTAGTCACTGGAGCAGGAAAACGGCTCGGACAGGTGTTTGCGATCCATCTAGCGGAGCGCGGCTACGACATCGCGGTTCATTGTCACGCGAGTGCGGCCGGTGCGGCCGACACAAAGCGCCGCGTCGAGGCGATTGGCCGGAAAGCGGTTGTCATCCAACAGAATCTCTCCGAACTTTTCGCCGGGAAGCAGATTATCGACCGGATCGAGGATGAGTTTGGCCGGCTCGACGTCGTCGTGAACAACGCGAGCACATTCCCAGATCCGGACAAGCTGCAGTCGACGCACTCTTTCCTTGAGGAGCGAGAGGAGAACTGGGAAGAGACGATCGCGGTCAATGCCCGCGCACCTTTCTTTCTGATTCAACACGCGGCACGACTGCTCTCGACCGGCAGCTTTGTCATTAATGTGCTGGATAAGACCGCCGGCGAGCTCCATAGCTCCCGTGCCGCCCATTCCCTGTCGAAGGCGATGCTCGGACAGATCACCATTATGTCGGCCGCTGCCCTTTCCGGAGAGGCGACGGTCGTCTCGCTTGAGCTTGACGCAGTGATTCCGGGAGAGCAGATGTCGCGCGAGACGATCGCTAAGATCCGATGGAGCGGAATCGAGCCGGTGCTAGAAGCAGTGGACCAAATCTTGGACGGAGAGGTTGAATCCGGCGCAGCAATTTCAGTTGAATAAGGAACCGTATGAAAAGCGTATTAGCAGCGCGAGAGCTCGAGCTGATGAATGCCTACTGGCGCGCGGCGAACTATCTCTCCGTCGGGCAGATCTACCTTCTCGACAATCCGCTGTTGAAAAAGCCGCTGGCGGTTGAGCATGTAAAGCCCAGGCTTCTCGGACACTGGGGCACCACCCCGGGGCTGAATTTTCTCTATGTGCATCTCAATCGGGCGATCAAGCAGCGCCACCTCGAGATGATCTACATAATCGGTCCCGGTCACGGCGGCCCGGCGGCAGTGGCGAACGCCTATCTCGAGGGCACGTACTCCGAGGTGTATCCGGAAGTTTCGCTGGATGAGCGCGGAATGCAGCGGCTCTTTAAGCAGTTCTCCTTTCCGGGCGGAATTCCGAGTCACGTTGCACCGGAAACACCGGGATCGATCCATGAAGGGGGAGAGCTCGGATACGCACTCGTTCACGCATTTGGGGCGGCATTCGATAATCCGAACCTCGTTGTCGCTTGTATCGTGGGCGACGGCGAAGCCGAGACCGGGCCGCTCGCCGCAAGCTGGCACTCAAACAAGTTTCTGAACCCGATCTCAGATGGAGCAGTCCTCCCGATTCTGCATTTGAACGGCTACAAAATCGCTAATCCCGCGGTGCTTGCCCGCTTGCCGCACGAGGAGTTGTGCAGCCTCTTTGTTGGATACGGATATGAGCCACTCTTCGTCGAAGGATCGGATCCGCTGGCGATGCACCAACTGATGGCCGAGACCCTTGATCGCGCTCTCGATCAGATCCGGACGATCCAACAGACAGCTCGGAGCTCGGGAAAGGCCGAGCGTCCCCGTTGGCCGATGATTGTCATGCGCACGCCGAAGGGCTGGACCGGCCCTAAGGAAGTCGACGGGAAGCCCACGGAAGATAATTGGCGCTCGCACCAGGTTCCGTTTGCCGAAGTCACGACGCACGCGGAACGGCTGCCGCTCCTCGATGAATGGCTGCGAAGCTACAAGCCGGAGGAGCTTTTCGACGGCGCTGGAAAGCTGCGAGCGGAGATCGCGGCACTTGCTCCCTCTGGAACAAAGCGGATGAGCGCAAGCCCGTATGCCAATGGCGGTCAGCTGCTCAAGGAGCTGAAGCTGCCGGACTTCCGCGAGTTCGCCGTTCCGGTGAAATCGCCCGGCCGGAGCATGTCAGAATCGACCCGTGC
>CAYOAK010000209.1:2195-7089 GCA_964401925.1 uncultured Bdellovibrionales bacterium | reverse complement strand
CCGGGATGGCGCACGTCAGTGGATTCGAGCAGCTTTCTTAATGAAAGCGGAAAGGTCACTTTGCCGTTCTTCACGCGCAGCGGCTCGTAGAAGACGAGCTCGATCTGTTTGTCTTCGCCCGGGTGAATCGGGAATATCCGCAAGTCAAAGCGGTTCAGATTGCGCCGACCGAGCCCCGGGTCTTCGGTCATACTCGGCGCTTCATCGCCGGTGACACTGGAGTACACCTTCTCCGCCTTCGATCGTTCTTCGATCGCAGCCGGATAACGTTTTCCTTGATCCCAGAGCGTAAACTGACTCACGACCGTTGCAGGGCGAATAGGAATCGAGAATGCGTAACCCTGCCGCTCCTTGGAATGATTTCTGTAAATCTGAATGAACCGTGTAAAGGCGATTCCATCCCGCACGAGAATATCGACGCGGCTATAAGGGATGCTCAGCGATGCGCCGGCTTTCGGCGCAGTCTTCTTTGCGTCGGGCGGGGTCTGCACCTCCTGGAGTTTCTCGAAAAAGGCGGGCTCGCTCGCTGGCGCAGCCATCGCGGGCAGCGCAGATACGTGCATTATGGCTATCGCCGAAGCGAGGAGGCAAAGTTTGAAGAGGCGAAGGCGCATTTGTCACCGGGGAGAGCACTCGTAGCGTACGTCAACGATCCGGGCTGTTGAAAGATGGTTTCTGCCTATATGACGCGGTCAAAGTGGATACGCGGCCGCGTGATTGTTTCGAATGCGGAGTGCTAGTAGCGCGATGCGCTAACTCCCCTCCTTCGGCGCATTGTCTATTTCGTGAATTATCACGCCGAGATCAAAGAGAAGCGGCGCGGTGTTACCGGGTGTGCACGGACTATAGGCCGTTTTCACTTTCCGGAGATCCGCGATCAACGCGTCCGTCAATTTCCGATCCAATATGGCTCTTTGGATCGGCGGGATTAACAGCACGGCCTTGTCCAATGTAGCAAGACGGGCCCCCGCTGGAGATTCGCCCTTGCGCTTGTAGTCCCCGTAATCCGATCTGAAGGAAGCGAGTGCCGTCGTAACCACCCACTCAATGCATTTCCTCACATCCTCACGAGTCCTGCCGTTCCCAAACCGGAGGGCCGTTTGAAAGTACTCTGCTCTGAGTCCGGTGAGACGGGTTGCCTGAGCGAGCAATTTCACAACGCGGATTCGATGAGCCTGTTCTTCAGGGTCAGTCAACGATACACCGGCCAGCTTCACCACAAATGGAAAGACCTCTTTCCAAGGCTTCTCCACTTTGAATTCCGCCTCGTCGAGCGTGTCGGCCACACCAGCTTGCAGGCACGCGACGAGCATCTCGAACGTAACGGGTGCTCCGCCATTTTGCGCGTTTGTCACGGCCCAATCGAACGGCAGCGGATGTTTTCCATCAGCCAGCTCGTGCAATTGCGCAGAATGAAAGCGCGCATACTCGGTGACATCGAAGTCCGGACGGCGGCAGCTCAAAAGCTGTGCGGCCGTGGACTTGAGGTCCAGCACTAGCTCCGGCGGCATTTGAATCGGGCCGTCCGGTAGTGGTCCGCCTGGAGCGATCGCTTTTGTTATCAGCCTGCGAATGGCCACCTGCCCGCTCGTCTTCTGCAGATAGAGAACCGCAGCGAGTGTGGAGAGATATGGAACGACCTGCGTTCGCGGATCGATCAATCCGGCTTCTGACATCAGAACCTCCTAAAATAAAACGCTTTGCGGTCGCGTATCTTTCTCGCTGAACGGGAAAGATACGGAGAGATGAAATACGCGATTGATGAGGTTGGAGAGAGCTGGCGGAAAACGCGCTGCGGTCTTTCTCCCATGGGCCCCTGGAGATTTGCAATTTGAGCTCGGGACGGCTGGGCCAGGCGAGGGCGATTTCCTCACGGACGAACTCAGCTAGAACAGGGCAGCAACTCTATGCCGGGAGACGCGCCTTGCTATCTCCGGCCCATGCGTTACGGACGGCGAAACTTGATCTGCCTGAGAGGCTCCCCGCAATGAGAATGATTCCACGCGCACTGCTGGTTCTGCCGATGATCCTCGCCGCTTTCGGTTCAGCGGACGCCGCCCCTCCCGCTCCGCTTACGTTTTCGGTCACGATGACAGGCACCCATGATATCGATTGGGTCTACCATCTCAAAACGAACACGGGTGTCGACGGCTTCGTATCGGACCTGGCGGAAGAGGGAAGCGACTTCGTCGATTACCGCACGAGCAAGGCAGTGACGATGGTGTTCAAGAGCAAGGGCAAAGGGACGCTCGTTGGAACTGTGCCCGGAAAAGGGATCGCTAAATTTCCCAAGCTTCGGGTGACCGTGACAAACGGAAATGTCCCGGCATACTCCTGTATTGGGAAATGCCCGCCCCCACCCGATCTTGCGCCGTTGAGCTCGGGTTGCGGCTCTAAGAAAGATACTGCCAACGTCAAGCTGAGTTACAGTAACGGTACTTTTGTCATTGAGCCCTTGCGGATGTCAGAACTGAGTTCGATCCCGGGCGGGTCCGCGGTGCCGACCGGCATTGATTTGAAAAAGTATGTTCTGCCGATCGGTGTGTTGATGCCGCAGGGATGTGGTCCGATCTTTCCGCCAAACAACCCTGCCCAAGATCTCATCGATTATCGCTATCCGTTCCTGCTTGAAACCACCGCTGATATTTTCCCGGGCAAATCCGCAGTGGAGATAGACAAGAAGCTGAAGAAGATAAAAAAAGGAAAGACCCTTGTCGTGAAGTTTTCCGGCTCTCTCTCCCCCGCAAAGACTCTGCTTTTTGACGGAACGGGCTACACATACCAGGGTGAGCTTGGTGTGTTCTGGACGATCCGTCTGAAGCGGATTTCGTAGTTGCACCTTGAATGGAATGAGCGATGCGCAACTGCACAGGCTACCTGGCGATAGGGGGATCGCCAGGTAGCTGCGTTAACCTTCACGCTGGCCTTCGGCGCGCTACGCGGTGAGCGCTTCGAACGCATCGAGCGCGCCGCCGCGGCTTGCAGCCATGTCCCGGTCCGGGACGAGGACGATCGGGACTTCGGCCTGTTCCTCGCGAACGCCCGGACGGGAGCGGTACGTCTGGCGAACGATGCCCAGGAACCAATCGTTGAAGGCGTCCGAGTTCTCAAACAATCCGCCGCCGAGCATGTAGACATCGGGGTCCGAATTGTTCGCAGCGATATCGAACAAATACGCGAGGGCCACCGCCTGGAGCCGGAAGATTGCCTGGGCGAGCTGGTCTTCCAGCGGATCCAGCATTTTCAACTGAGGCCCGGCTTCTTCGACCGTCAACTGAGCGAACGGATGGGAGGGGAACTCCCGGAGGAAGAACGGAAGCAGGTTCTCCTGGAGCCCAATCTTGCACGCGATCGATTCGGCGTCGCCGCGGCGTCCGCAGCCGCAGACGGGGATGGCCATTCCTTCCGGAAGAAAAAGATTCGTGGGAAGGAGTACGTGCCCCACTTCGCCGCCGAATCCCCGGCCGCCGTGAACCATCTTGCCTTCGTCGATCACCCAGCCGCCCAGGCCACTGCCGACGACGGCGCCGTATGAAGATTTCGCGCGCCACTCCTCGCCGAAGTAGAGGTTGTGGCCATAGCGGCCGGCACGGTTCCCATCGTTGTCGTAGGTGACGAGGATTCCCAGCGCGTCCGCAACCGCCGCCCGCAGGTTGAACTCCCGCCATTCCGCCCCCGAATAGTTCGTCGAGCCCTTCTTGGACAGCTTTCCGTCCACGCTCGCGGGTCCCGGGTAATCCAGCCCGGCGGCCCGGACGAGGCGCCGGTCAACGCCGACCATGCGGCAGGTTTCGGTGAGGGCGAAATCGACCGCCGCAACGGCGGCAGTGGTCCCTTCGAGCACCCGGCTGGGGTGCTCAATGATCGTAGGCGTCACAAATCCCCGCGTCGAGCTATACAACGCGGTTGCGACCGTCGTCCGGCCGATGTCCAAACCGGCTGTGATGACTTCATTCATAACTTTGCTTGCTCCTTGGCGATGAGTCGCCGAATCCAGTGAAGGAAGTGCTTCAAGGGATTCTCGATTCACCAAGGAGAGGAAAACCGTATGTTGCGCATCTACTCAGGCGAACAGATCGCCAGAGCTGGGCATTTCAAGGTGGTGTGTGCGAAAGGTTGTCGGCAGCAAAGGCAATATTTGCCCGCCGAATGAAAGAACGTCTTAGAACGATGTTTTATATCAGCTGGGATTTCTGAATGCACTAACAGCAGTTTTCGACGGGGGTGCAGTAGTGATTTCGCCGCACAAGGAGGTTCGCAAGTGCGCCTGATGTGCCTTAGATTACCGGCGAGAACACTGGAATGAGCATAGGGCTAGCACGAGGAAACGCTATGTATGAACTTTTCTTGAGCAAGCGATTTCGACGAGGGTCAACGTGAAGGCGCTGCTCTCGTGGGTCGCATCCATTATCGCGGCCGTTTTGCTCACGTTCCTCTCCTCTGAAGTGGAGTTCTCCGGGAGCGGGATCGACCAGGCAGTCGGAACAGCGACGAACTACGGCTTGCCGATTCCGTTCAAGCAGTGCGCTCCCGGCTGGAGCACCTGCCGGTATTCTACCTTTTTCTGGATCGACGTTTTCCTGATCCTGGTGCTCATTCGCGTCTGCCTTCGTGTCATGACGCGAGTGTCAAAAGGCACTTCATATTAGAAGTTAGAAAAGAAACAGAGTGAGCGGAACGGCCTTCAGCACTCTTTTCGAGCTGTTCGAATTCATGACTTTTGTAAACTCGGATGCCCAATTCTTGAAGATGAGGCGAGCGTTTCCCCAGACGGTGAAGTCGGCAGTGTTGAGCAAAAGCGCGGCTCTGTCTGCTCTCTCGTCATAGGCCTGGGCATATAGCTCGCCGGTCACCCCATCGCGGGAGTACACGGCGCAATCTTTCAGGTCGCGCC
>CAYOAK010000209.1:0-2185 GCA_964401925.1 uncultured Bdellovibrionales bacterium | reverse complement strand
CCGGCCATATTTGAAGCAGCCGTGACTGCAATTCCGCCCGGAACGAAGAAGCCGGCAATGTTTTGGACGATGTTCACTGCGTTGTTCGTTGGCTGAAGCTTGATGAGTGCGAGCTCGAGCGTGAAGGTATTTGGCCCCGGCTGATCCGCGACAGAAAAATGATTGTCCCAGTCGGATTTAACGGCATTGATGAACGCTTTATAGAGCGACGCGGTTGCCCGGTCGATCGACTCTTGCTTGAGAGGCTTTTTTGGATCTTGTTCGAGGTACGTCGTGATGATTGGGGCGATATAGATTGCATTGTAGCTCTGCTTCAACTCGTCAAATTGCTCCCGATCCGCAACCCATGTGAGCATAAACGGAGAACGCTCCGGTTGATTGATCATCTGGTCTGCGTGCTCCAGAAACGGAGAGCGCGATTCCACCGGCGGAATTTTCACGGAGGAACAAGAAGCAGCCGAAAGTGCAACGAGGAAAACAAGTATTGATCTCCAAGAGATCTGCATGACGACTCAAAGCTCCGCCTGACTGCCTACAGGATTTATTCCTTTGGCGCGACTCGCGCGTCCTGCTTCAACTCGCCGGCGGACCAAGTAAACACCTCGGTCGTTCTCTCTCTGATTTCAACCTCTGCTTCAGTCAATAATTCAGGGTGGGGAACGTAGGCTGGTATCTCGACTATCAACTTGTTTCCGACAACTTTTGTGGTCTCAATTTCGAGGCACCCGAACTTTTCGCTCGCGCGAGGAGCTTTCGATGCGTCAATCTCAACAATTATTGTCTCGTATGGGCAACCGATGCCGCCGCTCTCCGCGACAACAATCACAGCATCGGCGGACCCAACCTCATATTTCTCGAAAAATTTGAGGACGTCTCCCCCGTATTCCAGGATCTGCTTTCCTGCAAAGTGAAGGGTGTGATGAAACGCCTCGGGCTGTGACCGAATCTGGAGATCGCCAAATCGAGTGCTCTTTGATTCTGCATTCTCTGTTTCATCTGCGAGGGCGGCCGTCGAAGCAGTGACCAGAAGCGCACAGAGGAATGGTATTCGCATAGGAGCTGGAATCAAGCATGGTGCCAAGTAAACCCGGGACACCACTACCATCTGACTCCCCGCCATAATAGCTGTCGCTTTCTGGCGCAGATGCGGCGCGGCATCCGGATGAATGACCCGGCGATGAATTCGAAATGAGGGCGTAGCTTATGCGCGTCGCTCTGATCCTTCGAGTTTCACGAGTTTATTATACAAACCCATTATCAAAATTGCAGGAACCCACTGACCGACGAATATTGCATCGTGTCTTTTTCCGGCAAGATGTAGGAGCGCAGACGCTCCCATCACTCCGAAGGCGCAGGTGAGGAATGTTGCCGACGGCACCTTCGTCGTCACGCTCTCGATCTGTTTCGTGAGCGAGCCTTCTGAGCGTTCGCCACGCACCACACCATCTTTGGGTGTGAAGAATTCTTTCGCTGCATACATAGAGTCTTGCGCGGCTTTTCCAACGCCGTCGGTCATTGTCCCTGAGGGACGGGGGCTTCGATTGTCGTATTGCTCTCTCGATTCCATATAACGCTCCAAATGTAGTGCAGGCCTCGAGATGTAAAGGAATATCGGAATGATCGGCATGACAGCTGTCATAACAGAGGCCCCGATTGAACGGACGGGACAGGAATAGAAGTTGACCCCACAGCCGCACAATCACACAGCCTTCGGAACCGGTTGCTGCGTAATTCGTCGGAGCGCGGCCAGGAGGACTGCTAGGTGGATGATGACCGCGCCGAAGATGGCGAGCATTCCCGGGAAAGGCTCTGAGCGGAAAAGGTACGTCCACAAAGGAGCCCATACGGCGATCAAAGTCGGCATAAATGCCGCAATCAACGGCGCGATACGCGGTAGAGACCGGGCCCAAAGCATCATCGGCAGCGCGAACTGAAACACCCCAAGGGCAATGAGGCAACCGATCGACCAGAGAGGTGCAGGCTCAGTGCGCGGTGTCGAGAGAAGTCCAGTGAGAGGAAATGCGATCACGCAGGTGAAAAAGCTGCCGAGGAGGACCGTGCCGAGCGTGAATTGCTCTCCGTTCTTCCGTCCCTCCAATCCCACTTTTCCTTGACCGTAGATGTGCGCCGCAAATGACAGGCCCGCGATCACAGCGGCGACGAGGCCTGAGATCTGATTTGAATT
>CAYOAK010000208.1:0-7138 GCA_964401925.1 uncultured Bdellovibrionales bacterium | reverse complement strand
GCGGGGGGAGTGAGCTTCAACAATGAACACGGTGAGGTTGCCCTCAGTTTCCCTTCCGCGACTCATTTTTTACAGACCGCAAATTGGGAGCACGCGAACTCCCCGGGACCGCGTGAGCGCTCGAGCTATCTCGCAGATATCGTCGGACCGCTGGCAAATGCGCAACTGACCCTAGTCGAGGACGGAGCGGAGATGCTCCCCGGAGTCACCGGTCATCGCTCGGACGGGCACACGCGTGGTTTGCAGTGGATCTTGATTCGGGACACGCACGAGACGATCGCCTATCCGAGTGACCTGATCCCCACTGCTCATCACATTTCCATTCCATACGTAATGGGCTACGACTTGTGGCCAGAACGAACCATGGAGGAAAAATCGGCATTTTTGCGCCGGGCCTCTGCAGAGAATTGGCTGGTCATCTTTGAGCATGATCGAGAGACAGTTGGCGGAAGAGTTCGAGCAGAAGGTGGAGAGAAGTTCACCTTTACGCCGGAGGATCTCTCCGATCTTCGCTTCAGCCCCTGAGGCCCATCCGGAACCGAAAAATTCCGTCCGCGTTGAGCGCAGGATCCTCATCCTCGCGAGCGTGGTGCTGATCCTGCCTGGGATTTTTCTTGCCGAGTTCTTCCGGCACACAGAGGCCGATCGTACGCTGATTGCGTGGTCGATGCTCGAGCGAAAAGATTTCGTTCTCCCCTACCTGCTCGAGAGTCCAATTTTAACAAAGCCGCCGTTGTTTTACTGGCTCGCAGCTTTGACTATGCGAATCTTCAACTCCACCGCCGAATGGGTTCCCCGGCTTCCGTCGGCGGTCATGGCGATACTGCTCATTCAGCTGCAGTTCTGGTTCACTACCCAACTACAGGGTGAGAGAAAGCTCGCATTCCTGTCGTCGCTTATCTTGCTGACCTCTCCGCTCTTTCTACAGCTCGCGTCATCTGCGGAGATTGACAGTACGTTCGCAACGCTGAATGCACTCTCGCTTTTCTCAGTGCTCCTCGCCCACCGCACCGGAGCAACACGAACATTTTGCCTGGCCTATCTCGCGTCAGCGGCAGCGGCCCTCACGAAAGGACCTGTGGCTTTGGCCCTCACAGCAACCATCGATCTTCTCTGCGCGTTCAGAGCCGCTCGAAACCGGACTCGAAATCCGAACGGGGAGGCGGACGGCCCGACCGCCCTTGTACGCTTCACCAAGAGCGCTCTAAGAATTCTTCTGCTCTCCGCGGCTGCGGCAATTCCTTGCATCCTCTGGTACGCGGAAGTTTCCCGCCAAGTCGGTTGGCCCACTGTTCTCGGACAGCAGGCCTATGAGATCACCCGCCGCTTCAGCGGATCGGTCACAAATGAGCATGGGATATTCTTCTATCCGGGCAGTCTTATCCTCGGGGCGCTTCCGTGGACGTTGCTTGCGCTCTACTCTCTCTGGCGCGGGACGAAGCGCCGGTGGCATCAATCCGACCTCGTCGACTCGGCGCTGCTCGTTTGCGTTGCGGTTCTGACCGTCCTTTGCTGTGCGAAAGGGAAATCGAGCCGTTACTCGCTCATCATCTATCCATTTCTGTCGATTCTTCTCGCCGCTGCGATTCAACGGCTGACAAACCCGCGCCTCTTCATGCTGACCCTTGTTGTCGCAGTCGTCGCTCGCATCGGTGAGATTGGAATCTACACACCGCTCCGAAATTATTCGCGGACCGTCATTCCGATGGTCGAAGATCTTGCAACGCAGATCGACTCTTCAAAACCGCTTTACGTTCTCGAAATCCAAAAACGTTGGGTGGTGTATTACCTCAAAGAGAGAGGGATCCGTGCGGTTCGAATGACGAATGTGCTCGCCGAACAGCTCTCCGGACCAAATCCTGAAATCGCGCTTCTCCTTAGCTCCGAAGAGCTTTGGCGGCTGCCCGATCTCGAAAGGATCGAGCCGGCGACCAGGATCATCAAGAGCTACGATACGGACAAGTCGCAAGTGTCCCTGGTAAGAACAACACCGCGAGCTATCCGCTCGCTCGACCTGCAGAGAAACTTTCCGACGCTCATGACTCTTCCCCCTGAGGAGGGTGAGCCGGACTAGCTCCCCCGCTCGGCCCCAGCACCGCTTGCCTACGGACGGCCTTCGACTTAGCTTACGGCTCTGCATTTGCCGGGATGGTGGAACTGGTAGACACACAGGACTTAAAATCCTGAGTCTCGCAAGGGACGTGCCGGTTCGATTCCGGCTCTCGGCACAAAGCTTCCCAGTGGCTTTGGCGAAGGCGGATTCTCGGCACACGGCGAGCATTACCTCTGTTGGATACGCGAGCAGTTCGACAAGCCTTCTGCGCAATCATCTGCTGGCTCGGCAACCGTGATTGAGTCGATCTACCAAATTCGAAAAGGGCAGCTGGTCTTTTTGAATGATTAACATCGCTATCTGATTCAACCCCTCAGAGCCCGCCGACTTCGACGAAAAACCTGCTTGCTAATCAGCCCCTTGTTCGCACTCCCCACATCAGAGCGGGCCAGATCCTGTCTCTGAGACAGACCGGTCTGCGAGAATATGCTCCTGCTGGATAGGAAACGTGGTGAAACCGATGCATCCACAAGAATCACCGGCCGGGACATTGCGGAGCAAGAATGATTTTTAGTAACAACTAACTCGCTTTGTTTAACGATAATGGGCAATTGAGAAAATGTCTTTAGCGACCATTCCATTTTCGATCCTATCCTTCATTTTTCCGGAATAGGAATGTGGCTGCCCCTGCTCATAATTCAGAGCTTGTAACTCTTGTCTCTCCTCAACTCCTCGTTGTTCATCTCGTTATTTTTACCTCCATTATGATCGCTGCCACCTATTGGGTGGGCCGGCGCCGTGGGACGCGCTCTGGAGAAGCCTTCATCGTTGTCGACCGGCAGATCCCTTGGTGGCTCGGTGGTCCAAGCATTGCGGCTTCTTGGACTTGGGCAGTCGCGCTCATGATCTCCGTGCAGATGGCCTATCAACAGGGGATTGCCGGTATCTTTTGGTTCACGGTTCCCAATATTTTTGCAGTGCTGATCTATATTTGGCTCGGACCTCAGGTCAGAAAAAAGATACCGAACGGATACAGTCTGCCGGAATGGATGCACCTCCGCTTCGGTGATCGACGGATAACGTTTCTTTATCTTTTCACTTATTACTACTACCAGGTGATGGCAGTTACCGTTCAGGTGTATGCAGGTGCGCATCTCATCGCAGCGGCCACAGGAGTTTCAGTACTCATCCTGATGCCTACGATCCTGCTCATAACGCTTTCGTATGGAATGATCTCTGGACTCCAAGCCTCCATAGTCACTGATGTCATTCAGATGGGAATGATTCTCATCCCAGGTTGGATAGTGGTTGGGCTCGTGCTTTCCGCATCTGGTGGACATCTAAACTTTGCGGGAGTTTTGCCATCCGGTTCGATCAATCCGTTTTCGCCGGGGATTATGTTCACTGCGGGAATAATCAGTTCCATCGGACTTATCTCCGGCTCGATTGGTGATCAACAATTCTGGCAACGTTGCTTAGCGGTTAAGGAAAGTGAAATTCGAAAAACGTTCATTTTCGGCGCAATTCTCTTCGGCACTGTTCCAATTGGACTGTCTCTATTGGGATTTACCGCTGCCGCACCTGAAGTAGGTCTAAACCTTCCCGCAGACTTTGACGTATCCCTCGTGGGTTTTGCTGTAGTGCGGCACCTTTTGCCGGAGGCAATAGCTATACTTTATTTGTACATGCTGCTTGCAGGACTCTGCTCAACGCTTGACTCTGCTTTTAGTGCAGCAAGCTCTTTGGATGCCTTAGTGCAGAAAAAGCCCTGGCTGACGTCGAGAAACGAATCGAAAGAGATCTCGATATCAAGAGCCAGACGTTCGATGGTCTGGATCTCACTTCTCGGACTTGCAATTGCTTATGGGGTCGAATTCATTCCCGGCTTCGGTTTGAAATACCTTTGGTTCATCGTCAATACGGTGGGCGCATGCGTAGCAGTTCCCACGGTTTTGAGCCTTTTTTGGGAACCGCTTACAGCGAAAGGAATTATCTTTGGTTCCGGACTTGCAGTAGTAATTGGAATACCGCTCATGGTGTACGCAAGCACCGCTGGGAGTGAGCCCCTTCTAGCGGCGACTTACGTGCTCATTGTCATGATCAGTGCATTGAGTTGCTACTTTACTCGTGCGATTCGAACAGAAAATATGCGTTCTCAGAGCGCACTGTGATCAAGGGCGACATTTTCGAAGAGAGCGAAAGGTGGGCGTTCGGAGGCGCACGAGGGGCGAGGGTGCCTTTCTGCTGAGATTTACAACTCTAACGGAGAAGACTCAGGGCAATCGCGGGTTGTTGATTCGCTTGCGCGAGTACCGCCGAAGCGGCCTGCTGCAGAATCTGCAGTCGAGTGTACCTCGCACTTTCCGTCGATAAATCCGCATCGACGATCTGCGATGCCGATTGATCATAGTTGATCGAACGCGTGGATAGATTCGAGAGCGCAACCTGTAATCGCGACTGAAACGATCCGATCCCTCCACGCTTTTTCGCAAGCGTATCGAGAAGAGCTTTCATCTCATCGAGCGTTGTCTTCGCACCTGTCACATTGGAAATATTCGAGGAGGACAAGAATGAGATGAGCGGTGCGCCGACCGCCGCACTTTGGGAGGCCGGGACAGAATTGGCGATAAATACCCTTAGCTGATTGTCGGCTTGCGAGGCGCTTACGATGTCAGCGACCCCGTCACCATTCAGGTCTGCTATCTCCAAACTATACGCGCCATTGCCCGCGGCCATCGAAGTCCGCGCATTGAAAGTTCCGTTAGCGTTACCAATGAGAATGCTCAACCGATCGTCATCGTATGAAGCCACGACCAGATCCAGCGTCGAGTCACCGTTTACATCCGAGAGTCGAACGCTGCTCGGTCCATCTCCCGCGTCGTAGGCAACCGGAGCAGTGAAGGATCCGTTACTGTTACCGAACAGCACGTTGACGGTGTTCTGCGTGTCGGCCGTAACTATCACATCCAACATTCCGTCTCCGTTAATATCGGAGAACGCCGCATCAGGAGACGGGTCGGCGGCATTTGTTGAGTTGCCCGCAGCGAATAGTGTCAGGGCGGTGAAAGCTCCGTCGCCGTTGCCCATCATGACGAAAATCTGGTCCGTGCTCGGATCGGCGCCGAAAATGTCGAGATCCCCGTCGTTGTTTAGATCGACAAGCTGGAGATACTCCGAGGAGAATCTGCCGTCGACGGTCTGGGGCGCTTTGTAGGTTCCATTGCCGTTTCCAAGAATAATGTAACTGAAGCCGGTAAAAGCGTCGTTCTGAACGGTGTCGAGCGCTCCGTCGTTATTTATATCTCCTAATGAGACTGCTGTTGAGTTCACCGCAAAATTGAGATTGTCAGGATGAGTAAACGAGCCGTTCGAGTTCCCATAGAAGATGCTGATACCGCCGGCAAAAGCCGCTGTGGCGACATCAACAACACCGTCTGAGTTAAAATCTCCGAGCTGAGGGTCAAAAGTGCTACCGGCGCCACTGTACTCCACGCGATTTTTAAAAGTGCCGTCCCCGTTTCCAAGCGAGACGCTGATTGTGCCGTCGATGTAGGAGTCGGAGAGAATATCGAGTCTCCCGTCATTATTGAGATCCACCAGCTCAATCCGGGTATTGCCGTCAGACCCAGCGTAAACGGCAGCTGCGCCGAAAGTCCCATCACCCACCAAGCTATCGGCTCCGAGACCGGCAAGACCGAAAGAGAAGGTAAGCCTTTCGTCATTTCCGTATCCAGCCTGAAGTGAAAGGTCGGTCACTCCGCCGTCGAGCAGCGAGAGGCCGTTGAACTTTGTGCTTGCACGAATCCGATTATACTCGTCCCTCAAAGCGCTTGCTTCGAGATTCAGCGCCTGCCGCTGAACCGACCCGAGGGTTCCGTTTGCTGCCTGCTCGGAAAGCTCGGTGATCCGCATGACAATGGTTGAGAGTTGTTGAAGCGCTCCATCCGTAATTTCGAGGAGGCTCATCCCGTCATTAAGGTTTCTGATTCCTTGGTTGAAAACCCTACTGTCGCTTCGCAAGCCGGTGGAGATCGCAAGTCCCGCCGCGTCATCGCTCGCATGCACGATCCTCAGGCCGGAAGAGAGACGCTCCGCTGTGCGGCCAAGATCGCGCGACGCGTCATTGAGCCTTCGGCCCGTAGTGAGCGCGCTTAGATTTACGTTCAGCGAGTTCATCGACTCGAGAAAATCCTCTTCTTACGACCTCAGGCTCGGGCCGCTCCTTATGTGGTGTATCGTCCACTTTCCATGCTCAACTTGACCGAAGAATGGCCGATATTAATTAGAAATTTCAGGATGTTAGAGGAAGTGGTTCGGGCTTCATCCGGCTCCACTGCCAGGGAGGGTGCGAAGCCGGAATTACACGAGGGACTAGGGTGGCGATATGGTGAGGTTGCTCGGGGCGGCCGGTGCGATTGTATCTCCGCCTCCGTTCGCCAAATACTCATAGGCCCCCAGGTCCCAAATCCCGTCAGTTCCGCGAAGCTTGCCATCCGCGTCGGTGTTGTACGGGCTGGAAAGCGGTGCGCCGTTCGCAGTCGGAGAGACGAGCCGGAAATTGGAAGCTGCGGGGTTTATGAACTGAGAAGCGTTTGCGACTGTCGGATTGTCGGAGCAGACGGCGGCTTGGCAGAAGGGGGTATGGCTGCCGACATTGTGCCAGATATTATTTCTTGCTTCGGTGTTGGTCTTAATGCCCGTGAACTCGAAACCAACATGACTTGATGGATTGAGCGAACCGATACCGACAAAGGTATTATTGAAAATCTTGCAGCCGGTGCAATCTTGGGGACCACCCCCTTGCGAGGTTCGATCGTCTCCCATTACAAGCGCGCCCCCCGAATAGAATACGGTTCCGATAGTGTCGATGAACACGTTTCCATAGACAGCAGAGTTCGAGTAATTCTCGCCGTTACTGCCCGCATTACCGTACCAGCCCACAATGGCGGTGCACGACTCTCCAACTCCCGGAACACCCGGCTGACCCTGACAGGCATTCCTGAAAATATTGTATCGAATCGTGACACTTGAGCCGCGCACCTGGTGTCGAATTCCTGTCTTCGTCCAATTCGGGCCAAGGAAACT
>CAYOAK010000207.1:0-7277 GCA_964401925.1 uncultured Bdellovibrionales bacterium | reverse complement strand
CGATCTGCAAGAGCGCACCGTCGCGGAGAACCTCTTTCAACTGAGAAAACAGATAGAAATCGCTGAACACAGAGCCGAGCTTGCCCGCATCCTACAGCTGGGATTGCGCTCGGCTGTGAAACGGCTCGAGAGCGATAGGAAACGCCGCTAATACCAATTAGCGGCAGGTTATTGTTGAGGAAGATTTTTGGCACAGCTCGCCCGTAAGAAACTTGAGGATCAGCGGCCGCGCCGCCGGCGCCCCCGTGTAAGCTCACGTAAGCCGGTCGAAGAGAAAAAGGACTCGATGGCGAATGAGGCGATTGCCTTCATTCTTGCCGCATTCGGCCTGTTCTTGCTTTGTGCGATCTACACCCACATCAACGCTCTCTATCAGGAGCTGGATCCCACTCCTCAGCTGCTCGCTCGGAGCAACAGCATGGGATATGTCGGCTACCGGATCGCCGCTCTTCTGTTTGGCGCACTCGGCTGGTGTTCTTTCGCCACCGTTATCTGGTCGTGGCTCCTCGCTCGCAGCGTTTGGAAGGGGGTCTACAAAAGATCAATCTTCTCGTTCCTCCAAAGTACGTTCGGTCTCGCGATCATGGCAATTGCTGCCGCGACGATCGCTGCACTCTATTATGACAGTGAAGGGGGCGGAGCACTTGGACTTCATCTCTCTTCGGCACTTCTGCCGTTCTTGAACCGGGGCGGAACGATCCTGCTCGCCTCCTTTGTTCTGATCGGCGCGCTCGTCGCTTCTACCGGTGTGCAGCTCGGAGAACTGCTGGGGCTTGCAACTTCGGCTTCGAGAAGGCTTTCCAAAGGGGCGGCTGTCGGCCTGACCACGACGACGAAAGTCGGCTCGAAAGCGCTGCAGCTCCAGGTCGGTGTCACAAAACGGCTCGCGACGGCTACGGCCGATGCGGTGCGCCGGCAGCGCGAACGGCGCCTCGCCGAAGAAACACCGTGGGATCTCGATGTCGACGAAAATCAGACCTTCGTCTTCGGCGAAGAAGATATCGTCGAGCCGCCGCCGCCGCCGGTCGCCAAGGTGATTCCGCTGCTTCCAGCGCCGGAGGTGATCCCTGCAAGCTACGACGAGGAGAGCCCGATCGACGAAAGCGACGATGACCTCTCAAAAAGAAGTATCTCGTTGAAGGACCGGCTCAAGCGAAAAAAAAAGCGTGAGCTTCAGAAGAAATCTCCGAAGCGTCAGAACTTCGCTCTTCCACCGCTCGAGCTCCTAAAAAAATCGGAGCCCTCCGAGCGCAATCACCCGAAAGATGACGAGCTCCTGCGGAACTGCAAGCAGCTTGAGAAAGCGCTGGCTGATTTCAAGGTCGGCGGAAAGATCATCGAGGTTCAGCCGGGCCCGGTCATTACGCTCTACGAATTTGAGCCGGCCCCGGGGGTGAAGGTTCAGCGAGTGATCACACTCGCCGACGATCTTGCTCTCGCCCTGAAAGTCGCGAGCGTGAGAGTCTACGCGCCCGTGCCCGGGAAGGGGACAGTCGGTATAGAAGTGCCGAACGCCCGGCGCGAAATCGTCTCCTTGCGTGAGATTCTCGACTCAAAGCCATTCCGGGATGAAGAGGCTGCACTGACCCTCGCACTCGGAAAGGACACGTTCGGTGAGCCGTTCGCCGCCGATCTGGCGCGTATGCCGCACCTCCTGATCGCCGGTGCGACCGGAACCGGAAAATCCGTCTGCATCAATTCATTGCTCCTGAGCCTGCTCTATCGCAACACGCCGCAAGAGCTTCGCTTGATCATGATCGATCCGAAGATGCTCGAGCTGAGTGTTTACGAGCAGATCCCGCATTTGAAGGCTCCCGTTGTGACGAACCCCAAACGGGCGCGAGGCGTTCTTTGGTGGGCAGTCGAGGAGATGGAGCGGCGCTACCGCCTGATGATGGACCTCGGGGTAAGAAACCTCGAAGGCTACAATCTTCGGATGGAGGAGGGCGGACCGCAGGCTCCCGTGCGAAAGAACACGGAGGGAGAGCAGATCGAGTTTGTCGGCGAAGTTCTGACGCACCTTCCGCACATCGTCATCGTGGTCGATGAACTAGCCGATCTCATGCTCACCGTGGGCCGCGAGATCGAAGAGCTTCTCACTCGCCTGGCGCAAAAGGCGCGAGCTGCAGGCATCCATCTGATCCTTGCGACGCAACGCCCGAGCGTCAATGTCATCACCGGCTTGATTAAGGCGAACTTCCCGTCACGTATCTCATTCAAAGTTGCGAGCCGGATCGATGCACGCACCGTCCTCGACGGCTCGGGAGCGGAGCGCCTTCTCGGCCAAGGCGATATGCTGTTTGTGTCCGCCGGTGCGGGACGTCCGCGCCGTCTGCACGGAGCTTTCGTCTCCGACGCTGAGGTGCACGAGGTAGTAAACTGGTGGCGCTCGCAAGGTGCGCCGGACTACGACTCGCAGATCGAGGAGATGATCAAGAAGCTCAATGACTCCGATAAGGATGGGTCATTCGCCCCTGACGCCGAGCTCGAGCATGATCCGCTCTACGACCAGGCGCTTAATCTCGTAGTTGAGAAGGGGCAGGCATCGACTTCGATGATTCAACGGGTCTTTCGCATCGGCTACAACCGCGCTGCCCGAATTCTCGAGATGATGGAGCGCGAAGGGGTCGTCGGCCCAGCCGACGGCGCAAAGCCGCGCCAGATCTTGGCTCCGCGCCACGACATTTAGGCAATACTGGGACCGCCCGCCATGGACCAATCACGTCGCCAGTGGAAACTCGGCAGCCGCTCGGTGTGGTGATTGGTCCGCCTTCCACCACCCCCGGTTTTGCTCCGCAAAACTCTGCCCCCTGAAAGGGGGCATAGTCCTAGACGTTGCGAGCGAGATTTTCGATCAGCTCTTCAGCGGCGGAAACCGACGAGCGGATATCTCGCTCCGATTCCTTTTCAATCGCGCCTTGAAGCTTCATGCGAACGTTGCGACAACGCTTCAGCGATCTCTCCGCTGAGTTTTCGCCCTGCTCGAGCGCTTGGAGCTTTTCGGTCAGATATTTCGCCTGAGCAATCAGCTCAAGCAGCACCTGGCTTGCGGCGTGATCCTCAAGCACAGCGGAGCTTCTTTCGGCTTCCTTCGCTTTATCCTCCGCGGCATTGGTGCGGATCACGATCTGGCTTTCGCGCTTTGTATCGAGGTCCGTCGCGGTAACGGTCAGAATTCCGCTCTCGTCGATCTCAAAGGTGACCTTTATTCGCGCCTCGCCCTTCACGGGGGTTTTCAATCCTTCGAGGGAGAACTTTCCAATCTGGCGGGGAGTCGCCTTTCGTCGTGAGGCATCGAGCTGAACGACCCGGATATCGGCACCACGTTGGAAATGTGCGGCCGTGGTAAACATCTCGGAGCACCGCACGGGGACGGGCGAGTTTTGATGGATCAGCGTCACCATCTTGTCCGTGTCAACCTCGATCCCGAGCGAGAATGGGGTGACATCGATCAGAAGCCGATTCGAGATCTCACCGGAGAGGATGCCCGCCTGTACCGCTGCTCCGAGTGCGACGATCTCCTCTGCATTCGGCGGCGCTGCGATCTCTTTCGTGGGAAACTCCGCCTGGAGCAGTCCCTTAATCGCCGGAATTCTTCCCGAACCCCCGACGAGGAGTACTCGGCTGATTTTCTCGGCAGTGAGCTGTGCTCCTTCTAGCGCGGCGTGAATCGGCTCGCGGCAACGTGCGAAGAGCGGTGCGCATAGCTCCTCGAACTCCGAGCGATTGAGCGTCCCCGCGACGTGCCTGTCAGAGAATGCCTCGGGGAGCAGGAACGGGAGCCGGATCTCGCCCTGCTGAACGCTTGAGAGCTCGATCTTGATGGCCTCTGCCGCCTCGCGAATCCGTTGAATCGCTGCAGGGTCCTCGCGGAGCATCGTCGCTCCCAGGGCTTCGCCTTTGGCGAGCACCCAACGCATGATCACCTGGTCGAAGTCGTCCCCGCCGAGATGAGTGTCGCCGGAGGTGCTCAGGACTTCGAACAATACGCCGTCGGTATCGAGCACCGTCACGTCAAGAGTTCCGCCGCCAAGATCGAAGACGAGAATCGTCTCACGCCCGCTCCGGCCAAGGCCGTAAGCCATCGCCGCAGCAGTGGGTTCGTTGATGATTCGAAGAACATTGAGGCCGGTCATCTCCGCGGCGCGCTTTGTTTCCTGACGCTCGAGGTCAGAGAAGTAAGCAGGGACAGTGACGACGACGTCGGTGATCTCCTCTCCGAGATGTATTTGCGCGTCCCGCACCAGCTTTTGAATAATGAGAGCGCCGATTTCCGGTGCCGTCACAGATTTCTCTGCGAGCGTGAAGCGAACGAGTCCATCCTCTCCTTCACTGATCGGATAGGGGAGACGGGCAGCTTCAGATTGCACCTCCTTGAAAGCCCGGCCGATCAGGCGCTTCGAGGAGAAGATCGATCCTGTCGGATTGAGAACCGCTTGGCGCTTTGCGGCTGAGCCGACGACGAATTGTCCTTCAAGCGTCCGCGCGACGACTGAGGGGGTAACCCGTTCGCCCTCGGCGTTCGGAATGATGATCGGCTTGTCGCCCTGAATGATCGCGAGGCACGAGTTGGTGGTCCCAAGATCTATTCCCGCTACTCGACCCATCGAATTTATTCCCCAGTGTTTCGGCGCAGATTGCGTTTCAACCTTTCGGAGCGATCTGTCGACAAACCACTCCAAGCGACTTGAGCTGATTCCTCGGCTTAAAAAAGCGGGGAAACGGCAGCGCACTGCGTGAACGGCAAGAATGATTGAAAGTCCGCTAAAACACAGACTTTTCGAGGCATTGTTCAAACGTGCCTTCAGGGCCGGGTGGACCGGGCCCGCCGGCCGCTTCTTCAGCCTCCGCAGGCAGCTCTATTTGCCCCGCTGGGGCCACATCGTGAAGCTCCCTGAGGTTAAGGGCGACGTCGCCGCACAGCGAAAGCTACTGTCTGCTGTGCTCGTCATCATCCGCGAGCTGATCGATGACGAAGAGACGGAGTTTCGAAAAGAGTCATTCAGTGAAGTGATGGCTGAGTTTTCGAATACCTTTCGCCTGTCGGACAAAGAGCTCGAGACCTACGGCTCGCAGCTCAAACGCAGAGACATTGATTTCGATAAAGCCCTCGTCGTTTTCATCCGGGCCTCAAAGGGTGATCGGCGCAGCTCGCAGATCCTCTTCGGCACGATGTGCTACCTCGCCTGTTACGACGATCGGCCTTCGGAGCGGCATCACAAATTGCTCCGTTCAGCTGCCTCGGACCTCGACCTTTCGCCCGCCGAGTACACGACAATTTGGAAATTCTACGACGAACAGCGTGAAGCCTTGCGTGCGCTCCAGCGCAGCGTTGAAGGGGACGATTCTAACGAGGCCCTACGGGAGCGCGTCCGGGATGTGAAGGATCCGTTCTACCACTCGCTGCGGGTACTCGGGTGTGACCGAACGTCGGGGATGCAGTTCATCCGCGAGCGTTACCGCGAGCTCATCTTCCACAATCATCCGGATCGTCTGGTCGCACAGGGAGCCGCGCCGAAGGAGATTGAGGAAGGCCGGAAAAAGATGCTTGAGATCACTCAGGCCTACGACTTTCTCCGCCGCTCCCAAGACGAGATGCGTCCCGCAGAATAGCCCTCGCGCGATCGCCCGAAGGCTGATTACAATTATCGCCTTATGGATGCCGCCCTTGGGGGCTTCTCAGTCTGGGAGAGAGTCGGGATGATATTTCAACTTTCGCTTTTGTGTGTCGGTGAAAAGCGGATCTGGCTCGATCGGCGGGGCGATAAAGTCGTGTGCCGGGATGGTGCGCTCACATTGAAGCGCGCGAGCTGGCTGACTCTCACCGAAACGCTCGGCTTAGGAGAAGGGACACGAGTCTCGATCGTAAGTCCCTTCGGGGAGACCGGCGAGCTTGTGGCGCTTAGCCGTCATGCGAATCCTGACGCCCACCTCATCGTCATTTCCGAATTAAAGAAGCGGCGGAGTAAGCGCCGGTTGATCGAAAGCGGAATCTTACGGGAGGACATCTTAGACCTGCCTCTCGAAGGACGATCCTGTTTGGTCGAAGTCTCCCTCGAAGGCACCGCCCGCTATCTGCGGCGGCGTTCAATGGCGTCGGCAATAGTCCTGAGTGATGGCGGGGAGATTCATCTTCAGCTCAACGGCTGTGCTTACTCCCTCGACTCCGCTGCCGGCAGCATCTCCTTGCGCCGTGTAGTTTCGCTTGTCAGAGAAGAGCCGTTGCTCAGGGCTGCTTAGACAGGCTGCCGCGCGCCATCTCTTTATCTGTGAGGCCCTTGTCCGCCGGTAACTCCGCTCGAACGAAATCCCCATCACGGATCTCTTTCTGAACGAACGATTTTATCGCGCTGCCGTGTTCCCCGAGCGTCAGCAGCCCGCTTGCGCCGGGGAAGTCTTTCGTCATCCGGAGCTTTTCTCTCGCGCATTCGCGATCTCCGCCGCATTTTGAGAGAGCCCGGCCGAGGAGAAGCGTCGCATCGTAGGCATTTGTGCCGATCGAATGCGGTGCTTCGCCGCCGAACTGCTTGTGCCAAAGGGCCGAGACCTGTCCAGGGACGCCGGCCATCGACTCCGGTTCGGGAAGGATATACTCAAATCCATCTGCGGCTTTTCCGGCGGCCGTTACTACCGCGAGATCCTCCGCTTCGTCAGTTCCGAGGAACGGCTGAGTCAGGCCCAGTCCTCGTGCCTGCTTCAGCAGGTTTCCGAGCATCCCAGAGATATGCGCTGCAAAGACAAGATCGGGCTTTGAGCTCCGGACTCTGAGCAGCTCGGCACGGAAATCATTTTGTCCGATAGGAGAGTCCTGCTTGCTGACGACCTCGCCGCCGAGCTGTTCGAATCGCTCGCCGAAATACTTCATGTAATCCTGTCCCCAAGGGGTCGAGAGACCGAGCAGTGCTGCGCGGCGGGCTCCATGGTCGCGGTAGGCGATCTCGGCGACACGCGAGGCTTCCTCTTGGATCGAGACATTCGTCGTGAACAGATAGTGCCCCTGCTTCAGGATGTCGTTCGAGATCGGTGAAGTGTGAAACGAGGGGAGCTTCTGCTGTTTAAGAATCGGTGCGATCGCCGCAGTGCCGATTACGCAATAACTTCCGGCTAAGCCGTCGATGCGGGAGACCTCAATCAACTGCCTGATAGCGCGGACCGCATCTTGAGCGAGGCACGCATCTTCGACTTTGAGCTTCGCCTCGATCCCTTCCTTTCGAAGCTGCTCGATCGCCAGCTCGGCACCATGGGCAACCTGGCCGCCGAATTTTGCGAAATCCCCA
>CAYOAK010000206.1:0-7328 GCA_964401925.1 uncultured Bdellovibrionales bacterium | reverse complement strand
TTGAAGAAGCTGAGGGAGCTGACTGCTCCGTACATCATCATCCGGAACGCGATGCGGATGCTGCAAGCACCAGTCGATGCGCTGTTCGACAACGGCCGCCGCGGCCGCGTCATCACCGGACCGAACAAGCGTCCGCTGAAGTCGCTCAGCGACATGCTGAAGGGGAAGACCGGGCGATTCCGTCAGAACCTCCTCGGAAAGCGGGTCGACTACTCGGGCCGTTCCGTCATCGTCGTGGGCCCGGAGCTCCGTCTACACCAGTGCGGATTGCCGAAGCAGATGGCACTCGAGCTGTTCAAGCCGTTCATCTACAACAAGCTCGAAGAGCGCGGTTTCGTTACCACGATCAAGAGCGCTAAGAAGATGGTCGAGCAGGAAAAGCCGATCGTCTGGGATATCCTCGATGAAGTGATCAAAGAGCACCCGGTTCTGTTAAACCGCGCGCCGACACTCCACAGATTGGGGATTCAAGCGTTCGAGCCTGTCCTCATTGAAGGAAAAGCGATTCAACTGCACCCGCTCGTCTGTACTGCGTTCAACGCGGACTTCGACGGTGACCAGATGGCGGTTCACGTTCCGCTCTCGGTCGAAGCGCAGGTTGAGGCACGCGTCCTCATGATGTCGACGAACAACATCCTGAGTCCCGCGAGCGGAAAGCCGATTATTGTTCCTTCGCAGGATATCGTTCTCGGGCTGTACTACCTGACACGGGAGCGTCCGTTCGCTCTCGGCACCGGACGTGCGTTCTCGTCGGCGGAAGAAGTTTTCCTCGCCTACGAAGCGAAGACCGTTGCCTTGCAGACAAAGATCCGCTGCCGAATCATTTCCACCCCTCCTTCTGCTTCGCAGAATTCCTCCCCTGAAAGGGGAGAGGGTAAGCTCTACGACACGACCGTCGGACGAGTTCTGCTCTATCAGGTATTCCCTGAAGGTCTTGGCTTCGAATACGCCAACCTCACCATGAAGAAGAAGGAGCTTGGAAATCTCGTCAGCGAGTGCTTCCGGCTCTGCGGCAACAAGGCGACCGTCATTCTATCTGACCGTCTGAAGGATCTCGGCTACTACTACGCGACGATCGCAGGTTGCTCGATCTCAATGGCAAACATGACGATTCCGGAATCGAAGGCAACCCTGCTTGAGGATGCCGAAGGCCGGATCAACGCAGTTGAAAGTCAGTACCAGGACGGTCTGATCACGGCAGGGGAGCGCTACAACAAGGCGATCGACATCTGGGCAGACACCGGTGAACGTGTCGCTTCCGACATGATGAAGGGGATCTCCACTCAGAGCTTCTCGAGTGGTGGAGAAAAGGTCGTCGGACCGAGCTTCAACCCGATCTTCATGATGGCCGACTCTGGAGCACGGGGTTCGAACCAGCAGATCAGACAGCTCGCCGGAATGCGGGGTTTGATGGCGAAGCCGGACGGCTCCATCATCGAAAACCCGATTAAGGCAAACTTCCGCGAAGGACTGACAGTCGGTGAATACTTCATCTCGACTCACGGAGCTCGTAAGGGTCTGGCAGATACCGCGCTGAAAACAGCAAACTCCGGTTACCTGACACGCCGTCTTGTCGACGTTGCTCAAGACTGTGTCGTTACAGCGAGCGATTGCGGAACAACACGCGGAATCGAAGTCACTGCGCTCACCGAAGGCGGGGAGGAGATCGAGCCGCTTGAGGATCGGATTCTCGGACGTGTCGTCATTGCCGATGTCATTGATCCGATTAACGGATCCGTGCTCGTGAAGGCGAACACCGAAGTCGATGAAGCCGGCTCGGCACGTATCGGAGAGGCCGGAATTGACCGGATCCGGATTCGAAGCGCGCTCACTTGTGAGCAGAAGTTCGGCATCTGCGCGCTCTGCTACGGCCGTGACCTTGCCCGGGGACATATTGTCAATCTCGGTGAGACAGTCGGAGTCATCGCGGCTCAGTCGATCGGTGAGCCGGGAACACAGCTGACAATGAGAACCTTCCACATCGGGGGAGCAGCGACCGGACGTGCTGAGCAGACGAACCTTCAGGCTCGTTACGGCGGGGTTGTGAAATATCACGATATCCACGTCGTTAAGTCGCCGCGCGGTCTGGTTGTGATGTCTCGTAAGGCAGAGATCATCATCTTCGATCCGAAGGAAAATCGGGAGAAGGAGCGGCATCCGCTCGTATACGGCGCTGTGGTCTCGCATGAAGCGGGCACCGAAGTGAAGCCGGGCGATATGCTCGCTGAATGGGATCCGTTCTCTGCTCCGATGATCACGGAGTTCGGCGGAACCGTCAGCTGGCGGGATATCAACGAGCTCACGATGGAAGAGCGCACCGACGAGCGCACCGGATTTGCCGAGCGTGAAATTGTCGAAGCGAAGGATCGAAGCACCGACCTCCGTCCGGCGATTATCGTTCGCGAGGAGAGCGGTAAGGAGAACATCTTCTACTTGCCGGTTGGCGTGAAAGTGGCGGTCGACAACAATGAGCAGGTCTTCCCGGGATCCGTTATCGCGAAGCGAGAGCGTGAAACCACGAAGACAAAGGACATCACCGGGGGTCTCCCGCGTGTTGCCGAGCTGTTCGAAGCACGTAAACCGAAAACCCCCGCTGACATCACAGAGATCGACGGTGCGATCAGCTTCGGGGACGACCTGCGCGGCAAACGGCGGATCATCGTCACACCGCAGCAAGGCGAGCCGGTCGAGTATTTGATCTCGAAGACGAAGCACGTCCTCGTCCAGTTGGGTGATAGGGTCCGTGCCGGTGACGCGCTGACGAGCGGTGCTCCGAATCCGCACGACATCCTCAAAGTGTCGGGTGTCGAAGAGCTCGCGAAGTTCCTAGTGAACGAAGCGCAGGAGGTCTACCGGCTGCAGGGCGTGAAGATCAACGATAAGCATATCGAAGTGATCGTTCGTCAGATGCTCGGCAAGGTACGAATCGTGAAGACCGGCGGAACCCGCTTCCTCGAAGGCGAAGCGGTTGATCGCTGGGTGTTCCAAGAGGAGAACGAGAAGGTGCAGGCGGAAGGCGGAAAGCCGGCTACCTCTGAGCCGATGCTCCTCGGAATCACGAAGGCGTCCTTGTCGACGGAGAGCTTCATCTCGGCGGCGAGCTTCCAAGAGACCACGAAGGTTCTCACCGAAGCCGCAATCAGCGCCAAGGTGGATCGGCTCCGCGGGTTGAAGGAGAACGTCATTATGGGGCGGCTCATTCCGGCCGGGACGGGCTTCAATCAACTCCTTCAGGAGACATCTCCGGAGCAGGTCTTTGTCGAAGGCAAAGGCATCCGCGCAGTCAACCCGCTCGGCGGGTCGACGACGGGAATTTCGCACTAGAGCGAAATTTGAACGGCCGCCGGTTCGTAACGAATCGGCGGCCGTTTTTCTTTTTGCGCTGCGGGACTCTACGAAACGCGCCGTCGCGGGAAAGAAAGCGAAAAGGCATCACAATACGAACGCGGACCTGTGAAAAAACCGAGCGCTAGAAAGGGATCCGAAGCGGACCCCTTTGTCCGACGCAACGATCGGCCGGCTATCACTTGCCATTCGGGCGGGTGATTGTCAGCGACTCAAAAGGCCCGCGAAGCGCAGTTTCGAGCGAGATTTTGGCAAAATCCGCGGGCGCGCGAGTCACGAGCGACGCATTGAAGTGAATCACCTCTGCGCCGCTGCAGACAAACCGCTCCAGCCTGACCTGAGAATCCGGACCAGCTTGTGAAGCAAAGTGCATTCTTAAATCCGCGGTGCCGCTTCGAGGCTCGGTGATCGCCGCGGAAACGAGCTTGGCCATCGGGGTCAGGCTGACACGGAGCTTCTGGAACCGCTCTGCCTCGTTGCGTGCATTGCAGGCGCCTTTGGCTTGCTCGATCAATACGCTCAGGTTCATGTTCGAGCGTACCCAGCGGCCAATATATCCCCGCTGAAACGCCGCCCGGTCCTGGTCGCTAAGGGGCACGCCTTTCGGTAGCTCCGTGGGCACTCTTTGCCAGTCTGCCCGGAGCTGAAAGGTTACGGTGCTTTTCGCCTCCGTAACGTATTCGATCTTTCTGTTCTCTTGAGCCGCGCAAAGAACGGCCATCAGAACCATACACAGCATTCGCATGGATGCCTCCCGATAGCGCGAGACAACCGAGTTGAAGAAGTACCCTGTTGGGAGACTGAAAGAGGCTTACGGATAGTAGGCCGGGAGGCTCCGGTACGCCAATCGAGCGGCAATAGCGGTCTCTCCAAACGAACGGAATGAACGCAGAAGGCATCACACACGAAAGCAGACCTCAATAAAAACCTAAGAAGCGGGGAGGAGCGCACCCTTCGCTCATGTTCGGGGATTGTCGCATCGGCATTCATTTTCCGGAGAGTGAAGTGATCGAGAGGGACTGAAATGATTCACGGAGTGCCGCCTCAAGTGCTGCTTTCGCAAAATCGGCAGGTGCGTGAGTCACGTACGTCCCGTTCAGGTGAATCACTTCGGTGCCGCTGCAGACGAACCGCTCAAGTCTGACCTGCGAGCTCGGTGCCGACGTCGCAATCAGATACATTCGAAGGTCCGCGGTTCCCGCTTGCGGCTCGCTGATCACAGCCGAGGCAACTTTCGCCCCGATCGTCATTCTTCCCGTCAGCACTTGTGCAGCCTCAGCGGCTTTTCGCGCGTTGCATGCGCCAGCGACATTTTCGACGAAGACATTCAAGTACACTCCGCCGCGCGTCCACCGTCCGAGGTATCCGGCGATCCGGGGGCTCCCTGCTTTGGCATTCATCGGCCCGCGGGCCGGTCGGACGGTCGGCAGCGGCCGCCAGTCCGAGCGAAGTTTAAAGGAAACGGTTTTCCCCGACTCGGTGCGGAATTCAATATTTTTCGAATCTTGAGCCGCACAAACAACGGCGACCAAAACCGTAAGTAGCATTCGCATGGATGCCTCCCGATAGCGCGAGGCAACCGTTCAGTGGATTTACCCGAGTGATTGCAGTGAAAATACCCGATCGAGAATACGCTTCCTCGGATTGCTTCTCAAACTATTGAGCTCTGAGCTGGGTTGCGAAGAGTTCCAGCGCTTTTAGATCTTCCTTTGTAAGCGAATCTCCGCGCTGTTCTTCCAGCTGCCGCGCAGCTTCCGTCACCTGGGCCCGTTTCTGCGCGATCTCCTGGTAGCCCCGTGAGAGCTCGCCTGCGGAAGCGCTGTACTTTCGAGCGATCCCGCTCGAACCGCCGACAGCTTCCGCCAGCTTCTCCATGAGATCTCCGATTGCATCCGGATCTTCGACGAACGCAGTTGCGAACTTGGCATCGCGGACAGAGAATCCCCCGCTTCCATTCTCCTTCAGGAGTGAACCGAGAGAGAGCGTTCCATTCGATGCACTTGAACCCTGGACCGCTTTTGTCAGCTCGGCTACGAGCTGCTCATCCCGGCCAGTGAGCGATAACCCGCCTCCCTCGGCGTTGTGCTCCTGAACGAATTTCGTGATCTCGTTGATCGATTTGACGATTCCTTTGAGGTCTTGAAGCACGGATTCGGCGAGGCCTGAGCTCTGTGAGGAGGCATCGCTGTTTCCGAGCACAACCGTTTGACCCTCGGCTTGCTCTTCGCCTTCATTTGGAGGGAGCTCCAATGCTATTCGAACATTTCCGTTCGGGCGCTGCTGAAGGGAGGCTGTTGCAGCGCCTCCGGCTTCCTCGTTGAACCGATCGACAAATTCTTGCGCGGTCGTATGCCGATCGACTTCGACGCTTATCTTCTTCGATCCTTCGGGAGTCGCGACACTGATGGTCACAGTTCCGTGCAGATTCCCCCGGCTACTTTGAAGCAAAGGAGTGTCCCCGTCTCTAAATCCCCCGGCGAGCTGGCGGCGAGCTTTTCGAACGAATCTGTCGCTGCCCTGGAACGAAACAGAAAGAGGCACTGCGGACGGAGCGCTTTCCGGTTCTGAACTACCGGATGCTGCCTGAGGGGCTGTGCCATCGTCCGGATCCGAAAGGAGCGAGCCCGTTCGAAACTGCTGCAGCTTCGCTGAAAGGTTGTGAAGCTTCGACTTAAGGTTTGAAACGGTAACTCGATCGGCGCTGTAGCCCTCGCGTTGTCCACCCCGACCGGCACGGTCGTCGGCCTGCTGCAGGGAGAAACCGGCAAGACCCTTGGGAGCTAACGGTTGGATTTTCATGAGATTACAGACCTTTCCCGGTCAACGAGATGCTTCCAAGCACCCTCCTCGATGAAAGGACATGAAGAGGGAATGATAGGAGGTCGATTATAAACGCCGGAAGCTTAACGAATCGGCGCGCTCCGAAAAGATATTCGGATTAAGGCACCGCACCCGAACAGGAAGTAAAAAGGGTGGCGTTGCGGGCAATTCAGTAGCTCGAAATGATGTTTCGGATTTTCATTGAAAATCCGCCATGACATTGCTACTCTTCCAGAATGAGATTCAAGCGCCTGCTCTCAATCGACAGGCTTCTAAAGCACAGCTCGCTCTTTCTATTTGGTCCAAGACAGACCGGAAAGACCAGCTTCTTGAAAGAGGCTTACCCGACGGCGAAGTTTTACAACCTGCTCGATCAAAGAACGTTTCGGCAGTTGAGCGCTCACCCGGAGGAGCTTCGCCAGTCGCTCGAGAGATCAGATCGTCTGGTTATCATCGACGAGGTGCAGAAACTTCCGTCGCTCCTCGACGAAGTTCAGAGCATGATCGAGGAATTCAAACTGCGGAAATTCATCCTCACCGGGAGTAGCGCAAGGAAGCTGATGCGGGGCAGGGCAAACCTGCTCGGGGGGCGGGCGCTGACCTGCAAAATGCATCCGCTTGTTTATCCGGAGTTTGAAAAGCACGATCTGAAGCGCCGCCTGAGATACGGCTCGCTTCCTGCCGTGTATCTTTCGGAGATACCCGAGGAGCTGCTCGATGCGTACGCCGGTACGTACATCCGAGAGGAGATTCAGGCGGAGGGAATAGCGAGGAACATCGAGAGCTTCTCCCGATTTCTCGAGATAGCGGCACTTACAAACGGAGAGATAGTAAACTTCTCAAAAGTAGGCTCTGACGCTCAGGTATCACCAAGAACAGTACAGAATTATTATGAAGTTCTCAGCGATACGCTCATCGGAGCGCTCGTGCCCCCTTTTCAGCTCCGTAATGGCCGAAAGGCTGTCAGCACTCCGAAGTTCTATTTCTTTGATACCGGAGTGGTCAACGCGCTTCGGGGCTCATTTGCCATAGCTCCAAAAACCGCCGAGTTCGGCCGAGCGCTTGAGCACCTGATATTCTCTGAGCTTCGCGCCTATCTCGATTACAACCGCTTGAAGAGCAAGCTTTCGTTCTGGAGGACGCACACGCAACTTGAGGTGGAT
>CAYOAK010000205.1:0-7501 GCA_964401925.1 uncultured Bdellovibrionales bacterium | reverse complement strand
GCACCAAGGGCAACTGCTTCATCCGGATTGACGGAGTCATCCGGCACCTTCTTGAAGACCTTCTGACAGAGCTTCTTCACCGCCGGCATCCGGGTCATGCCGCCGACAAGAATCGTCACATCGACTTCATCCGGCCGGAGACCGGCATCTTCGAGCGCGCGCACACACGGGGCTTCCAGCTTCTGCATCGCGGGCTCTACGATCTTTTCAAAGGTCCGCCGATCGATATCGACGTCGAGGTTGTGATGTTGGGTGACGTACGGGATGAAGATTTTTGTCGCCGATTTTTCCGAAAGCTCGTGCTTTGCGTCGCGCGCCATCAGTTTCAGCTTTTGGATAATCTGCTTCGTATTCGACAGGTCTACGCCGGTCTTCTGCCGGAACTCTGAGAGCACGTACTGTTGCAGCAGCAGATCGAAATCTTCGCCGCCCAGAAACGTGTCACCCTGAGTGGAGAGCACATCGAAAACTCCCCCTCGCAGGGCGAGGATCGAAACGTCGAACGTTCCGCCGCCCAGATCGAAGACTGCAACCACCGTATCCGCTTCCAGGCCCCGCTTGCCGATTTTACGGGATTTCGCCTCTTCGGTTTTCAGCCGATTCAGACCGTAGGCCAGGGCTGCTGCGGTCGGCTCGTTGATCACACGCAGGACGTCAAGGCCGGCGATGCGAGCCGCGTCTTTTGTGGCCTGACGCTGTGAGTCGTTAAAGTGCGCGGGAACGGTGACTACGGCGCGCATGATCTTCTCGTTGAGCGCATGCTCAGCGATCTCTTTCATCCGGACGAGAACGTTCGCTGAGACCTCTTCCGGACTTGTCGGAGTCTCGTTGATCTCGACCCAAGCATCGCCGTTCTTCGCCTCGACGATCTTATAGGGGAGCTTCTTCTGGGCGGCCTTCACCTCGGGGTGCTCGAACTTCCTTCCGATGAACCGCTTTACGGCGAAGATCGTGTTGTAACGGTTCTGCTCCTGCTGCGCCTGAGCCGCATAACCGATGATCGGCTCGCCGGTGGCGGTCACCGCGTAGATGGACGGTGTCGTTGCCCGGCCATCTTCATCCGGAATGACGGTCGGCACACCATCGCTCAGATAGGCGACACACGAGTTTACCGTTCCGAGATCGATTCCAATGACTGTCGACACAACACGCTCTTCACTTATTCCAGCCTGTTTGTTCTACAGTATCCCCCCCTACCGTCGCCACCCCAGTCGAGCTATAGGCCGGGATTCGCCGGAAGTAGCCGGCTCAAAGGAAAAAAGATGAAGATTGGCCGTAAAGCACCAGAATTTGCACTGAAAGATCGAACCGGGAAAAGCTATTCATTGAAGAGCTTCACCGCGGACAACCTGATTGTCTACTTCTATCCGAAGGATGATACGCCGGGCTGCACGATTCAGGCTCAAGAGTTCTCGAAGAGCCTGGCCGCGCTCGCACGCCAAAAGGCTCAGGTTGTCGGCATCTCCGGTGGCGATGAGCGCACGAAGGCGAGCTTCTGCAAAAAATTTCAGCTGAAGCTGGTTCTCTTGAGCGACCCCGGCTTTGAGACCTCGAAAGCTTGGGGCGCATATGGCGAAAAGAGCTTCATGGGGCGGAAGTCCGAGGGCATCTTGCGTAACACCTATCTCCTCAATCGAGAGCGGAAGATCGTGAAGATCTTCGAGAAGGTTAAACCGGAGACCCATCTCGAAGAGATCTTCGCGGCACTCGGAGCGAAAAATCCGTTGGTAAAAGCCCCTGTGACCCGGGCAAAGGCGCTGGGCATAAAGGCACCGGCGATTAAGGGTAAGGCGGTTAAGGCTACGGCGAAGACGCGCCGGGCACCCGTTACCGGGACGAAGCGAGCGGCAGCAACCCGCCTAAAGGGGCGGCAAACCGCGAAGAAGCGCTCCTAGGGGCAGTCCTGTCGGCGGAACCGGTGGCTTAACCTTTTGCCCGGAAAACTGTAGAAGGTGTCCGTTTCCGCTGATTTGCACGCATGACCGAACCATCCACCCAGACTCTGGCTCAGTCCCTTGAGGGATTGCTTGTCGAGGGGAAATACCAGGTCCTCGAGAAGATCGGACACGGCGGGATGGGCGTCGTCTACCGGGCAATGCACACCTTGATGGACCGCGAGGTCGCACTCAAGGTGCTGCATTCCCATCTGGTCGACAGCGAGGAGTTTCTCAAACGCTTCCGGCATGAAGCGCAGGTGGCGAGTAAGCTCCGGCATCCGAATGCCGTGATGATCTACGACTACGGGACGACGGGAACACTTCCCTATCTCGTGATGGAGTTCGTCAAAGGCGACACGCTCAAAGATCTCGTCTCCCGGGAAGGGGCACTCAACCCCAAGCAGCTTCTCGAGATCATGGACCAGGTCTTTTCCGCGGTCACCGAAGCGCACCGGTTAGGGATCGTCCACCGGGATCTGAAGCCGGACAACTTCATCCTCACAAAAGGGGATGACGGAAAGTATTTCGCGCGAGTGCTCGATTTTGGAATCGCGAAGGTCTTGCATCCCGAAGGAAGCAAACAGCAAACGATGATGACGCAAGCCGGCGCGTTCTTCGGAACCCCGCGCTATGCCTCGCCTGAGCAGGCACTTGGAAAGGAGCTCGATCCCCGCGCCGACATCTATGCGCTCGGCGTAATTTTGTACGAAGGATTGACGGGCGAGGTGCCTTTCGACGCACCTTCGATGATGGAGCTGCTGCTGAAGCATCTCAATCAGCCGCCGCCAAAAGTTCGTGAACGGCGGCCGGACTTGGGCATCTCGCCACAGGTCGAGTCCGTGGTGCTCAAGTGTCTGGAGAAAGATCGCGCAAAGCGTTTTCAGTCGGTGACTGAGCTCGCCGTGGGATTACGTGAAGCGGTCGAGCTCGGAAGTGTTCCGGCCCAAACGAACAGTAAGCTGCCTTATTTTATCTTCGGCGGAGTGCTTGCCGCCGCGATCGGAAGTGGGATTTATCTGCTCCTCGGTCTGCGCAGCGACCAAAAAACGATTGAGGTTGTGCCGCCGACGCCGGCTGCCGTCGTGACGGTTGTTCCGATCGAAACCACAACACCGTCACCAACCCAGTCACCAACACCGGCTGCTACGCCCACTATCGAAGCGACCACTGCTCCCACCGCTTCACCCACGAAAGCAAACGAGCATGACCTGCTTGTCGTGACCCCGACCGCGGGGCCGACCTCGGTGCCGGAAGTACCGACACCGCAGCCAACAAGTGAGGTTACGGCGGCACCCACCGCCCTACCGGTCGAAACGGCAACTCCGGCTGTCGTTTGGACAACCGAGCCGACAAGCATGCCGACGGAGATTCCAACCCCATTACCGACGGCGTCACCGACAACCTCAGTGAGGCCGCCCGGCGTCGAAGCGCTGGACTCGGTGAGAGCTTTCAAAAAGGGAGACGAGCTCTATCGCAGCCGGCGATATGTCGAGGCTATTCCGTACTTGGAGCAGACAATTGCGAAGGACCCGGGATTTAAGAAGGGCCGGCTCACACTGGGGATCTGCTATGCGCGGCTGAAGCGGATGGATGAAGCGTTCGCGCAGTTAAAGGCGGCGTTCGACATCGACAAGACCTACCCGCCGACGCTCTTCAACCTTGCCTGTTACTACGCAGTCACCGGGCAAAAGGAGTCGGCGCTGCGTTGGCTCGAAAAGGCAATCCGCCACGAGCCGGCGGTAAAGCGCTGGGCAGAAGGCGAACCCGATTTTGCTCCATTCAGAAACGACCCCCGTTACAAGGAGCTCGTCGGCGACTAGGGCAGAGAGCCTACGATTTGGCCGGCTTTTTCGGCTCAATCAGACGGATGACCGGAGTATTGCGATTCAGTATCCGATCACCTTTGCGGGCACGCTCACCCACGGCAATGGACTTGAGCGGCAGCTCTTTGGTTACGCCGCGGCTCATCTCGAACTCGATGGTTTCACCCTTACTTGCCGTGGTGCACACGACCAGTGAATCGTCACCTTTGAACTTCTGAAGGAAGACACCCTTTCCGGCCGAGGAGAGCTCCGGGACGGAGTTCCGCGGGAACACCGTCACAAACCCGTTTGCGGAAGCGCAGATCACCAGGTCACCCCGGATGGGCTGGGCAGCGATGAGTTTGTCATCGTCGCCGAGCTTCGCAATGCGGCGGCCGTTCTTCTTTGTGACGGTGTGGAGATCGACGGCCATCTGAAAGCCGAGCCCTCCGGCGCTCGCAAAGATCAGATTCTTCGGTGCGGGCTCGCCTTTCTCGGGTTTTGCGGCCAGGAAGCTCGCGACCACCGATTCATGGTCTTCGAAGCGGAAGACCTTCTGAACCGGCTCCCCGAAACCGGGCGTGGCGATGATATCGTAGACCTGCATCACGAACATGTTTCCGCGGTTGGTGATGAGGGCGAGCGAGTCGCGAGTGCTGCAGTGATGGACGAATTGAATCGAGTCACCTTCACGGAGCCGGGTATTCTGCGGGTCGTTCGACGTCCGGAGGCGCTTCATCCAGCCATCCTTTGTCAGGATGACATAAGCCTCTTCGTGTTGAACCAACTCTTCGAGCGCGACGGATTCCTCGGTGAACTCGGAGACGATCGCCGAGCGGCGCGCGTCGCCGAAAGCAGATGCAATTCGTTCGAAATCATCGGTGAGGAGCTTCCGCATCGCGGAGTTGCTCTTCAATGTCCGATCGATCTCCTTCACTCGTGAGCGTTTCTCTTTGAGCTCGCCTTCGATCTCGTCGATCGATGTCTTCGAGAGCTGATAGATCCGCAGGTCGACGATGAAGAATGACTGCGGCTCGCTCAGATCGTATTTTGCCTGGAGCTTCTTCGCTGCGTCCGCGCGGCCGTCACTCTTTCTGACAAGCTCAATCACCTCGCGCAGCTTGTCGTAGATCTTTTCAATCCCTTCCAAGAGATGAATTCGCTCTTCGAGCTTACGCTTCTCGAATGAGAGCCGGCGCTTCGTTACATCCAGCCGGAACTCGACGAAGGTCTCGAGCATATGCCGGAGTGTCAGCTGGGCCGGGCGGCCCGTGAACGCATTCGCCGTCGGGACAACACCAGTGAGATTCACGTTGAAGTTCTGCTGCAACGGGGTGTGCTTGAACAGGTAGGGAAGGATCTTCGTGGCGTCAGCGTCCGCGGCCAATTCGAGCACGATGCGCACGACCTCCGTCGATTCGTCCCGGACGTCGAGGACCATCGGGAGCTTCTTGCTGATAACAAGATCGGCGATCCGTTCAACGATTACGGATTTGTCCGCCAAGTATGGAATGGATGTGAAGACGAGAAGGTCTTTCGATTTTCCACCGCTCTCAAGTTTGTGGCTCGCGCGCATTCGCACCGGACCTTTGCCGGTGAGGTAGATCTGCTTCAGCTCTGAAGAGGTGTTCAAGATTTCGCAGCCTGTCGGGAAATCTGGTGCTCGCACCGCGGAGATGAGCTTCGAGTCGGAGGCATCCGGCTCGTTAACGAGCAAGGTGAGCGCCTTCATCACGTCGCGCAGATTGTGCGGCGGGATGTTCGTGGCCATGCCCACGGCAATTCCGGATGCACCGTTTAGCAGCAGGTTTGGCACCCGTGAGGGCAGGACGACCGGTTCCATGGTCGTTTGGTCGAAGTTCTGCCGTTCCGCAACGGTCTCCTCATCGATGTCCCCGATGACTTCCAGCGCGAAAGAGGTTAGGCGCGCTTCGGTATAACGGTATGCGGCTGCGCTATCACCATCCAGTGAGCCGAAGTTTCCTTGCCCGTCGACGAGCGGATAACGGTAGCTGAAATCTTGAGCCATCCGGACCATCGCTTCGTAGCAAGCAGCGTCTCCGTGCGGATGGTAGCGGGCGAGCACCTCGCCGACGACAGCGGCGGATTTTCTGTGATGGTGCTCGGGCTTGAGGTTCAGATTTTGGAGCATCGCGTAGAGGATGCGCCGCTGCACCGGCTTCAATCCGTCACGGATATCGGGAAGTGCCCTGCCGTTTACGACGCTTAGCGCGTAGGTCAGGTACCGGTTCTGAGATTCTTCGATCAGTTCAACGTCTATCGTTGCCACAACTCTGCGTATTGGTGATGTTATAGGGTAGGCCGACTGCCCAGTATCGTCGTACGGAGAACGGGGAATGGAAGCAACTAAAAATCAGCATTCAGAGCGACAATATTCGGAGCTGGGTCCCGATCAGGACCTTTCTGACCTCGGGGCGTCGATGGTTGAGTATGCTCTGATTGCCGCTCTGATCGCAGTTGTATGCCTGTCGGCGATAACCTTCATGGGACGAAGCGTCTCCCAAAAATTCTCGACGGTTGGCTCGAGCTTCAACAACAACAACTAGCCCTACTCTCCCTGCGCCAACGAAAAGGCCGGCTTTCCGTCGTAGGCGGTGAGGCCTTCCATCTTCTGGATTGTGAAGCCCGCACCGCTGATGTTCTTCATCAGCGAAAGCACCGTTTCGAAAGGCACCTCCGCCCCTCCGGGTGAGAGAAAGCGGCACCACCAACTGTCACTGCAAAGGATCCCCGGTTGGGCGTTCGGATAGACGATCACCCCCCGGTTTGAAATCATCTTTAGGGTCAGGCCGGCCGGAACGCTTTTTTCTACCTTCGGTCCGATGACCCCCGGATCCCGGCCGGATTCGTCCCAAGTGAGAAAGAGATCTGCGCCGATCATCGTGCCTTTTGCCTTCGGCCGCTCTTTCAATTTGATCGAGATGCCTCCCGGTTTGTAATTCACCTTTTGCAAAGTGGAGGGCAGAGAGCCGAGCCGCTCGACGACGGCGGTTGCAAACTCGCTCGTGCTCACGCGCTTCTTGCTGAGCCCCTCTTTGTAGATGTCTCCCGGGTGGAGCCCGTCCTCCAAGGTTCGGAGCCAAGAGTTCTGAATGAGTGTCGCCTGCTGATCCATTCCAAGATGCACGAGCATCTGCACCGCCGCGAGAAGCATGCCCGAAGGATTAGCAAGCTGCTTTCCGGCGATGTCCGGCGCGGACCCATGGATTGCTTCGAACATCGCCGAATCTCGTCCGATATTCGCTGAGCCGGCGATTCCAACAGAACCGGCAACCTCGGCCGCGATGTCCGAGATGATGTCGCCGTAAAGATTGAGCGTGACGATTACATCGAAGCCTTCAGGTTTCGCCGCAATTCGCGCAGCGCCGATATCGATAATCTGGTGATCGGCCTGAATCTCCGGATACTCCTTCGCCACCTCTTCGAAGATCTTCCGGAATGTGCCGTCTGCGAGCTTCATGATGTTATCTTTGGTCATGCAGGTGACCTTCTTCCGCTCATAGGCCCGCGCGTACTCAAACGCGTAGCGGCAGATTTGCTCGGAGCCGGGCTTCGAGATCAGCTTGAGGCACTGCAAAACTTCGCCGCTGATCTGGTGTTCGATCCCAGCGTAGAGGTCCTCTTCATTCTCGCGGACGATGACGAGGTCCATCTTGGGAAAGTGCGAGGGAACGAACGGAACATACGCGCGGCACGGCCGAACGTTTGCGTAGAGGCCGAGCGTCTTCCGGAGCGTGACGT
>CAYOAK010000204.1:0-7584 GCA_964401925.1 uncultured Bdellovibrionales bacterium | reverse complement strand
CGGTCGTCCTGGTTGGCCATATCGAGGCGAGCTATCAGCGGCTCGGCGCTCTGCTCGTCGCTCTGGCAGTGTTCGCTCCGGCCCGCGGCTGGAAAGGCGGCGTCTCGCAGGTGTTCTGCAACGGGCGCGTGTATCCAGTGTTGATGGACGCGCCCCGAGAGGCCGATGCGGAAATCGTCACAATAGATCCCAAGAAATGTTGGTGGACGCAGCAGTAAGCTCGCCGCCAGCAACACAGCGGGTGAGTGGGTGCAGCGCAATCGCGAGGCGCCCACTAAGTTTTTTAATGTCGTTCCGTAGTTCGAGCATCCTGCATCTCATGCATCCTATCACTCGATTCGGGAAGCTTCGCTGGCAGCAGCAGATCTTCGAGGAAGAAAGCGGCGAGGTGACCCTTTCCATCGAGTCCTGCCTTTGAATAGAGCGAGCTTGCCTGTTGGCGCACAGTGCGTTCGCTTGAATTTCTGAGACCCGCGATCTCCTTATGGGAAAGGCCTTTCAGCATGAGAAGTCCGATCATCTTCTCTGTCTGAGAGAGCTTCCACTTTTCAAACTGCTCATCGATAACCGAGCTCAACCCGCGAAGGTGCTCTCGCGCCTTTGCTCGCCACTCGTCCCGCTGGCCCTTGGTTGAGGCAAGCTCTTGTTCGAGCGTGCGTCGTTGATCCTTCCATTCGCTGGTCAAGGAAAATGCCCGCATCCCGATGACTACAGAACACAGCACCACAGCTCCGGCCTCCAGGGCGACATGGCTCAGGTCGGCACCGTGGGAGAGGTCATCGAAGATATCTGCGGCGAGAAGGACAGATATAAGGAGGGATATCCCAATTGTAATGCGATCAAGATCCATCCGGCATGTGTTCAAGAAAAGATTTTAAGCAGTGGATTTCACTGAGGGATTATCACGTACGACATCTGTCCGATAGCAAGCGGCGCTCTTGAGGCTTATCAGAGAGAGAGTCGGACATGTAAGTCCCTGGGAAACCCTCGATGAATAGCGCACACCTGCACCTAATATTAGTCCATTTGCCAATTGTACTCGTTCCTTGCGGCACGATAGTGTTTGTTGTTGGAGAGTGGTTGAGGAATAGAACTGTTTCGCGAGTAGCTCTTGTTCTGCTTCTCGTGGCCGCCATCGCAGTTATCCCCGCTTACCTTCTCGGTGAGGGCGCGGAAGAGGCCGTCGAGAATCTCGCCGGCGTGTCAGAAAGAGTAATCGAGGCCCATGAAGACGCGGCAGTTTTTGCGCTCTGGCTCACGATCCTGCTTGGAACGCTCTCAACCCTCGGTGTTGTCGCAGATCGGTTCGGAACCCGATTTCGAAAGCTTACATCGGCTGCGATCCTCTGCGTCTCGTTACTCGCCAGCGCCTCGCTCGCTTACACGGGTTACAACGGCGGTATGATCCGTCATCCGGAGGCTTACGATGGAACGGTCTCGGTGGGAGGAGGGGAGGCGGAGGACGATGATGACTGAATGTTTGGGATCGTCACGGAGGCCATCGCAAGCACCCACTGCGGATCTATCTCGTATCTCACTGTAAACACTTAACACTTAGCCCCGAGTGACGTCTGTGCATTTGCTCATGTGATTAGTGCATTTAGTCGACAATCTATAGGAATAGCGGGTTCTACAGCCCGCTCCTACACGGATGGCGTAAGCAGTAACAGGGATGAGTAGTACCCTCACCATCAACACGAATTTGGCAGCGCTCAATGCGGAGCGCCGGCTCGCAACCAGTACGTCGGCGCTGCGACAGAGCTTTGAGCGTCTCGCCTCCGGTCTCAGGATAAATCGTCCGAGCGATGACGCCGCCGGGCTTGCGGTAGCGTCAACACTGAATGCAGACGCGCGAATTTACTCCGTCGGAATCCGAAACGTAAACGATGCGCTCAGTATGTACCGGATTGCGGAAGGTTCGCTCGGTGAATTGCGCGGAGTCATGACACGACTCAGCGAGCTCGCTTCGCAGTCGGCGAACGGTGTCCTAACAAACCCTCAACGTCGTGCGCTTGATGCAGAAGCGCAGGCGCTTGGAATGGAATATCGAAGAATTGTTCAATCAACGTCATTCAACACCTCGAATCTGTTTGTCGATCGGGCTGGGCCGATGCGAGTGGAAGCCGGCGGAAGCGTGCTTCAATTTAGTGGCGGCCTTGTCGGAGATGGCTCGTTTAGCGCCGGTGTCTCTTACTCGGCGGGAGGAGGTAATAGCGCGCCGCAGCTCCATGATCTCGACGGCGATGGCAAGCTAGATCTTGCTTGGGCAGATGCTATTGACGGCCGATTCAGCGTAGCGCTTGGAAACGGTGATGGTTCATTCCGAGCTCGAACATCTTTCAGTACGGGCGCCGGGCCGATGGCCCCTGGGATTGCGGACCTGAATGGAGATGGAAGAAAAGATATCGTCACATCAGATTTCAGTGTGGGCGAATTTGGCGTCTTCATGTCCAACGGCGATGGGACATTCCGCGCACGGTACTCGTTTGATCCCGGCCCTGCGATGTCGAGTTTCCTATTAAGAGATTTCAATAATGACGGACACAATGACATCCTTGGCCAGGACGCCGTAGGGGGAAGCTTCTCCGTCATGTTCGGCAATGGTGACGGAACATTCCGCGCCCGACTTTCAAGTCCTACCGGGACAACCGCGGCCTCATTCGCGGCAGGCGATTTCAACCGGGACGGGAACTTGGATATCGCCAATGCAAACTCGGCAACGGGACTTGCCATCTACCTCGGAAACGGAGACGGGACCTTCCGGCGTCAAGCGAGTTTCGATCCGGCATCAGGCGTAGTCTCTGTTGACACGGACGATATCAATGGAGACGGCATTCTCGATATTGCCGCCGCGTACTCCACTGGTAACCTGACTCATGTTTTTGTTGGAAACGGTGATGGCACCTTCCAAGTCGGTCAGCTCCTTACTCCACTAGGGGCCGGTCTGACTTTTGTGACGATGGCCGATTTGAACGGGGATCATTCAACCGATGTCCTCGCCTCGACGCTGGCCGGAGGGCTAAGCATTCACCTCGGCAATGGAGACGCCACATTTCGAGCGGCCATCAGCTATCCGGGGGCAGGAACATCAGCGTCAGCAGTCGCAGATATAAACGGTGACGGAGTGCTCGATCTCGCTGGAAATGCCACCGCCTCCGTCAAAATATTTCTTGGAAACGGAACAGACGAAAGATTTCGTGTGCCGATACTTGGCTACTATTCACTGCTCAATCGCGCAGACGCGCTCGACGCGCTCACGCATTTCAACCAAACAGGTAGTCAGCTCACTACCTCCCTCGGAATGCTGGGTGCGACTCAGAGCCGGCTCGATACGGTCACCAAAGTCCTCCAGATCAGCAGGGAGAATTACATTGCTGCTGGGTCTCAGATTCTGGATGTCGACGTAGCGACAGAATCTGCATCCATTGTTAGGGCGAACATTCTCCAACAAGCCGGTTCCGCGATTCTTTCACAGGCGAATTCTCAGCCGGAGATAGCGCTGCGCCTCTTGAGCGGACTCTGATCGTCTATGTGCGTGTAAACGCCTAAGAGAGACTAGTAGTTAACAAAAATGGAGAGGGCGAGGGAATGAATAGTTCGCCCTTCGTCGGCGGTGAAGCGGCGGGCGTCCTCCCGCAGGTAGCCCAGTTCGTAGCGCGCCGGACCATGCTTGAGCCAGGGGCCGAAAAAATAGCGAGTGCGATCATAGCCTGCGACAGGTCCCCGATCGATCGAGTTGTAGGTCACGAACAGCTCTGTGTATCCAGTGAGGCCAAACGATTTCTCGTCGTCGAACCCCTTGTCTGCACGAACAAGGTATCGGGAACGGTTTGAGCAACCGTTTGCATCTTCGATAAAACGTTGCTCCTGGCGAAGCCGGTGCGTCCAGCTAAAATCAAAGAGCGAATGCGTCACTAGCAATTGTTGCCAGATCCGGTGTTCGTCACGGAAGTCCAGCTCGTATGCCGAATCCATAAACGTCGGCGTCCACGCGTGGCCGAGCCAAAGTGAGACGTGATCATCCAAACGATGTAAAGCCGCAGAACGAAGCAGCAGTCGTTCCGGGTCCCGGCCGTCTCGTCCCAGACGCGGCTGCGATTCGAGGTAAAGGGACCACTTTCTGTCCTCGGTGATGGGCGCGGTTAGCGTTGGAACCAGCCAGAGTTGAAAGTCATCCGAGGCAATCGCGGTGCCGGGTAACACAAGGACAAGCAACAGCAGGAAACGAATACGCATGGCGAAAGACGCGCGAGCTTCGATGGCCAGGCAGTTGGGTTGCACCTTCATGACTATCCGTCCGTTGATTTGACATCCTTAACTGAGGGGAGAAAACCTTCGGTAAGGCATTGATCCGATTAGTTGCATGACCCTCTCGTGAAATCTTGTATTTGAATCCGGGGCAATCTGCGACCCCGATTAATACATGGTATACCCGCACCACGTTCTCTGATGTTTTTTTGGTTCGGTAGTTCGCTTTTCATTCTCCATTCAATCGATTGAGACGCGAACCGTCCCTCGAGCGCGAAACATGTCTCCCGCGCTTGAGGGACGGTTCTGCCGTCTAAAATCGGCTCCCTCTGGGAGCCACGAATGGAGAAGTAGTATGAGAACCTTAGAAGAGCTTGCCCAGCATGCGCACTCGCTCGCGCATACCTGGCGGCACGCACACAATACCGGACGCACGGATTTCATCAGGCTCCACGTACTCACGGCGATCTCGAAGAAAGAGGTCGTTGTGTGGAACTTGCGAATGTTTCATTCCTCCGCAGTCGCCCGACCGTTCGGCATCTCGGCCGACGGGAGCGTGAGCACGAGCGGCGCTGACAGCATGGCTGAGGAGCGGCTGATCGCCGTGATCGGCTGGAAGGAGAAAGGCGCCCAGTTCCGCAATCTCGTCTGGGCCTATGTGGACGAGCTGCAGACGCTTGCGAAGCTCAGCAGTGAGGACGTCCGGAGTCTGATCCATATCGGGATCACGAACGCGTACTCGCTGCCGGTGAATCCCCTGATGCAGCCGCACGCCGAACTGACGAAGGCGGTGGCACCCTGGCTCGCTGCTTCGAATGCCGAAGATGCGGCCATCCTCCTTACGATCCAGCGGCTGGACTTTCGGTGCGTGCTGGCTAGCGAGCACGCCGCCCAGTGCTACGGCTTCCAGCAGCAGCTCAGAGAAGCCAGTGTGGCGATCCCGACGACGACAGCGGATGTCCTTCAGGCGTACGCCACGTTCATCCTGAAGATGACGGCGCAGGAGTTTGGCGAGATGTTGTTCGAGTGCCTCCGGCATCTCGTCAACCGGGGCCATTACTACTTCGCGGAGCCCTGGCTCAACGCCAAGGCGCTCGCTTCGCGCCGGGGAGAGATCCGCTTCGCTCTGGCGAAGAAACGGGAAGAAATTCTCGGCCAGCTCCTCGACAACTCCCGACGGCTCTCCGAGCTCGCGGCCGCATTCCTGCCCTACGTTTGGCAGGCCGGTGACGAATCGGTTGTTCGCACGACCGTCACCGAGCAGCTCCGCCGCGGTAAGTGGCTCAGCGCCGTGCAGTTGCTCGCTACGCTCAATGAGCTCTCGTACGTTCTGCCCGAAGGGTTCGTCCCCGGGCCGCACAGCTACGAGTACAAGGTCCTTAACTCTCTCGCGGGCGCCGCATTCAAGGCCGCATACGATGCCGGCGATTATCCCATGGCCAATGTGATCGCGGAGTTTTTCGGGCTCGCCGACACGGAAGAAGTCGAGTTAGCTCGTCTCTTCGCCGGGGATGACCCGACCAAGACCACCTCTGTCGGACTCACTACCGCGGAGATGAAAGCACAGCTCGGCCATCACCGAGGCGGTGAAGTACGCTCCGTCCTCGCGGCATATGTTCCGGCCCTTGCGGCACTCGGCCTGGAGGTGCCGGCAACGATCAGCTAAGCGAACTACGAGGGTTTGACCCCGAGGCCGTCATTCATGACGGCCTCACTCTTTTCTCAAATTTCGCACAGATCCCAGGTCGCCGGACCAGCGGACGAAAAGAATCTACGACCTACGGGACGGGCTGAACCGAAGTTGGCCCGAAGATGAGGAGACAGAGGAATGCGGTGTACATCGAGAGCAGAAATATCCCCTCGCGCCGCATCAGCACTCGTTCCTTTCTGATCATGAAGGCGGCGATACAGGTAAATCCGATCATCACGGCTAAATCAAACGATACGTGAGAGAGCGGCACCTCAATCGGAGAGATCAATGCGGCGAGTCCGAGGCAGACGCAGATGTTGAAAATATTGCTGCCGACGACATTTCCAATTGCGATATCCGAGTGGCCTTTAATTGCAGCGAGAATGGAAGTGATTAACTCTGGAAGAGAGGTGCCGATCGCGACGATCGTCAATCCCACGACCCGGTCACTGATACCGGCCGCGAGTGCAAGCCGCGTAGCGCCATTCACAAACAAGCTCCCGCCGCAGACGAGCACCACGAGTCCGACGAAGGCCGTTAATGCGAGCCAAAGCTTGCCCGTGGGATTGATTCCCCCCCCGGCTTCTTCCGCCGCTGCCTCAGTCGCCTTCGCAGAGCGAATCGCAGTTGCAATCGAGCTTCGCGCACTGCGAACCATCGCAGCGGTGTAGGCGACGCTAGAAAGGATCAGTAGAAGCCCTTCAAATCGTGAGATAACTCCGTCACCAAGAAGGAAGGGGACGGCAATCGCACACAAAAGAAGAACGGGAATTTCTCTCCGTAAAAACGCTCCATCCGTTCTAGCCGGTTTGAGAAAAATCGATGAACCGAGAATGAGCCCGATGTTTGCGATATTGCTGCCGATCACATTCCCGAACGCGATCTGGCCGTTACCGGCCAGAGAAGCTTGGACGGAAACCACCATTTCCGGGGAGGAAGTTCCGTAGGCGACGACGGTCAATCCGATGATGAGCGCGGGCACGCGCATAGCGGCCGCAAGACCGGCCGAACCGGCAACGAGCCAGTTTGCTCCGAAGTAGAGCATCACGGAGCCGATTGAAAGTTGGAGGATGCTTAGAAGCACTCACGCAACTTATCCTGCGGTACTCGCGAGCGGAAGGCAGTTTTTTACTAGGAGAATCCACCGGATCTCCTAAATTGAGCAGACAAGCCGCTGTTTTGATGGGGCGCCGGAGGTCTGCTAACTCAAGCGGACGCAGACCCCGGAGTTTATGGCACCCGCAGAGCTCATCATCACAGGACTAAAAGCAATTGATCTCCTGTCCCCGGTCACCGCTGGTGAAGAGGTCCTCATCTCGGGGGAGGAAAAAGCAGGAGCGAGAATTCTCGGTATGGAGCTCGCATTTCGACTGGCTCAGCTTCCGTGGGGACCCTGCCACACGATGATTCTGCTGGATGCTGCCATACCGGATCTCGACGGGGTGCTTGCTGATTTCAAAGGCTCTCTTCCCGAACAGATGACAATGAACACGTGCGAGAGTGTTGAAACAAAGCAGCTGACGAACTTCGTGCAAAAATCTCCCAGAACACCCGCAGCGGTCTTTGCATTTTCAAAGAACCTTACATTCCTCCATTCATTCCGTGATGCGGTGAGTGCAGCGAAGCAGGAAGGATCGCCTGTGACC
>CAYOAK010000203.1:0-7589 GCA_964401925.1 uncultured Bdellovibrionales bacterium | reverse complement strand
ATGGTGATCACTGATGCGCGGATCTTTCTCACAGCCGCCGACGAGAAATACTCCGTCATCCTCACATCGTACAGCGGCGCACCTTCTGCGCAATTCATGGCGTCCTTCGGAGCGACAACGCAGTATCTTTACACTCAAGAGGCGCTCGAGAGGCTTTTCGCGCGCTTAGACCCCTCCGGCACGCTCATCATTCTGAATGGTAACAAATTTAATCTCATTCACGGCATCCGGAGGGTGAAGGCGGCTGATCCGAACTTTGTTCCGGTGAATTCGATCATGGTCTTCTATGATCCGAACAAGAAGAACTCATGGGATGAGGCGATTGACCCGAATGTTCTCATTGTGCGGCCGTCGGGCTTCTCCTCCGCAGAGGTCAAGCACGCGATCGAAACGGTGCGCGAATTCGGATTGCAAGTCGCTTACGCACCCGGGGAACCATTCGAACTGAGGTTCCGCCCCTACTCCGAACTCCTTTCCACCGCGGACTTCGAAGGCTACGTCACCTCGGTGTCCGATACTCTCCATCGGCGATTCGGTGTTTCCACGGATGACTGCCCGTTTCCGCTCAATCAATTCCGATTCCGGGATTATTTCTCAAGCGGAATAATTGCCTCGCTTCATTCGAAGCTGAGCACATCCTCTTTGAGCTTTTCGGCTGAAGAGTACGAGGTAATCTCTCTGTACTTGGTCATTTTTCTCACTCTTATTTTGTGTGCGGCCGGCTTGATCTTTCGCAGCGGTCCCCGGAAGGATTACGTCAAGAGCGGCGGATATTTTTTCGCCGTCGGTGCTGCGTTTATCATTCTTGAAACGGCGCTCTACCATGGAGCGATCCTCTATTTGGGGACGCCGACTCTGGCGCTCGCCGTCTCAATTTCGGGAATTCTTCTCTTTGCCGGGTTGGGCTGCCTCGCAAGCAGCATCAAGATCGGCTCGGGTCCGGTTCGATTTCGCACCCTCGGGGCTTTGTTGGCGATTTTCATGCTCGCACTGCATTTCATCGAGCCCCTGGTTGAGGACTACGTGCTTGGTCTCTCGATCGTTCAGCGTTCGCTCATCGTAGTACTCTCGTTCGGACCCATCGCGTTCGTTCAAGGATACTTCTTTCCTCGCGGGCTTGCGCTGTTCAATTACGGGCCGCCGACCCTGCTCTGGGGCCGAGCGACTAATACGGCCGGGACGACATTGGGGCTCGGGCTGTCGGTGGTGATCTCAAAAACGCTCGGGATCGTCGCGCTATCTGTTCTCGGATTTCTCTGTTACCTTACCGCGGTCATAATCGCGGAATCGGTCATCTGCCAACGAAAGCAGACAAAATAGCCGGCCGCCCCGTTGAGCACTTCGGCTGTATGAAGGTCATTGTTCAAATCCCGTGCTTCAATGAAGCCGAGACCCTCGGACGGGTTTTTGATGACATGCCTGCGCAGATCCCCGGTGTCGATCAGCTCGAGTTTCTTATCATCGACGACGGCTGCACTGACAATACTCGCGAGGTTGCGCACAGTCTCGGGGTCCACCATATCGTAACGATCAAGCAGAGGAATCGCCGATGGCTCGGACGCGCGTTCCGCCGCGGCGTCGATGAAGCGCTCGCCCAAGGTGCCGACATTCTCGTTAACACCGATGGCGACGGACAATATCCGTCGAGCGTAATCCCGGAGCTCATTCGGCCAATCCTTGAAGGACGGGCTGACCTTGTGATTGGAAATCGCAATCCGGAGAGTCTGCAGTCATTCAGTCCCGTAAAGCGCCTCCTTTCGCATTATGGAAACAACGTCGTTCAGTTTCTGACTGGGAACCCAACGCCGGACGCGCTGAGCGGCTTCCGTGCATACAGCCGGAGTGCGCTCGAACAGCTGAACGTGATCTCCAATTACACCTACACGATCGACACCCTGATGCAGGCGTATCAAAAAGGACTCGATGTCGCGTGGCTCCCAATCTCGGCGCGGCCGCCCACTCGGCCATCTCGGCTCTTTCGCAGCTCTTGGGACGCAGTCTGGCGCGGGGCGCCGAACATTCTCCGGCAATTCTTTATCTACCAGCCGTTTCGGGTGCTCTTCGGTTTGAGCCTCTTTCTTCTCGCACTCGGCGGACTGCTATTCTTGCGCTATGGGTATTTTGTTTCGCTCGGAGAATCGAGCGGACACGTGCAGTCGCTCGTGATCGGAGCCGCAAGCCTGCTCCTGGGGTTTCAACTCGCGGTGCTGGCGATCCTTGGCGACGTCCTTTCGGTCATTCGGAACCTCCTCGAAGAGTCCATTCGGTTGCTAAAGACCAGGGATGCGGCAAAGCCGCCGCAGGTCAGGAGCGTCGCCACTATTTCCAGGTTAAGAGTCCCTCGCAGCGAGGCGAAGTGATGTCTCTGGAGAAGGGGTTTCTTCGGAGCGCTGCGCTCGACTTACTTCCGATTGCAATACTCGCCGTCGCGCTTGTCGTCTGGGTCACTGGACACCAGTCGCTCCCATTCCTTGCGGGAGCCGAATTTCTGGCGGCGTTGACGCCGCAAGGCGGCATTCAGTTCGAAAGGGACCTGCTGGCAAACTCCTCTCCCCCGGTTCATTATTTCACCTACGATCTTCTAGCTCTCCTCGCGGCGTTTAATCTGGACCTCGCTCCGCTGCTTTCATTTTTCTGGCTGTTATCCCTGATCCTTTTCCTTGACGCTCTCCGATGCCTCGTGAGGGCACTTGGCGGCGGCACTAGGGAGCTCGCGCTTTCCGTAGTACTCGTTGCGCTGCTCCCGGGGCCTGGCGGACTTAGTCCGCTTTTTCCACGAACCCTCTCCGCAGATTCCTTCGGCATGGTACTGCTTCTTTACCAGCTCGGATTTATCGCTCGGGGTAGAAGCGCCTCCGCGGCCGTCCTTGCCGGTCCGCTCCTTTATACCGGTCCGGAATTTGGATTCATCGGCGCCGCGAACGCGCTCCTGAGCTTCGCCCTATCGCGCAGTTTACGGTCCCCACAAACACCTAACCAGTTTTCAGCCCCAATATCGGCTGCAGTATGGGTTGCAGCCATTTTCACAATGCCGATCGCGACCGCTATGAGCGCCGAGGGAACCTTGCCTGTCTCGTTGTTCACATCCACCGCACACATCCCGATCTGGATCATCCGTCATGCGTCGTACTACATTCTGTTAACCGGCTTCTTCGCCTGGTTGATTCGGACCGATGAATCGCCATCGATGCTGGGTGCCCCGATGCTTGGTCGCTGGCTCCATGCTCTTTTACCGCTCGTCATACTTTTTCTGACCTTGTTCAATATGGGAGTTGTTCCGGTCGGATATTCGCAGATCATACGTCCGATCGTTCGGATGATGTTTCTTGCGGCCTGCGTCCATGCTGGTCAGGCTCTGTGTCGACGTGAGATTTCACTTGTCACTATTTCACTCCTCGTTCTTGCGCTTCTGACCGAACGAAATCCTCTGCCGGCGCTGTTCACCGCAGCCGCAGTTCTGCTCTTTCCGGTGCTTGAACGTCACATTCCGGTCGGGCTCGCGCTCATCAATAAGAATTTGCTGCGAATCAAGGACAATCTTTCCCCGGCGCTCCTCGCCGCAGGCTTTCTCTTCCTCACCTCTGGGTTCGTAGCGAATCGCCTCGCGCCGAAAACTCGATATGTCGGTGCATATACCGGTTCGCCGATCACCGAATGGATAAAAGAGAACACCTCCCCTGCCGCGCTCTTTGTCGTGCCGCCCGATTTTTGGATGTTCCGGCAACGCTCGGGCCGTTCCGCCGTCGCCGATCTGACCGAGATTGATCTTCCGGATCTGAATCTTTCGGCAGTTCTCGCGGAGAGACTTGCATTGACCCTGGATGCGGTGCCTCTCTCAGAGCTGAGCTCGACCGATTGGAGCCGGCGGCCCGCCTTGACTGTGGCCTACACTTTGCTCGATGCGCGTTCGATTTCGCGCACGATGACACACTTTGCCGCGGACTATTTCATCACACCGTCCCGATCCGCAGATTCTTTCGCTTTACAGGCTCAAGGGCTGTATCGCGTTTACAGCGATACCAACTATTCGATTTTCTCCTACTCTAGATGATTCGGGGCTCAAGATGACTCCGGGCAGGCGACGAGTGTGCTTCTTCGGAACGTTGGAGCTCGACTATCCGCGCAATATCGGACTCCGCAGAGCGTTCGAAGCCGCACACTGGGATGTCGTCCTTTGTAACGACCTCCCCCTGAAAAAAGACCGGCAGCTCGATGCCGCGATCTCACCATTGAGACTCCTTCCCAATGCCCTGACGCTCTCCGGAAGCTATCTTCGCCTCTTCAATAAGGCACGCCAAAGCGGACCGTTCGACATCCTCTTCACCGGATTCCCAGGCTACCTCGATCTTCCCGCTGCCTGGCTGTGCAGCCGGCTGATCGGGGCGAAACTGGTTTGGGATCCGTTCCTTCCGCTGCCGGAACTAATCGCCGAACGTGGCTTCGCCGATCCCTGGTCAAAGCAGTTTCGGCTTTGCCGCAAGTTTGAACGGTTCTTCTTTCGGCGCGCCGACCTTGTGTTAACGCAGACTGAGGCGCTCAAGCGACACCTCATGCGAACATACGGCACCGGCGCGGAGAAATTCGAATCGATTCCGCTCGGCGTTGACGAAGCGATCTTCCAGCCGGCGCCCGCAAGCCCGAATCAGCATCCGGAAGTGCTCTATGTCGGATGCTTCCTGCCGAATCATGGTCTCGACACCGTTCTCGATGGGGTGAAGCTCCTCAATTCGGATTGTCCGTTTCGACTCACCCTGATCGGGGATGGCCCCGAACGATCGCGAATTGCGCAGCGCATCGAGTCTGAAGGGATCTCCTCCATCACCCTTCACCCGCCGATTGCCGCAGCCGATGTCCCGGCGCGTATTGCTCGTGCAGACATTTTACTCGGAGTCTTCGGGGAGACTTTCCAGTCAGAGATGACGCTCCACAATAAAGTACTCCAGGGGCTAACGGTCGGGCGTCCCGTTCTCACTCGGAACTCTCAGGCGCTTCGCGAAGTCGCAGTCTCTGAAACCGAGATTGCCACCTGTGAAGCGGGAGACCCCTCCGCTTTCGCGGCGTCGCTCCACAAACTTCTCTCGGATTCAGAATACCGCCGCACACTTGGGGAGCTCGCACTAGAGGCGCACAAACGCACCTTCTCTCAGACAGCGATTAACGAGCGTCTGAAAGAGATTCTTTCGAATTTATCTTTCTCCCGGATAGTTTGAGCAGCAGCGCGAAGATCCCCGTGTAGATCATTGCCGTGACGAGATCGCTCCAGAACTCACCCTCCGGCCTGCCTCGAATCACGAAGGTGAGAATGCCGCTCACAAGCGCCACTGCGAAGACAGCCGCCGAATATCGAAGGAAGGAAAGGCTCTCCGCCTCCCTTCGTGCAAGCGGTAAAATCGTCAGCGGAACTATCGTCACCGAATGGAGACACCAGAAGGCCGCTCCGCCGACTAGTCCAAAGGTATAGATCAATGGTGCACCAACAATAACCAGCGCGAGCACAGTGAGCGCCGTTCGCTTCGTCACAAACATGACGTTCTCTCGCGCCATTAATGAGCTGCGGATTCCGCAACCCCAGAATGCCTGAAGCAAAAATGCAAGGGTCATGAGCTCAAGGGCCGGCACGGCCTCTTGCCAACGCGCACCGTAGAGGATCACGACAGCCGAACGGGCAAAAAGGAACAGCGCCACGCCGAGATAGGCACTCGCGACCGCCCACCACCGGTTGATCTGGAGGAACAATGTCCGGCGTGCCGCGTCATCCTCTTGAGCACGAACAAACCAAGGAAAGAGAAACTCCTCCAGCCCTCCAGCTAAAAGCGCGAGCGTTTTTGGCAGGTGCCAAGCGAGATTATAGAACGCAAACTGCCGCTCGCCCCAGAATGCGGCGACCAAGAGATTGTCTCCCCGATCGATGATCCACGAGAGCAGCTCCAACAGAAAGTACGGTGCGCCCAACTTGTAGACCGAACGGGCATGCGCCCGGTCGAGAATGAACTGCAATCCTCGCTTCCCTTTTCTCCATGCATAGGCTGCTATCGAAAAAAACGAGATCGCAAACCCGGTAACATAGCTCCAGAGTCCAAGGCCCAAGGATATCTGCAGCGCGGCGGTTACAACGACCTCAAGAACATCTTGCGCGAGCCGTTGAGTATGAAAGGAGCGGTACTTCAGATCGCGCTCCTCCATGAACATCGGGAACTGCAGAGGTATCGTCCCAACCCCGAACAACAACAGAAAAATAGGCGTCGCGATGTGCGAAGGTATGATGCCGTAGAATGCCGGACCGGCCACCGCCAGAAGCAGAATCAGCGCGAGGGCGTGCACCGATGCGAGCGACCAAACCCGTGACGCCTCCCGATCATCACCCGGAGATCGAAGTAGTTGCTGCCAAAAGCCGAAGTCGCCGACAATCGCGAACAATCGAAGGACAGCGGTCAGAATCCCGATCTGCCCGAGCACTTCCGGCTCAAACAGCCGGGCGAAGACGATCACCTTTACAAGCGCGATCCCGCGATTTACACCAAATGCGCCAAGGCGATAGATTCCGCCTCGGATGAACCCCGGGGTCCGGATACCGATTTGAGATGATGACTCGAAGACCGACTGATCGCTCATGCACACCAACCGGACCGGCACCGCTCTCGGCAGATCTTCCTTGCGCTCACCTGCATCTTCCCCGACGGAATCGAACTGCGTGAACGCAGCGCTTATCATCACGCGACATAACGAGCACGATAGCGTGCTTTCAAAGGCGCTTAAAGCTGCTGCCTTACAGGAGCACTGCCGGCTGCAGATCCTAGTCTTCGATCAGCAGAGCTCCGAACAAGTCCGCTCTCTCTGTGCTACCCTATCAAACGACAATCACCGCTTTGAGTGGATATCCACTCCGATCTCCGGACTGAGCATCGTTCGAAATGAAGGCCTAAAGCGCGCCATTTCGGAGATCGTGCTCTACCTCGATGCCGATGCCGAGCCCGAACCGGGATGGGCTCACGCTCTCTGCCGCGAGCTCGAACAACCGGGCGTAGCCATTGCCGGAAGTCGAGTGCTCCCGCGCTGGGAGACAAAGGAATATTTCCTGGCCCGCGCAACGCGCATTCTCAGCTACTATTCAGTTTTCGATTTCGGAACAGAATCTTTCGACACTGGGTGGGTCGTCGGCGCCTCCTTCGCCGTCCACAAGGGACGGCTCGGATCACTTGCCACGTTCTCCGAGGAGCTGGGACGAATCCCCGGATCGCTTCGGTCAGGCGAAGAATTGGAGCTTTGCCAGCGCGTCCGAGCGGCCGGATTTCAAGTACGTTACGTCGGCTCCGTCGCGGTCCATCACAATATATCAAACTCCCGCTGCGGTTTTCCTTGGCTCGCCCGCCGCATCTTCGCCGCAGGAAGCCAGCGCGCCGTCCTCGGAACGATCGAAGGGACCCCGGCGCTCGAGCGAAATACCTATGATCTCCTCTTTGCTCCGATCTACCTCCCGCTCTATTTAGCGGGTTATTTTACTACCAGGGGTCTGTCGAAAAACGGATATGTTTTAGGAGGTTCGCGAAATGGGAGATAATCTTCTCGAGGACTCGATTTTTCCAATAATT
>CAYOAK010000202.1:0-7623 GCA_964401925.1 uncultured Bdellovibrionales bacterium | reverse complement strand
GGTGAACCGGGCAGAGCCTACTAATGACGATGCGCCTCATTCAAGCACTTAGTTCTCTGCTCTTCCTCTGCGCACCGGCTTTCTCGCTTGCCGACTGCCGCCCGCTTGAGTGGGAGGAGGTCGTCGACTCTGCGACTCTGAAAAACTTCGGACAGCTCGCCCGTGAGGTCACCGGCTGCAATGTCGTGGTCTCCCCGACCTTACAGAATCAGGAGGTCGGAAAGATTGAGGTTAAGGGACTCGAGCCTGCTCTTCAGGCGATCTGTTCCGGGATTGGCGCAACACTTCTGCGTTCCGGTCCCACGTTCATCATCGTTGGGCCGAAGGACTCCATGCCGATTCTTCCGAACACGGGAAGATTGATCTCAGTCCACCTGAGCGACACAACCGTTGAAGCGGTAAACAAAATTATCAAAGAGGTGGGCGGCAAATCTTTCCTGCAGGGATCGAAACCCATCACCGGGACACTCGTCGATGTTCCGATCGATGATATTCCAGTGCTGCTCCGGTTTCTCAACCCCGAGAATTAAGACAGAGATCTCCGTCGCAATGCGGAAAGTAATTCCGGAGCCAGGTCTGTAACGCCGGTGGAAGCTCAAAGAATCTGCGATCGATGATCATCGCAGTACAGCCCTTCTTCACGATATCTTTCGGCGCCTGAACCTCTAATTCATTCCACTGGAGCTTTCGCATGAGTGCGTCTGTGAAAAAGAAGAATCTCGCATGCGGGCGATTCACCGCGGTACCGGTATTGTCGTAAACGCACACTCCCGGCGGAACGAGCCGCTCCATATTGTTGAGCATCACAATTTGTTCGCGGTTCGATTCATGGTTCGCGATCGGTCGAAAAGCGAGAATAAGAAGCGCCACGATAATGAAAGCTCCCAGGATTCGCGTGGAGCGCTCTTGCAGAAACGGCTCCGCCGATTTCGCAGCGAAATAAACGAGCGGCGCGACAAAGGGGAGCAGACTATAGGCATACGGCCCCCGCTGAATCGCATACGAGGCGAACCCCAATACCAGGAGGCAGAGGAGCATCCTCTCCACCAAGCTCATCCCCTTTCGAAAGCAGGCAACGATCCCGGCCAGAGCGAGCAATGAGTACAATCCCCAAGCATCTGCTTCGGGAGCAAGCTGGGACCACGCTCCGCGGTACAGATACTCCCGCTCGTGACGAATCTCCCAACCTAACCAGAACTCGAACAACGGCCCGATCCCGACCGCAGCCGCCGTCAACGCGTAACAGATGCATGCGACAATGAACGCGAAGACGGAGAACCGGAACGCGTTTCGGAGATCCCTCTCGTGCCAAACCATTCCGATCGGAAGAGCGAGTCCATAGATGGCAACCTTCTCACTCGTAAACGCAGCGAGTCCGAGGAGCACTGCTCCGAGCAAGATCCTTTCCTTATCGACTGCCCAAATCGCGAGCAGACTCAGAAAGAGCGCGAGCGAATCTGGGCGGAGCTCCGTCATCCAGGTTGGAAACACTCCGAAAGCGATCGCCAGCAGAAACATCATTCCCGAGCGGTTCCCGCTCCAGCGGTGGAACAGGAGGACCGAACCGAAAAACACCGCAGCGAAAATCACTCTTCCAACCAAAAGCACGGACACCGACCTCTCCATCAGAAGGAAGAGCGGAGCGATCAGGATCTCCACAAGAGGCGGATGCAACAGTGCAAAGTCACGATAGGGAAGGTGTCCTTGAGCAATAAGCCAAGAGGCATGCGCATATGTGAACTCGTCCATCGAAAAACGCAGGCCGAGGGCCATATGCATGGTAGCGAAAAGCGCCGCGCCGACGATGCCCGCGTTGAGAAATTTTTCGCCCCTGACCATCGTTTCGTGCCTCGCTCCCTCCGTGGTAGAGGGAGCCCTGTGAAAAGAGTTCTCGTTGTAGCGCCGCAACCGTTTTTCGCCCTTCGAGGGACGCCGATAAACGTGCGCGCTGTTGTCTCGACCCTCGCAGCTGCCGGTTACGATGTAACCCTCCTCGCGATGCCGTTCGGCGACAATATCCAGATTCCCGGCGTGAGACTACTCCGCGTTCCGCGCTTCCCCGGATCGAAAAAGATGCCGATCGGACCCTCGCTCGCGAAGATTCTCTATTCGTTGATCTTCCTCTGGACGACATTCCGCCTCACATCGAAAGAGCGCTTTGACCTGCTCCACGGAGTCGAAGAGGCGGCCCTCATCGCGGGTGCGGTTGGACTCCTCCGCGGAATTCCGTACGTCGTCGACGTTGACTCCTGCATGCCGACACAGATCCGCAGCTCCTGGCTCAGATACATCCCAGGGGCCACGACGCTCTTCGAAGCCATAGAGAGCTTTTTCTTCCGGCGCGCAGTCGCCGCGATCACCGTCTGCTCAGCGCTCACCGCCAAAGTCCGCCGCGTCGCCCCGGGAATCCCGATATACCAGATCGAAGACTTCCCCTTCGCCGACGCGCTCGTCGTCGACGCTGCAAAGTTCGGAGAGCTAAAACGGATCTTCGCCGCAGAGACGCGCACCAAGCTCCTCTACACCGGAAACCTCGAACCCTATCAGGGGATCGAGCTTCTCATCCGGGCGCTTGCGCGCGCGCAGTCGCTCAACACCGGCGGGCAGAGGCTCCTCCTCATGGTCGTCGGCGGCTCCGTCGACCAGATCACTGCCTGCCGCGCCCTCGCCTCCGAGCTGGGCATCACCACCTCCATCCGCTTCGAAGGCCACCGCCCAGCCGAGGAGATGGGCGCCTACACCGCAGTTGCGGACATCCTCGTGTCCCCCCGAATGGACGGGGAGAACGTGCCACTCAAGCTCTACACCTACCTCGCAGTGAAGAAGCCCCTCGTCGCGACGCGCATCCTCTCCCACACCCAAATCGTAGACGACTCCTCCGCCTACCTCGGAGTACCCACCGTCGACGGCCTCGCCGACGCGCTCCTCCGAGCCGCCCGCTCCACAGCCGCAGAACTCGAAGCGACGGCCGCGCGGGGACTCCTACTCATCCAAGAACGCTACTCCGAGCCCCACTTCAAAGCGCGCCTACTCGCCGCGTATCAACAGCTCCTCCCCCTCGAATCAGTCGAACCTCACCCAGCGGGCGTTGAACAGCTCGTCCTTGCTGAGTGACGCATGCAACCGGTCCCCTTCGAAAGCACCGAACACACCATCGACCCGGACATCTTCACCGCGTCAGCCGAGTACGACCGCCGCTTCGACAGCCCCGTCGGCGCGTACTTTCTTGAAACACAGCGAAACGCCGTGCTCCGTCTCCTTGAGCGCTACAACGGCAGCTCCCTCAAAATCCTCGAGCTAGGCGGAGGCCACCTCCAACTCACCGAGCACCTCCTCGCCCTCGGACACCAAGTAACCGTCCACGCCTCACGCCCTGAAGGCCTGCAGAAGCTCGAGCAATCGCCCCTGCGCGGACGAGTTGCCAGACTCGTCCTCCCTCTCTCCGAACTACCTTCCTTGAACGAGCACTTCGACGCCGTGATCACCCTCCGCCTCATCCCGCACGTTCAGAATCTCCAGTCCCTGCTCGAACAGATCTCCCGGCTCTCCAAACGGGTCGCGATCTTTGATTACGCCGCGTCGCATGGGTTTAATGCGCTCTCACCGCTCCTCTTCCAGATGAAGCGGAATATCGAGAAGAATACCCGACCCTACTTCTGCCACTCGCCGAAGCAGATTGACCGGATCCTCTACGGACTCCACTTCCTCCAAACCCAAGCCATCCCGCAGTTCTTCCTCCCCATGGGCCTCCACCGGAAGCTCGGCTCGGCACCCCTCTCCCGCATCACAGAATCCATCGCCTCCGTCACCGGACTGACCTCCATCGCCGGCAGTCCCATCGTCATGGGAGCCTTCCGATGAAGGAGCACTTCGCGGGGCAGCCGGTCCTCGTCACCGGCTCCACCGGATTTGTCGGTGGACACCTCGCCCGAAGACTCGTCGACCTCGGAGCAGACGTCCGCCTACTCATTCGCGACCCCGAGACAAAGCCCTTCGCGACGGAGATGAAGGCAAAGGGCGCGATCATCATTCCCGGCGACCTCCGCGACCTCGAGTCTGTTACAACAGCCGTCACCGGCACCAAATTCGTCTTCCACATCGGCGCGATCTTCCGTGAGGCGAAGTTTGCAGACTCCGTCTATTTCGACATCAACGTCGGCGGTACCAAGAATATCCTCGAAGCCGCGATGAGCGCCGGTACCGGGCGGGTCATCCACTGCAGCACGAACGGCGTTCATGGAGGCCACTCCTCCACGCCGATCAGCGAAAACGCTCCATTCAAACCGAGCGACGTGTACCAAGAGAGCAAGGTCGAAGCAGAAAATGTTGTCATGCATGCTTATCGATCAGGCCGCGTAGATGTTTCCATAATTCGTCCGGCGATGATCTGGGGCGATGGAGATTTGCGATTTAAAAAGCTCTTCCGCGGAGTCGCCCGAAGGCGCCTGCCGATCATCGGGGACGGAAACTCCTGGACGCACTGGATCTGGGTCGGAGATCTCGTCCAGTCCTTTCTTCTCGCAGCGATCACCCCTGCTGCCTCGGGCCAGCCGTATCTCATTGCCGGCCGCCGCCCGGTCCCGCTCCACGAGGTCTACGAAACGATCGCCGACCTTGCCGGTGTTTCCGTCCTCCCCTTCAAGGTGCCGGTGAAGCCGATTCAACTCCTGGGCGACCTAGTCGAATCGATCTGCCGCCCCCTCAGCATAGAGCCCCCAATCCACCGCAGGCGCGCGGACTTCTTCATCAAGCACCGTATCTTCGACATCTCGAAAGCGCAGACCGAGCTCGGCTTCCAACCGGCTGCGGACTTCACCGACGAATGCGCGCGACTGTTTCGTTGGTACAAGGACAACGGCCATCTGGGTTATTGAATCACTGGGACCGCGGACGTCTCGTCCGCCTGCCGGTTCATGCGTTCGAACTGCGATCTTCTCAGACTGTGCTCAGCTTCCAGCACTTGGAAGCGGACGGGGACGTCCGCGGACCCAGTAACCGCAACCCCGCCATCAATAACCATCCACCCCTCAGTTGACAGAAAGCCGCTCATGATTTCTTTACGCATACTTCACTGGGGTCCGGCGCAGCAGCTCTGCTAACTCGTTCCCAGTTCCGTCGTTCTCTCTGCACATCTTCACGAGTTCATTAGTCCCCTCCTTTAGCCACAATCGCGGCTCAAGGAGGTGGCACCGGAATGAAGAAGGTTGCCCTGGTTGTCTATTTATTCGTCCTTTCGCACGCGCGGGTCAGCGCGTTCGAAATCGAAAGCGCCTGCGGCGAGAAGCCCGACGCCGTCCGGAAGATCCTCTCGACGCCACGGTGGCACGAGTTCTCGGAGGAGTTCGTCGGCACGCTGAGCAGCCTGGAGCTGAATCTCGCGGTGCATCTCGATCGCCTTCGCCGCACGATCCTCGCAAACGGCGGAACGCTCCTCGATCACGTCGAGCGTGTCGACGCGGTGTGCGCTCCTGATCTCAACGGTAAAGGAAGCGGCTCCGATCACAATCGAACGTTCATCATCTTGAGGCGCGAAGGTCTTCACGCTCTTCGCAATTACAAGACGATGTTGCCGACAATTCGCCACTCCCTCGATTGGCCCCGCTGGCGCCTGCCGCGGTTCTGGTCGTGGGCCCGTGCGCACAAGCCATTCACCGCCACGGTCGAAAGCCGGAACGGAACGGAAAGCATGTATCGCGTGGTCTACAACCGCTTCCTACGCATGACGCGTCTCGGTTGCCGCGAAGAGCGTTTCTACTCTGGCGGACAGATTCAGTATTTCGAGCGGGACGCCGACGCGCGGGACTTCAGCCGCGGCGGGCGTTACTTCGCTGCGAATCCGAATCGGATTGAGATCGACGAAGATTTCGTGCGGAGCGGAGACTTCGGACATCGCTCAAACGTCGGCTATCTGTTTCGGACTGAGAGCGGGAAAATCAGCGCGCTGCGTATCTACAAAAGCACGCTTCGGAACGAATAGCGGTTTGCTCTCAGGAATTCCCGGTGTCCCCTCATCCCTTCGATCGGATGGTCTAATCCCGCTTCGATGCGTTCACGAACTCGATCGCGCTTTGGACAGCACTGAGCTTGCGTTCGATCGGAGTTTCCTGAATCCGGCTCCACATTTCATGGGCAAACGGTGCAGCCTTTGCAGCTTGGGGGGTCGCCGGACGGGGAAGAAGTTTCTGGAGCTCTTCGGACTTTTTCCAAAGGGCATAGCTGTAGTCTTTTAGACCTTCATCCAGACAGAGGCTCGCCGGTAAAGCGACCTCGTGCGGCCTGACCGACCCAAGAGCGCTCGCCTGAGTGAGATTGTAGAGGATATCCTTGCCAGGCTGAAAGTCTTCCCGTCGAAACCCTGGCATGTTGCGTCCAAACTCTAGCGTCGAGGGAACTCCGAGGGCGATTCCCCCCGCTAAATCCCGCAGTGGCTGGATCTGCTCCCGCATCTTCGCCTTCGGGTCGCCCGAGGCAGCGAGACAAAATTCTGCGTGAATTGTGCTCATAAAATCTTCGCTCGAAAATTGCCCGGATATTATGGCGACCGGGCGTGAACGTGTGAGTTTAACGCCGCATTGAGCCGCTCAATTCTAGGAACTTCACGGGTTTGCCGGGGTTTCGACAACGCACGTAATTTAAAATCGAACGCTAGGATCCAGGGCGGGGGGTGACAAAGTCACGCACCCCGCTTCTGAAACCTGCTTTACGGCAGAACCTCCAAAATCCGGCGGGCTGTCTGCTCTGAAGCGGCCGGCCGAGCGATGCGCCGAGCGTTCATACGCAGCGACATCAACTGATCCCGATCCTCGAGCAACTTCTGAACAACGACCCGCAGCTCCTCGAACGGGATCACGTGCGCGGCGCCGTGCTTTTTGAAGTAAGCGCTGTTCCCATTCTTCCCCATCCAAGGAATGACGGCGCCGAGTCCAAGGTTCGAAGCCTCGCTCATCGTCTGTCCGCCCGGTGCGCCGATATACAAGTGACACTCCGCCATCAGCGGCAGTGGATCACTGAGCTTTCCGTGCACCTCGATCTGACCCGGATGCTTAGCTGCGATCGCACGCACTCGACGAACGGCGTCCGGATTCTCACCACAGACGACCTTCATCTTCAGACCCGAAAGTCCCGCGAGCTGCTCGACGGGGCGATGAATTCCACCCCAGCCGAATCCACCCGCAGCGAGGTAGACCGTAACCTCCGGACGCGCTTCGAGCGGCGCAAAATAGCCGGGATGAGACGCCGTCGGAATTCCGTAGCAGCACAGCTTTTCAGCGGGCACACCGCGCTTCAGGAAGGCATCGCAGCTCTCGGGGTCCGCAACCGCAATCAGGTCGATATGGCGCATATCGCCCCAGCCGAAGTACGGCCCGTGATCGCTGTGAACGACCACAATCCGGACATTCGTCTCGCCGCGGCGCTTCAGAAATGTCAGAAGCCGCGCCTGCGGAACAGTCGCGCAGACAACGACCTCGACCTGCTCGTCGTGGAGGTGCCGAAGCAATTTTCTGCTGCTCCACCAGTCGCTGATCTCGCTGAGGTCACCCGGTTGCCGAAACTCAAGGAGGCTCTCCGTCCGGCACTCACACATCGACACTCCAGCCCGCCTCTCCATCCGAGCTTTGCCGG
>CAYOAK010000201.1:0-7630 GCA_964401925.1 uncultured Bdellovibrionales bacterium | reverse complement strand
GGTTGATGTTATTGAAGAGCACTCCGCTGCCTGCCCGCATCGAGAAAGCCCAGCTTTGATTTCGGCTGCCCACTGTGTTGACTAACGTGTTCTCGTAACCTTCCCACCAGCGGGCGCCAACGTTACCCGCCGTGCCGTGCATGTCGATCGAGATATGGTTAAAGGTATTGTGCCTGATCGCAATGCGCGCGCCGTAGTAGCCCTGAATCCAGGAAACACCGTCCTGATTCGTCTTCTGATTGAACGTGTTGTCCTCAATACAAAAGATAGACCCGCTGCCGGGATCGACGGCGTTCCCCCAGCCCGAAGTGTTTTCCGCACCCCAACCGACAATATGAATGAACTCCTGCGCCCAGGTAAGACCGTTAAAAGTGCAGTGATCCATGACGCCTGGTCCCCTGCCGTTGATATCGACGAGCACATTTGGGCCGGAGAGAGAGATGTGATCGAAACGAATCCCCGCCATTCCGGTGTCGTCGCCGAGGTAAACAATTCCGGCGTAAGGACTCACCGCGCCGGCGTTCCCGCGGATCAAACTGCCATTCGTCACACGCTGGTTGCCGGTCGGGTGAGCAAGGATGCTAAAGGTCTCAGTAAGCGTGATGGTCCGGCCATTGAGATCGAGTGTGAGCCATTTCGAGCTTGGGAGCGTTACCTCCTCGTCCCAGGTGAAGCTGCCGGTAGCGGGAAGCTTCACCGTGTCGCCACTCGTTGCGGCGGCGATCTTCGCGATCGTGTCGGTGTCGGAACCATTGCTGTTCAACGTCTCGGTGGTGGCGGTGGATGGAAAGAAAAAAATGAACGACGCGAATGTGAGCGATGTCAGCTTCATTCCGTCGATTGGTAGCGAATTTCACTCAAGTAGTCATTGCCCCTTCCTTCCGCCCCTCGGATTAAAACGGCCGAGCCTCGAAAAAGCTCTCGTTGCGGCTTTATCGAAGGAGGCCCAAAACGATCTCCGGCTGCTGATTCGCCAAGGAGAGAACCGAGGCCGCCGCCTGTTGAAGGATCGTTCGCTTAACGCTTTCCGCAGACTCAGTCGCGACGTCGATGTCAATGATTCTGCTCGCTGCTGATTCTGAGTTCAGGTGAGAGATTGAAGAATTTGCAATCGCAACTTCGAGCCGGCTTTGCGCTGCGCCAATAGTTCCGATGCTCGCCGATAGCTCGCTTAATGTTTGGCGAGCAGCCGTTAGCGCAGCACGCGCCCCGGAAGCCGTAGTGAGAGAGAATGCCGACATTCCGGCCTGGGTCGTAGCGTTCGCGTAGAAAATATTAATGGTCTCAGAGCCGTCGTACTCAGCGGCGGCAATATCGAGCACACCGTCTCCATTCAGATCGCCGACAGCCACCCCCGCGGTCGACACCGTCGTCGTGTATGAGGTCCTCGCCTTGAAGGTTCCATCTCCATTGTTCAGGAGCACACTGAGTGCGCTATCACCTCCCGCAGTGACAACCATGTCCGGCGCGCCATCACCGTTAAAATCTCCCACATCAAGTACATATTGGTTGAAATCTTGGTCTCCCGTTTCGTAGTCAGTCTGTATTCGGAACGTTCCATCGCCGTTTCCGAGCAGCACTCCAGCTGACGAGAATGCATCAGCTCCTATGAGATCCAAATTGCCATCACTATTGAGATCGACAAGATGCGGTGAGCGATACGCGGGATTGAACAAGGCCTGTCCCAGGCGAAACGTCCCGTTTCCGTTTCCGAGAAATACGTCCCCGTTGGACATGACTGCGTCGAGGCGTCCATCGTTGTTTACATCTCCGGCCACCGCCTGCCATCCGCTTGAAATACCCGTGTAAGAAGTAAACGTTTTGAAGGTTCCATTGCCATTTCCGAGCGATATGAACAGCACGCCGTTGTCATCGGAGATGATATCCATCGCGCCGTCACCGTTAAAATCTCCGACATCGGTCCCTAAGGAGGAGCCGCCGCTGACGAGCTCATATTGAACACCGTGCTTGAACGTCCCATCTCCATTTCCGATCGCAACTGACACCTGATCATAAAGAGGACTTACCCAATCAAGGCTCCCGTCGCCCGTGACATCTGCAAGTACTCCCCGGCCGTTTCCTCGAGTGTTTAACGCGGCAACGATCTCGGCCTTAAAGGTTCCGTTACCGTTTCCCAGGAAGATCCCCCCGTCTCCGAACGAGTTGTGCCAGGTGATCAAGTCATCGAATCCGTCGTTGTTCAGATCCCCGACCGCTATTCCCTCCACCTCTGTTCCGATAAAAGCTGTGGGAGTAGTCGCGAACGTCCCGTCCCCGACATTGTACGTGGCGCCGCTCATCTCGACATTGATCTGAGAGCTTGAAGCGCTTGAAGTTCCGACCTGAATTCCGATCTCCGTCGAGGCAGAATTCAGAAGGGCGATCCCATTGAAGGAAGTCGTAGCGGCTATTCGGGCGTATTCACTTCGAAGTGCCTGGGCTTCCTTATCCAGCGCGCTCCTTTGAGGAGCCCCATATATTCCGTTCGCAGATTGTTCCGAGAGCTCAATGATCCGATACATGATCGCCGATAGCTCGCGCATGGATCCTTCGGCGATTGCTAGGGCCGAGATTCCGTCATTGGCATTTCGAATTCCTTGGCTGTAGATGCGAACATCCGCCTGAAGCGAAGAGGCGATCGAAAGTCCGGCAGCGTCGTCACTCGCACGGTTGATCCGGAGCCCGGACGAGAGCCGCTCAAAACTCTTCGAGAGATCCCGCGTCACCTCACCGACACGACGCTGCGCTTGAAGCGATGCGATATTTGAACCGATCGTAATCGGCATCGTTCCCATCCTTGAGAGTTCCGTCCCCATCCGAGGGGACACATCATCTCGTTAAAATCGGCCGAATAGACTGTGCTCTATAGTCCACATATCGTTAGGGATTTCAGGGAGTTACGGGACGATTTCGCGAGAAAGACCGCTATCGAGCATCTTCCTCAGCCACAGCCCCCTTGAGCTCCGCAGTTCAGGCATCGGTAACAGGAGCCCTGCCGAACCATCAACGAAGACCCGCAGGTGCTGCACGGCGGAGCATCATCACTGAGAGAGAAGGTTATCCCACCCCGAATTTCATCCGGGGCGTTGGGAGCTAAACCCTGGATATCGAATCCCAATGCGCGAGTCGAGGCGATTGGCGCCGGTGGGACGGCGCCCGGCACCTCCTCGAGAAGCACTCCGACCGCCTTCTGGTCGTCCGCGGATAGGAACTTCGCACTCAACCACCGGAACAGGTAGTCGAGGATCGACTTGGCATACGGGATCTGCTTGTTCGGTGTGAAGCCCGAAGGCTCAAATCGCATATGCGAAAATTTCTGAACAAGGAATGAGAGGGGCACCCCATATTGGAGCGCGAATGAAACGCTCGTCGCAAACGCGTCCATGATACCGGAGATCGTCGACCCCTCCTTTGCCATTGTCAGGAAGATCTCACCGGGAGTGCCGTCTTCGAATAGGCCCACGGTGATGTATCCCTCATGGCCGCCGACCTGAAACTTATGGGTTATCGATTGCCGCTCATCTGGAAGCTTTTTTCTCCTCACTGGCTCTCTTTCAGAGCCCGCGGTTTTCTTCGTCTCCCCCTTTGAGGTCGCGAGCGGCTGCGAACGCTTTGAGTTGTCCCGATAGATCGCGATCGCCTTGAGTCCGATTCGCCACGCCTCCAGGTAGGTCTGATAGATCTCCTCTACTGTTGCATTCTCCGGAAGGTTCACCGTTTTCGAGATTGCTCCTGAGACGAACGGCTGGCATGCGGCCATCATCCGGAGGTGCCCCTTGTAGTGAATCGTTCGAGAACCGTTCAGCGGTTTGAAGGCGCAGTCGAAGATCGGAAGGTGCTCCGTCTTCAGGCCTGGAGCTCCTTCGATGGTGTCATGCTCTTCCACGTGGGCCGATATCTGCTTTCGTTCCTGGACGGAATATCCGAGGCGCTCAAGCGCCCGCGGGATGCTCTGATTCACCATCTTCAGCATGCCGCCACCGACGAGCTTCTTGTACTTCACCAGAGCGATATCGGGTTCGATTCCCGTTGTGTCGCAATCCATGAGGAAGGCGATTGTCCCTGTCGGTGCAAGAACCGTGACCTGAGAGTTTCGATATCCGAAGTCGCGCCCGAGCCGGAGCGCCTCGTCCCAGGAGGCTCGTGCGGCAGAGACAAGCGGCTCCGTGCAGAAGTTCAACGGCAGTGCACTCAGCGCGGCATTGTGCTTCTCGATGACACGGAGCATTTCCTCCCGATTTTCCGGGAAGTGCTCAAAGGGTCCGAGCTCCGAGGCGAGCTTTGCACTTTGGCCATAGGCCCGGCCGCAAATGATTGCCATCAGGCTGCCCGCGATTGAGCGCCCTTCGTCGGAATCATAAGCAACGCCGAGCGACATCAGGAGGGCTCCGAGGTTTGCAAATCCGAGTCCAAGCTGACGGAAGGCGACGGCGTTTCGGCCGATCTTCGGCGTCGGATAGCTCGCATTTTCTACGAGAATGTCCTGCGCCGTGATCAGGAGATCGACGACATGGCCGAGGAGCTCGACATCCAAACTTCCGTCAGCGTTGAGAAACTTCACCGAGTTGATGCTTGCGAGATTACATGCCGAGTCGTCGAGGTGCATGTATTCACTGCACGGATTCGATGCGTTGATCCGTCCTGACTTGGGAGTCGTGTGCCAGTCGTTGATGGTCGTGTCGAACTGAAGGCCCGGATCTCCGCAGATCCATGTGCCCTCCGAGATTTCGCGCAGTATCGAAGCGGCATCGTGAGTTTCGCACGTAGAGCCGTCGGTGCGCTTCTTTGTCGAGAACGGGCGGCCTTCAGCGGCTGCGGTCATGAACTCGTCTGAGGCGCGAACGCTCAAATTCGAGTTCTGGAAGAAGACCGAATCATACGCTCCGCCGGGAACGTTGAAACCGCCGTTGTATCCCTCCTCAATCAGCGCCCAGGCTTTTTGTTCCTCGACTTTCTTTGCGCGGACAAAATCCAGGATGTCCGGATGGTCTACGTCGAGAATCTGCATCTTTGCCGCACGGCGGGTCTTTCCACCGCTTTTGATCGTGCCGGCCCAGGCATCAAAGCCTCGCATGAAGGAAACGGGGCCGGAGGCGACCCCTCCTCCGCTCAGCGCCTCGCGGCTTGAACGGATCTTCGAGAGGTTTGACCCGGCACCCGAGCCGTATTTGAAGATCTTCGCCTCCGCCTTTTGGAGATCGAGGAGCGACTCCATGGTGTCTTCGACGGAAAGGATGAAGCAGGCACTGCACTGCGGGTGCGCCTCGACTCCGACATTGAACCAGACAGGAGAATTGAACGCGGCATATTGGCTGACCAGCACGAACTTCAGCTCATCGCGGAAGCTCTGTTCAACTTCCGGTGTTGAAAAATAGCGATCTTTGACAGCCCAGAGGGAGATTGTGTCGACCACGCGATCGATGAGCTGCTTGACGCTCGTCTCCCGCTCGGGAGACCCGAGAGCACCGCGAAAATATTTTGAGGCAACGACGTTCGTCGCCATCTGGGACCAGCTCTCCGGGACTTCGACATTCTTCTGTTCGAAGATCTTCCGTCCCTTCTCGTTCCAGATCACAGCGTCACGCCGGACCCACTGAACCGCCGAAGAGGGGTCCTCGCCGCTCCTCGTAAACTTCCGTGAGAGGTGAAGTCCGTTCGATCGGAGTTCGACCTCGCGCGTATTCTTTTCGACCTTCGGGTTGCTGCTGCCCGAACGAGCTTCCTGCAGCCCGCTCTCCGATACCCGCTCTGCCGCCCCTTCCTGATTCATGGCCTCCTCCGCGATTGGCAACGATTCCTTCTCACCCGCCGCACTCCCCGCGGAGGCGGCAAAACACAATATATAGGGCCAAGAGGCATAGCACAGCCCCATATCTTGTGCCTCGCGACTCCTCCGGATCTGCAAGTGTTGCGGGCCATTGAACGGTCCAGCGGATGAAATTAGTAGGGAAAGTACCGCCCTGCCTCGGTGACAAGAGCCACCTCGGACTCTGAGAGGGTGAGATCCAGTCTCCGAGACAAATCGGAGCAACAGCGCTGAAGGGGTTGCTGTCAGAAACGGTGGCCTATCTGATTCTCCCCACCAGCTGCTGCCAAATTTGGCCAACAATGCGCTTACTATTCCGTTCGTTGCAGTCACTGCGCACATCGGACCGGGCCGGATCTGTCTCTGAGACAGATTGGGGGACAACGCTAGACGGGATGCTTTTAGAAACGCAGGCCTATCTGATTCTCCTCATGAGGAGCTAGAAGGTAGTGGGCTCCACGCCACAGGCCTCAGCGCCATGTCATCGACATTCTTCAGGCGCGGGCGGCGGGCATCCTGCTCGGAAATGTCGGCAAGAGCGTCTCGCTCCAAGCGATTAATTTCCGAAATAGCAGACGAAGCGAAATGAGCAGCCCGGCATCAGAGCGACCGGACTCTCCGTACGGGAACCGCGCTAAATGTTACTCAACAATTGCAATGCTATCTGAGGCTGAATATTTGCCTGGGAGAGAATGGCTGAGCCGGCTTGTTGTAGAATTCCGTTCTTCGTGAGGTTTGATGATTCTGTTGCCACATCAACATCAAGGATTTGGCTCGCCGCGGCGAACACATTATCAGTCCGAATGGTCATTGTTGCGCGCGCGAATTGAAATCGGCTCACGGTGCTTCCTATCTCTCCGGCGACGGAATTGAGCTCGGTAAGATGAGTATTGAGCGTCTTAAGTGCGGCAAGGGCCGTTGCCTGCGTGCCGATAGTCAGGCCGACCAATGGCGTTACTCCAGAAGTAAACCCAAGCGTCGTCGACACGGCGGTGTTTACCGCCATGTAGACATCCGACAGGCCGTTCGTGTCGGAAGATCCAAGGTTCGTCGCATCCGAAGCGTAAGAGACATATCTCCCGTCGGAGCTCAATTGAGCGAGATTCGCATTTCCGTTCGCTTGTGTTCCGTCGGCAGCAACGTTGATACGCGTCGGAGCTCCAGTAATCATGTCATAGATGAAGACGTCGTTGAAACCATTCGTGTCGCCCGCAACTAGGTTTGTTGCGCCCGATGTGAAGGCGACAAATCGGCCGTCATCGCTCATACTCGCACGCGCGCTCGCGTTATTGCCCTGCGCGCCCAGAGCGTCAACGCTTACGCGGCGAGTTGTTCCGAGAACGGTGTCGCGAACAAATACATCCATCTGGGCATTTGTATCGTTCGCGACAAGGTTTGTTGCGACTGAAGCATACGCAATGTAGCGACCGTCACTCGACATTGTTCCGGAGACTTGCGGCGCTGCGTTTGCTTCTACTCCATTTGAATCGACAGTAACTCGCTGAATGGCGCCGGTTTGGAGGTCCTTCAGGAAAAAGTCCGTCACTCCATTTGTGTCTCCGGCAACGAGGTTGGTCGCATCGGAACCGAAGCAGAGGTAGCGTCCGTCGCCGGAAAAATCGACCATGAAACTCGATCCGTTCGCTTGGGTGCCGGCGGCGTCCGTGTTTACTCGAGTTATTTCACCAGTCATGTTGTTACGTAGAAATATGTCGGCAACTCCGTTCGTGTCGTTCGCTACCAAGTTTGTTGCGGATGACTGGATCGCAGCCCAGCGGCCGTCCCCACTCACGCTGCCTCCACCCGAGGTTCCGCCGACAGCTA
>CAYOAK010000200.1:0-7633 GCA_964401925.1 uncultured Bdellovibrionales bacterium | reverse complement strand
CGGGAGCTTAAAGTGAGAACTGCTCTTCTCGCCGCTGCCGCCGCTAATGCGGGCGCCGAACTGTTGTTTACCGGCATTCCACGCGAACTCGTACCAGCGAATCTGGTCAGTGAGGCTCTTTACCCGGTGCCCCGTATGGGCCTCTTGGATACCGCTTGGAAGAGCGCTTGGGACACGTTTCGCACGACCCCGGGAAATCAATTCCTCGGAACCTTCGAGCCGACCTCCGTGGCAGTTTCGACCGCGATGGCTTCCACCCAGTTTCATCTCCAGCTCCCGCTCTGCGAGCGGGAAGCGGGGGAGGTGTACAACATCATCGCGGCGGTCTCCCCGCTCGTCCTTGCGGCATTCTGCAATTCCGGCCGTTTCCTCGGACGTGAAGATTACGCCGAATATCGCGTTCCGATCTGGGAGATGCTCGATGACGCCGGAAGGGGCCGCGTGTTCTACGGCCCTGGCTATGTCACTTCGATCTTCGAAGTTCTTGATCATTACGTCGAGGAGATTCCGTTTCTGCATCTCGGCGAGGATCTGGATGCGCTGGATGACCTGGGAATGCTTCGCCGTCATGTGAAGAACATGTGGCCGTGGCTCCGGTTGATCCCGGACGTGGATCACTGGCGGCTCGAAGTTCGACTGTTTCCGGCCGTCCCGCCGGACGACGTGCTTTTGATGGCGGAGCTCTTCTACGGACTCGTTCTGGGCCTCCGCGAGCAGCTAGCCGGAGAGCTCATTGCCACGAAGGTGCCGTTCACGGCGCTGCAAGAGAACCTCGCGGCGATTGCTAAAGCCGGCATCGAAGCGCGTGTCACCTGGTTCGATGGAAGGCGGTGCGCAGCACGAGACCTGCTGCTGGACCTCCTTCCGGTCGTCACCGGCGCGAGCGAAAGCTTTGGATGGAACCGTCCACCGTCGACACAAGCGCTGAAGGAGAAACTCCTGCAATAAATCGCGGCTCGATCTTCAGACGAAACGGTTTTCGAGAATGTTTCCTTTCCCCACCGAGTACCTCTTAGTCCAAATCAATCAATCGGCGGCGGGCAGATCGCGCCCAGCTCCGAACCGGTAGAATAGGGTGTTGAATCCAAGCTTCACGTCTTTTTCATCGAGAAAGATAAAAAGCTCTGTACCGGTTGAGGCAATGTCGATGATGTTCAATCCCTGCAGATAAATCTCCTGGAGGATGAAGTAAAAGAATCCCGGAGTACGCGCGTATTTTTCCGTAAAGGTCACGCTTACTGCGCCGACCTGAAAGATCGCCGCTTTGCTCTCTGTCCCACTTAGTTGGAGCAACGCTTTTGCAAAGCTCTTGTGGGTGATGACAGTCAATTCTCGCTGGCCCTCAGTCATCGTAAAGAAACGTTTCTCGCTCGTCGCGAGTCTGTGCAGATCGAGCGCCGCGTCGAGTGTGTCAGTGGTGAGCGGTATAGTTATAAGATTGAGTGAGGAGTGAACCGTTAACGTCTCGACATTGAAATTCTGCTCGGCGAACTTTCTCGTCTTGCTTTGTTCGCCTTGCATCCGTGAGAGCGCGACAAGAATTGAGGCTTTCGAAACGCGCTTGTGAAGGTGCGCTCTGACCTGCGGACGCAAAGCCTCGGCCACCTGACTCAGGTTGAGGATGCGTTGATTGAGTCCGGAGCGGAGGAGGGGATTGCGCTCGATCAGCTCTCTGACGACAGTTTGAACCGATGCCATGTTATATATATAACAAAAACCTATCGAATTTCGTAATAGTTCTCTAAGTTATCGAGATCTCAGCTTCTTTCCAGTAAAAGTCCGGCAGCTCCTTTCTCTTTCCATCCGGCAGACGATCTCACTGTTCCCGTTGCGGGCGGCCCTCCCCTCCCAGCCGGAACAGCCGGTCTCATTAGCGTTTTAGAAACCCACGCATGTGGGGAGATGGAAGGAGAAGTAACCAATGAGCATTTTGGTTGTTGGAGAGATTAAGAAGGGCGAACGCCGCACAGCGCTTACACCAGAAGCCGCCGCGGTATTGGCCGGAATGAATCTGAACGTTGCCGTTCAGTCATCCGCTCAACGCGCCTTTCCCGATTCACTGTATTCGGACCGGGGCCTGCCAATCGTCGGAACGGTCGAGGGGTATCGTATCCTCGCCGGCATCAAAGAGATGCGCGATGGCACGCAGCGGCGCATGCACGAAGACCAGATCGCGATGTGCTTCCACCACGCGCACAAAAAGCAACCTCACAATCGGGAGTACCTTCGCGTGGGAATGGAGCGCCGGATGTCGTTCTGCGACTACGAGCTCTTGAAGCTGCCCGACGGTTCGCAGCCCATCACCACTTCGGTGGAGGCGGGGATGGCCGGCGCTGTCAACGGCCTCTCGATCTACGGCCGGAAAGTGGCGGAGGCGGGCGGAACGACCGTGTTCAGCAAGCTTCCCAGGCCGGGCTCGTTCGAAACCGCCGAGCTCCTGCAGGAGCAGTTCGCCGCGTTGGGGCAAATCACCGAGCCGATCCGCATTGCTATTGTCGGAACGGGCAAGTGTGGCCAAGGCGCCCGGGAAGTTTGCACCTGGCTCGGAATCCCCGAGATTGAGCCGTCTGAGGTGCAGTCGACGCCGGGCCCCTGGTTCTGCGTCCTCCGTACTCCAGACACCGTCGAGCGGATCCAGGGCGGCGCTTATAACAAGAGCGAGTTCCGGAAGTACGGCGCTGAGCGCTACCGCAACACGTTCGAGCGCTTCCTCGGCTTCATCGACCTGCTGGTGTACACCCCCTACTGGGAGGAGCACTATCCGAAATTGCTGCCGCGCGACTTGATGCGCAGCCAGTTCGACCGGCTTCCCCTGGTCGTCTCGGATGTGACGTGCGACCTGCGCGGCAGCTTGGACTGCACGCAGGACGAGAACACCGTTCAAGAACCGGTGTCGACGTACTTTCCGGAAACCGACACGGTGCTTCTCGGTATCCACGCCGGAGGCCTCGTCGTCACCGCCGTCGACATTTTGCCGGCGCAGATTCCGATCACCTGCTCGCGCACCGTTTCGGTGGGGCTCACGACCTACTTGCCCCAGATCGCGGCACTGAATATGGATGCTCCGTTCGATCGCTGCGGCGCCGATGAAGTGCTCAGCCGCGCGTTCATTACCTGGAAGGGCGAACTCACTCCGCGTTACGCCTATCTCGCTGAGTGGGTGCACTAAGCCCACGTTCGTCGGCCTCCGACACCTCCCTGGGTCCTGCAAGGGATTCCGGGGAGGTGCTCCTTTCGCCTAGGTGAAATTGACACGGTTTTTCTGTATGAAGGTTGCAGAGACCGCTGTCCGCTCACAGATTTCAAAACAGGAGTCGTATGCATAGCATCGCAATTCGGAAGGAAACGAAGAGTAAATGGGAGCGTAGAACGCCCCTCAATCCAGACGCTGTTCAGCAGCTCACCTCTCAAGGGGTGAAAGTTGCAGTTGAAGAGAGCCCGGTCCGGATCTACTCGGCAGAGCAGTATCAACAGGCTGGTGCTTCGATCGTTCCAAACACCGATGACTCGACGATCGTCGCCGGTATCAAAGAGCCGCTCGTCGAGTGCATTCGTCCCGGACAGATCTATCTTGGTTTCGCTCACGTGATTAAGGGTCAGCCGTACAACATGCAGTTGCTGCGCACGTTCCTCGAGCGCCGCGCTTCGCTCATCGACTACGAACCGATCGTCGACGACAAAGGAACACGGATCGCAGCTTGTTTTAGCCGGTTTGCCGGAATGTCAGGCACGGTTGAAACGCTTCGCGTTGCGGCACAAAAGATCGCGCAGAAAGGAAAGCCGAGCGTCCTCACTTCGTTGAAGCAGCCGTGGCAATACGGACGGCTTTCGAGTCTCGAAGAGGCTGCACGCGCGCTCGCTCCCTTAAAGGAGCCGCTACGGATTCTTATCGTTGGAAACGGAAACGTCGGTATCGGCTGTAAGACCGTGCTCGATTTCCTCGGCGTTCCTCAGCTTGCCGCCTCGAAGCTTGATGAGGCGACAGTGCCGGCGGGGCCCTGGTACTCAATCGTAGACGCACCGGAGACGGTGCGTGCAAAGGATGGACGGCCATTCGATTTCAAGACCTATTTAGAAAAGGGCAGTGAACTGTTTGAGAGCACCTTTGAACGGTTCCTCGGCAAGTTCGATATGCTTTTGCAAGGCGCCTATTGGGATGAGCGCTATCCGCGTCAGCTCCCGCTGGACCTTGTGAAACGTCGTGCGGATGACCTCCCCTGGATCGTGGGTGATATCAGCTGTGATCTGGATGGGACGTTGGAATTTACGACGAAGGCAACTTCGATCGATGATCCGGCGTTTACGTACAACGTCGCGAAGATGCAGACCGAGGATAAGATCTCTTGGGATGGCCCGACGGTGATGTCGATCGACAATCTTCCGTGCGAGCTTGCGGCGGATGTGTCGGATGAATTTTCGAAGCTGCTTGTTGAGCGTCTTCCATATGTATTGAAGATGGATCTGACGAAGCCATTCGAGCACTGCGGACTCTCGACCGAGCTTCAACGCGGCACGATCGTCTACAACGGTGAGCTGACGCCGAAGTTCAAATACCTCGAGCGTTATCTGTAGGGCTGAGGGCGGCGGCTAAGAATATGCGCGCTGCTTCTCACGCGCCGATCCCGATCGTCCCCGCCCAGATCCACTGGGCGGAGGACGTGCTGCATTCGACACACTTTGGCGATCGCTATTTTTCCCGAGATGGCGGAATCGCGGAAAGCGAGCACGTGTTTCTCGGTGGAAACTCGCTGCCTGATCGATTCCGGAATTCACCGAGATTCGTCGTTGGTGAGCTGGGTTTTGGCACCGGGTTGAACTTCCTTCTCACAATGAAGAGGTGGATCGCGGAGTCACCTCCGGGGGCGCAACTATTTTTTCTTTCTTATGAGCTGCATCCGTTGCGACCTGCGGATCTGGAAGCAGCGCTCGAGAAGATCTCTGGGGCGGGCGATCCCGCAGCCCAGTTGCTCGCAGCCCGATATCCGCTCCTCGTCGAAGGGCTCCATCCGGTTTCGTTCCCGGAGTATCGCACAACTCTGTTTCTGAACTTCGGAGATGCAGAGTCCAAATTGCCGGAGACGGTGGCGAGCGTCGATGCCTGGTACCTCGACGGCTTTGCTCCGGATCGCAATCCGGAGCTCTGGTCAGTGAATGTGCTGCAAGGGATTTCAAATCTCTCGCACTCAGAGACAACAGCGTCGACATATTCCGTCGCCTCGATTGTGCGTGAACGGATGACGGCGCTCGGATGGGAGGTTCAAAAGGCACCGGGCTTTGGAGTGAAGCGCCACATGCTCAGGGCCTTAGCGAGGTCGCGGGCACCACAAAAAGCGCCCCCCCCGGTTCGGAGTGTCGCCGTCGCCGGGGGAGGGATCGCCGGGTGCGCCGTTTTCGACTCTCTGAGGAGAAGAGGAATCGGAGTAACGATTTCGGACCCAGCAGGTGCTCCCGCAACGGGTGCCTCAGGGAACGCCTTGGCGGCAGTTCTCCCTTACCTATCGGGTGAGCGAGACCCGCGTCATCGATTCTATCTGGCGGGATTTCTCCGCCTTCTGGCCCGATTGAAGGAGCTCGGTATCGAGTGGAGCCAATGCGGTGCGCTCTACCTGCCCTTTCGGGAGCGGCAATCCGAGCTGATGAATCAGTTGGCCGAATACGGCTTTCCATCGGAGTTCTTTCAGCGCGTTGGTGCAGCCGAAGCGGGCTCGCTCTGCGGAGTTCCGGTGGAGAAGGACGCGATGTACTTTCCTCTCGCCGGAACGTTGAGCCTTCGGAGAGTTTGCGAAGCGCTTTTGGCAGGACAGAAAATTGAAGCACGATCGCTTGAACGTTATGAGAGCAACGAAACTCTCGTGCTTGCAACGGGAGCCGCTCGAGGAGATCTTCCGGCGAGTATCGCAGCTGCGATTACCCCATTAAAAGGCGAGGTAGCGTTTGTGTCCGCCACTTCGCAATCCGGCCGGTTGCGAACCGTTCTTTGTGGCGACGGCTATGTCCTTCCTGCCGGCGAGGGGAGGCATATGATCGGAGCGACCTATCATCGCGATCAAGAAGATACTGAACCGACGGAAGAGGGGAGAGAAAAGCTTTCTATTATTTGGAGCTCCTATTTTCCAGATGCTCCCGCGTCCATCTCCTCGATGCGCGCGAGCGTTCGAGCCTCGACATACGATCGACTTCCCTTCGTTGGTCGATGGAATGATTCGGGGCGTGAGCTGTTTGTCTCACTCGGTCACGGCTCGCGCGGAGGGGTTAGCGCGCTCCTGAGCGCCGAGATTTTAGCCGCTGAGATCTGCGGCGAGCCCCTCCCGGTAGAGCGATCCGTTCTCTCCGCGGTCGATGCACAGCGGATCGAACGGAGAGCGGCGCGGAAATAAGAGTGTAATTTCTGCGACCGAATGGCGCGTCAATCCCCGAAATAACGCAAAAATGCCCTAAAAATGCCCATATTCGCTCTTGCATCCGTTTTGGAGGGGTGTATGAGAGTCCTTCGAACCCGTGAGAACGGGCAAAAAAAATTAAGCCGCAAAGTTCACAAAACGTAGATTCAGGAGACCAGCTGTGGCAGCAAAATCCAAGAGCACGGCAAAGGCGCCGGTTAAAACAATGAAGCCCAAGAACGGCACGCAATACAGCCAAGCCGAGTTCTATGAGGCAGTGCAAGTTGCTTGCGCTATGGACAGCAAGCGCGTTGCAAAGGATATCTACTGGGCATTCGCAGGAATGATTCAGACCGCTCTCAAGAAGGGCTACCGTGTTCCGCTCCCCGGAATCGGAAAGATTCAGGTGCGTCAGACCAAGGCTCGCATGGGACGTAACCCGGCGACCGGCGAAGTCATTCAGATTCCGGCTAAGAAGCGGGTTCGTTTGACCGCTAGCAAGGCGCTGAAAGACGCTGTTCTGAAGTAGTAAGCGATTGCACTTCAACAGGCGCGGCTTGGATAACCTCCAGGCCGCGTTTTTTTGTCCTAGGGTTAGATCCTCGTTCATCCATCCATTTACATTTAGTACACGCCGACTCTCCTTAGTCGCGTGAATAACTGCTAAAACGCCCCGATGCGGCTCCTCTTTAAATATCTCCGCGGTTACGCCCCGCTGGTTGCTCTCGCGCTCTTGCTCGCGGCAATCAACCAGATCTTCTCGCTGATCGATCCGATTATCTTTCGGCATGTCATCGATGATTACGCTTCGAAGCCGCAGCTTTATACTCGTGCGGAATTCTTTCGGGGAGTTCTCCTCCTTCTCGCAGCGGCGATTGGGACGGCGTTTGTTTCGCGGGTCGCGAAGAACCTTCAGGATTACTACACCAACGTCATTACCCAGCGGCTCGGTGCGCAGATCTACTCCGATGGCCTCGCTCACTCACTAGAGCTGCCGTATCAAGTATTCGAAGACCAGCGGAGCGGGGAGACCCTCGGACGGCTCCAGAAAGTGAAGACTGACACGGAGAGGCTGGTGACAGCGCTCATCAATGTGCTCTTCACCTCCCTGGTCGGCTTTGTCTTCGTCATCATTTACACCTTCACGGTGCATTGGGCTTTCGTGCTTGTCTACGGATTCGCGGTGCCGTTCATCGGGTGGCTCAGCATGACTCTGAGCGGGCGGATTCGAGACATTCAGCGGAAGATCGTCA
>CAYOAK010000199.1:0-7729 GCA_964401925.1 uncultured Bdellovibrionales bacterium | reverse complement strand
CTCAACAACAATCAACTATTTAGTTTGTTCCTTGTTCGAATGCATAAACCGGCAAGCGGACGAGACGTCCGCGGTCCCAGTAATCGTGCCGAAATATGGAAAGGCTTGCCTTGAGCGAGCGTAGCGAGTCGAAAGGTGGGCCGAAGGGAACCCTCAAAGAACCTTTGAGGTATCCGGCGGGGCGAGCAGCTCGACGTCGAGATGCTCGCTTCCGCACTTTGAGTGGTTTTCGCCGCGCCTACTTCCGCGGGCAGAACCCGAATCGGTTGTCGGCGGCCGGGCACACCGCGTCGATGTAGAGCCGGTAAGGGCCATCCGTCGAACGGGTGCCGACCATGAACGCCTTGCCGAATCGTGCCTGTTCGAACTCCTCGGCGGATAGAAATGCCGAGGATCTCGTTTCGACAAGGAGGCGGAGTTCGTCGCGGAACTTCTGGTCGACCACGGGCATCGGACCGGTGTATCCCATCTGCCGCCAAAGCCGCTCTTGCAGCAAGCTGCTGAGCCCTTCTTGGTCGGCCATCATCATCGCGGCCACTTCGATCGGGAGGTGCCACGGTTGCGGTACGTCACCGGCGACTGCTGCGAATTCGGGCTTGGCGAGGATCGCGGCGGTGGGGCCGGTCAGTTCGGACTTGGGCGCGTTCCACCACATCAAGGCGGCGACGATGATCCAGATCGTGGCCCAGGCAATCGCTGTCCAGCCAATCGCCTTCCACTTGCTGAGACTCCTGGCATTGGCATTCGCCGCCAGGGTTTTCGATGCCGCCGTATCCTTGGCGGCTTGGAGCTCAGCGACGACCCGCCGAGCCTTGTCGACCGGCGGTTCGCAACGATGTCCGCCGAGCGCTTCAAGCACTTGGTCGAATTCGCCGGAGCGAGCGACAAGAGCGGGATGCGCTATGCCGGCGTTAGCCAGCTCTTCAAAAGTGCTGGGGGCGCCAGGGACTTTGGCCATCGTCGCGAGGACGGTCTTGGCCCGGGTGACGAACTCGAACAGCCCGTCGAGCGTGTATGGGCCGCCGACGGTGTCTCGCAGGAGTCTTTCGAGCTCCAGTGCGTCCGACTCGAGCCGGGCGATGCGCGCCTTCTTGGAATTGTGGGCCTCGATCTCCTTGACGAGTCCGGGGACGCGGGCGGCTTCCCCGAGCTGTTGCAGGACGCCATCGACCTGTTGGTCCAGAGTGTTGGTCCCGGTTCCCGCATCGTCGAGCGAAAGGCGGGCGAGCTGCGTGCGGATGGCGCCGAGAGTCTGGCCATGTTCCGCGAGCTTCGCCGCAGTCTCTTGCTGCGACGCGAGGAAAGCGGCGACCTGCTCGGCCAATGGCGTGGCGCTTGCGGGGTCCAAGCCGAGAGCGACGACGGTATCGCGAATCTCGCCGAGCACGCGTTGAAGCTGGGGCAGTTTCGCGGCCTCAATCTTCGTGTCGCGGTGAGCTGTCGCGAGATTGGAGATCTGCTCAGCGACCGGGGTGTCGCCGTTCAGATCGACGCCGAGCTCGAGAAGTTGTCCGGTCAGCTCCTGGAATCTGAGTTGCAGATAATGCAGATCCCGTTCGGGATCGAAGTCCTCTCCAGGTTGCTGATCGAGGGTCGACTCGGCGACCGGAGCGGCCGGAGGTGTGACGGCACCGACAACAGCCGGTGCGGCCTTCCATTGCGTGCCGAACTGACCGAGTTCATTTGCATTGACGCCATGGCGAATGATCGGAACGGCGACCGCCGGTCCGTATTCCTCGATCTGTGCGGCGACCCATTCCAGGTGCTGGATGACGTCGCCCTCAGAGATGCCGAGGCTTTCGGCGATGGCTTGTGGTGATTGTTTGGACAGATAGCCGCGTAAAGCGGCGACAGTATCTGGTGATGGAAAATTCATAAATGTTTGTTGGGTTCCCTTCTGCCGTATGAGGTCAGTCAAGATCGTTGTGTGAGAGCTGAATGGAGAAACGAAAGGCAGGCGGAAGCCTAGTCCTTTCGGTACTGCGGGTTGGGGGTGAGTGGAGTGGGCGATTGGCGCGCTGTAAGTGCTTAGGGCACCTGGACAGCGAGCAGCCGGTCGACGCGCTGGACGTGGGCGGTTTCGTCGGCGTTGGTCTGGGCCAGAAAGTCCGCCAAGAGTGCCAGATCTTCGGCTTCCAGTCCTTCGGTGGGCAGATCGGCGGTGGTCGTTGCGAGTTTCGCAATCGTCTCGAGTTCCGGGGTGATGGTCCGACGCTCGAGCGTGTCGCCTGCCTGGACGAGATAGCCTTTCGGGGCGATGTCGGTCGTCAGGACGAACTTCCCGGCTTCCCGGCTGAACGTCACGGCCTTGCCGAGCTCTTCGAGAAGTCCCGCGAACGCATCTTCGTCCATCGGCGCTTTCGGTGCCTTGGGAGCCACGAGCGCGTCGCCGGAAACTTCGCCGGATTGCCCGAGCCGTTCAAGAGCCGTCGCGGCATTTTCGAACAGCTCGCCGACGTTGACTTTCCCGACTTTGAGCTTACGACTCGTCGCGGTATGGATCTCCAACAACAACCCGCCCATGCCATAGCGCACGACTTCATCCTGATTACCGAAATCCACCGTGCGCAGCGACGCCGCAATACTGGTCGACTTCAACGGAATCCACATCTTCATTTCGAGTTCTCCTTAGTTCTGCGTTGGGCTTATCCCTCTGGGAGCCAACGGCCGTTCGATCCCTGCTTCAGGGACCCAACGGACGTTGACGCCTGAGGTCTGCTCATGCGCGTGCAACTGGAGAACTCATGCTCATTCCACAAAAACTGTTCTGCATCGTTGCAGAGAAAACCTGACTTGCTTCCGCTGCCTCTTCAGCACAGGCTTGTTGCCCGTCGAAGAGAGACAGCTCTCACACTTGATCTATTATCTGACGTAGAAAGGAACGGTAGACAGACCGCGAATAGATCACGGCCTCATGTCGCTATTTCGACAGTCTGAATTATGCAGGTCCCTGCAAGATCTGGTCCTCGTTTTGATGGTCCAGCTCTAATAAATGCGCACAATTTGTAGAGTAGGGGCGGGAAGTCAACAGTCCCGCCTGTGATCCCGCTAAGTTGCAATTTTTATTGAGGTCACAGATCTTCTTCACCGCCTCATAATTTGGGCGGATAGCCACGTTTCTTAAGGGAGACCATCGCCGTGGGCGCAGAACAATCATTGGAGCAAGGCGGAGCAAGCGGCCAGAGCCTCGCTGCTCAACGCGCCACTCTGATGAAGCGTCAGCCCCTCGTGCTGAAGGATGAAGCCGGTGCAGAGGTTCTCCGGCTTAACCGGACCCATACCGATGGCTCGGGCGCTATCAATTATTCAAAGATGTCCGCACTGGTCTCAGCCGGATACGTCATCACCGCCGAGGAGAAGCAAGGAAAGCTAACCCTCAAAGCCTCTAAACCCGGTTCTGAAACCAGCTATAGCGTAACAGCCACAGCGCCCGATCGTGTTGATGGAAAGCGAGTGTTCGGGGGCCCGAACAACTGGCGGGATGAAACCGGAATGGGAATGAGCATGCTCTACAACTTGCTCAGAGAGGTGGAAAAAGACACCACGAACCCGGCCCTCGCCCAGAAAATTTCGAAGACAACGACCGTCGCGGCAAAGCCGCTGCAGATGCCGGTCCGGCCGAAGCCCGTCGAAGCGGGACATGTGCCGCCCACTCCGCCCCGCGAAACACCGGTTCGCGAAACACCGAAAGAGGTCGAACGGCGCCCTGCGCCTGCCGGAGGAAATCTCCCAACGCGCGGAGCTCCCAAGCGCGGCGGCTTCTGCATCGATCCGAGCGTCAGCACGGACCCGTCCTGCAATACGAAGAAGTAGTACCGCTACCAAGGACCGCGGCCTGATGCAGTTCCACTGAACTTCGGCCACACTGGGACCGCGGACGTCTCGTCCGCTTTCCGGTTGTTCTGGCCAGGACATGGGTAACAGAACAGTGATCGATCCAAGCCTTGTTCAAATGTGTGCACTTGCAAGCGGACGAGACGTCCGCGGTCCCGGTAACGCATCCTCTCTAACCTGATGTCCCCTTTCAGGGGGCGGAGTTTTGCGGTGCCCAAACTCTCGGCATAAAAAAAGCCCCCGTTGCCGGGAGCTCTCTTTGTGTTTTGCGAGTGGTTCGCTTAGCGCCAGTTTCCGCCGCCAGCTCCGCCGCGTCCGCCGCCGGCACCACCACGTCCACCGCCGCCGCCGCCGTAGCCACCGCGTCCGCCTTCGCGTCCGCCGCCGCCACCGCCGTATCCGCCGCGTCCACCGCCGCCGCCGCCCGGACCACGTCCGCCGCCGCCGCCGCCGAATCCGCCGCGTCCACCACCACCGCCGCCGCCGCCGCCGCGATCTTCACGCGGACGTGCTTCGTTGACCGTCAGGGCCTGACCCTTGAAAGCTTGGCTATGCAAAGCCTGGATTGCCGCGAGCGCTCCGTCGCGTTCAGCCATCTCTACGAATCCGAATCCGCGAGCTTCGCCCGTGTCCCGATCCTTGATGAGCTTTACCGAAGTGACCGCGCCGTATTGCGAGAAGAGGTCCTTCAATTCCTGTTCAGTGACGTTTGGGGAGACGTTCCCAACGTAGATATTCATCCGTTTTCCTCAGCTATAGCTGTCTATCAAATGTGTCCCGCGTGTAGAATGTTCGACAGCCACTGAAGAATCTACAAAAGCGCGTGAGTGGACTTCCACTCATGCTCACGAACGATCTGGCCAACCAGATTCGATCCCAAAAAGCGCTTAGAGCGTAGCCGTTTACCGGGTTATTAGCAAAGTACCCGTACAAGGTTTCGGCATTACTCAGTAAATTTCCGGGCTAGTTACTCATGTACTAACCAACTGGAATTTTTCAGAGCTTCCTGTCGTTACACCGCGGACAAAGCGATCTTCAGTACGCTTTCGCAAAGATTGCGTCAGTCGTTGCGTCACGTCCGGTGAGTACGCATTTCCCTTTGGTCCCCGATTGATCGAGCGGCAAGCACCGTACTGAGATCTTCAGCGCTTCGAGCATCTCGATCGTTGCCGGATCTTCGCACCACTTGGCGCGAACAAATCCGCCGTGAATCTCCGGCCGCTCAGGATTCTTCGGAGTGAAGAACCGTTTGAACTCTTCATAGTCGGTGATGTCCGTCCGGATATTCGATTCGAGCAGAGTCTTTGCCGCATTGAAGTAGTTCGCCTGGATCTCATCCAGGATCCCGACGAGCTTGTCCGCCACTTCGTCGGCGCGCATGATGCTCTTCTCGTTGTGCGCTTTGTCCCGGCGCAGAAGGACCACGTTCCCCGAATCCACATCGCGAGGACCAACTTCGATTCTGATCGGAGCGCCCTTTTTGATCCACTGCCAATTCTTCTCGCCGCCGCGGATGTCCCGCTTGTCTACGTGAATTATGAGCGGGTCCGAATGATACAGCTGACCGCGCAATTTCTCTGCGAGCGCATCCGCGTAAGCGAACACCTTTTGCTCCATCTCGGGCTTCGGGACCACCGGCAGTATCACCACATGCTTCGGAGCAACCCGCGGCGGCACTCGCAGCCCGTCATCATCGGAGTGCGTCATGATGAGCGCCCCGATGAGACGGGTGGAAACTCCCCAAGAAGTCGTGTGGGCATAGACCAGCTCGCCCTTCTCGCTGAGGTATTTGATCTCCGAGGCTTTCGCGAAATTCTGCCCGAGGTAGTGGGACGTTCCGGCTTGCAGGGCCTTCTTGTCCTGCATCATCGCCTCAATACAGAGACTTGAAACCGCTCCCGGAAAACGCTCGTTTGCGCTCTTCTCACCTTGGATAACCGGAATCGCCAGGACATCTTCAACTGACCGCGTATAGACATCGAGCATGCGCTTCACTTCAGCGCGCGCATCCTCTTCATCGGCGTGAACAGTGTGCCCCTCCTGCCAAAGGAATTCCGAGGTGCGAAGAAAGAGCCGGGTCCGCATCTCCCAACGCACAACGTTCGCCCACTGATTAATCAGCAGCGGCAGATCGCGATAAGACTTCACCCATTTCGAGAACATCTCGCCGATGATCGTCTCCGAGGTAGGGCGGACAATCAGCGGTTCCTCAAGCTCACCGGTGGGAACAAGCTTTCCGTTTCTGTGCTCAAGCCGATGGTGCGTAACAACAGCGCACTCCTTCGCGAATCCTTCGACGTGAGCTGCTTCCTTCTCAAGAAAACTGAGCGGAATGAAGAGCGGGAAGTAAGCGTTCTCGTGGCCGGTCGCTTTGATGCGCCGATCGAGATCTCGCTGAGTGCTTTCCCAAATTCCGTAGCCCCAAGGCTTGATGACCATGCAACCGCGGACGGGAGAGTTCTCCGCAAGCTCCGCTGCCTTTATGACCTGCTGATACCACTCGGGATAGTCTTCCGCCCGAGTCGGAGTGATTGCCGTCTGAATTTTTGTCGTAGAATTATTGCTCACCGAGTCACTCCATGCGCGCACACACTAGCGCCAGTGACCGCATGGTTACTTTTTCTTGGGATCTTTTCCAGTTTCCGCAGCCGGCGCGGCAGGAGCGGTGATCTTCTCCTCCACACAGACGGGCTCGGAGCTCTTGGTCGTGAGGCAGACACCGGCGTTCAGCTGACAATCCTGGATGATCTGAGCCTGGATCGTACGCTTTGAATCGAAATCCAGCCGGTCGAACTGCCCGCCCATCCCGGCGAGCTTCTTCGCCGCGCAACTTCCGGGGGATTGATGCTCCTCCTGACAGATGCTTTTCGCTTGCTGTTCCCCCTGAAATAACTCCGCGCTCAGTTGGGTCTTTGCCGCTTCAACCGTCGAGCCTGAGCCGTTCACCGTGAGCGCACTGACTTCATTAACAGAGTAGAGATCCGGATCAGGTGTGGGGGCGGGCGGTGCTTTCGCTTTCTTTCCTCCAAGCGGTTCCTCAACCTTCGGGGGCACCCGCTTCCAGGTGTAGCTGACCGTTTGGCGGCACTTGTGAACAATGATCGTTTCTGTGGCGGGCTCCGCGCCGCCCTTCGGATCTTTTTTATCTGCGGCCAATGCGAGAGACGAACAGAGTCCGAGGCAGATCAACAAGAGGATGCGATGCATGAAGAGAAGCTAGCTTAGGTCGGACAGATCTGCAGGTTCGAAGCACCCGGCGCATCACCCCCGCGCCGGCGAAGAATTTCGTTGCCGAGGATAATCGAGAAGCTCGCTCTCCGATAGGTGTCAGATGCGAGGATGGATACGAGTCCCACGTATACGCAGAGCGGTACGAGCGCCGCGAGCCAGGCGGAAGCGGGCTGTAGTTGAGTGGTCAAAGCAAACGCGGAGAACGCATAGACAACCGGCGCGAACAACGAAAAGATTCCGATGCGCTCAAGCATCGTCAGATTGGAGACTGACAAACTTTCGAGCGACGAAGCATCGTCGGTAAGATTATCCAGATCCTCGACATAGAACTCTAAGGTTGTGGTCGGCACACCGACAAGCTCCTGCTTGAGAAACTCGTCGAGCTTTCCGCTGAAGCAGCTCTTTCGCGCCGCGATGCGGCTTGATGGTGTAAGCGCGGGAACTCCAACTTTCCAAACCGCCGCCTCTGCGATCGAAAGCACCTGTCCGATCTGCCGGTAGTGTTCCGAGCTGCGTGAGAGTAACTTTTGTTCCCGCCGGAGGGAGGAGAGCAACCGATCCGGATCGGCAACGCTTGACTCCCAAAGCATCTCCGTGAAAGAGCCGGAGTCGCCGTGGCCGTCATTGCGTTGATAAAAATACGAGGGCCGCAAAAGAATCCCGA
>CAYOAK010000198.1:0-7735 GCA_964401925.1 uncultured Bdellovibrionales bacterium | reverse complement strand
ACATTCCGTTTTTCAAAATTCCCGTGCCTCGTCTTTGACTCAAAATCCGACTTTTTAGCGGCACTCGACACATCCCCAAATTCCCCCGAAGCGTCCTCCAAAATAAAAAAGGGCGCGCACTGCGGAGTGCACGCCCTTTCCGAAGAAACGTCTGAAGCGTTAGATCTTCTTCGCTTTCTTCACTGCACCGGTTTTAGCGGTTGGGAGGCGTTCGTAGGTGATCTCGAGCCCCTTGAACTCTTTGCCGTCCGGAGTCTTCTGGTACATCTCAAAGACGTGTTTGTCGGTGCCGATCGTGAAGATCTCTTTCGACTTCATCCGTTGGCCCGTCATCGGGCAGGTATAGTCGCCGCTCATGATCAGGTTCTTTCCGGTCGGATCAATCTGACCGGAACTCTGCATCTGGCCCGTGCTCATGGTGTCGACCCAGCTTGATTCATAGCGGTTCTCTACGTTGTTGTAGCCAAAGGTTCCCTTGCCATCGAACGGACGGCCTTGGAATGCGCCGTGATAATTCTGTTCGATGAAGTGGCCGTCGAGCACCCATTTGAAATCGGCGCTTCCTTCGGCGACTTCAGGTTGAGCGGCGGGATCCATCCACATCTTCGAGACGACTTTGTAGCTGCCGACGAGCGGGTCGAGGGCGCGGTGGTTTTCACCGGGAGTCGAGGCCTTCTTAAAGGCTTCTTCCATCTGCTGCGGGGTCATCTGCGGCGTGTTTTCCATCATCGCCCGCGGTGTCTCCGCCTTCTTCGCGCAACCCGTCACGAGTAACGCGACAACTGCGTATTTCAAAAGTTTCATATCTATCTCTCCAAAATTTGGGACTGCTGTCTCGCCGCGCGTCTACCACACTGCGGCCTGAAGTCATCAAGTTTTCGGTTGTTTGAGCCCTCGCCCGGGAGGTTTTCGTTAGAATCTCTGCGAAGTTACTCCCGAAATCTTGTCACCCAACCGGTTTTCGGCTACTTTGCGCTCCGTCGCCGGTGGGGCCCGGTAAGCGCCCCCAAATGTGTGAACCCGAGAGCTGTAAGTTTTTGCTCAACGGTCTTGCGGTATCTGATGAATTTCTCATCCGCGAGCACACTGGACGATGTAGTTCCGCTTTGTGGGCAGCGCTCACTTTGTGGGACTGCCATCGCCGGTGGCGCTGGCGGAGCCACGTGATCCGACGGCTGTGAAGTTGTTCAGGAAAGGACATTCGAGTTGGCATTTATTCCGAAGACGGATCCAATCTGGAAGGAGCTGAGCTCCATCACCTCCGATGAGGGGGTGTTCCTCTATGATCTGGAACGGTTCGGAGCGGGCGGCCTTCGCGTATTCATCACCGCTGCGCCCGAGAGTGCGGAATCTTCGGCCGAATCTACAGTGGCTCCGGCTTCCGAAGAAATGACCGGGCCCGCTCCAAGGCGAAACGTGACAAGCGGCGATTGCTCCCGTCTGTGCAAACGCTTGATGACCTACTTCACCGTCGAGGGACCGAACTTTGGACTCTCGAGTGAGCCGGAAATCGAGGTTTCTTCTCCGGGTGTGAATCGCAATCTGCGGCTGTGGGATCACTTCGTCGGCGCAGTCGGCGAGCGGGTACGGTTCGGTTTGCGCGGTGAAGCGATCTCCGAGGAGAGCGGTGAAGCGGTGCAGCTCGGCGGGCTGCTCGGAACGTTGGAGGCGGCCAGCGATGAACGGCTGCGCATCCGTGATGAGAAGACGAAGCGCGCCTGGATGATCAAGTTTAATCAGGTGGCGCGAGCCGCGGTGGAGTTTGAGTTTCGGTAAGGCTCGGTAGCGGAAGACCCCCACGCAGAGAATGGGGGAGGAGAAGAACGCCGTGAATGAGAGCCCGTATAGGAAAGATATAGAGGAAGTAGCTTATGAGCATTAGATTTGACCTCGACCAGATCATCAGCCAGGTCGGGCGCGATAAAGGGATCGATAAAACGATCCTCGTTCAAGCGCTGGAGTCAGCTGTGTTGAGCGCAGCAAAAAAACATTACGGGCACGGCCGGAATCTCGAAGCGACGTTCAATCCGGATCTCGGGGAGATCGAAGTGCTGGAGTTCAAAACGGTCGTCGACCACGTCGCCGATCCTGCAACTCAGATGACGATCGATGAAGCGCGCAAAGAGTTCGACCCCGACTGCGAAATGGGTGACGAGCTCGGAAGAAAGCTCAGCTCCGCGGAGCTCGGGCGGATCGCGGCGCAAACTGCAAAGCAGGTCATCATTCAGAAGATGCGCGATGCTGAGCGCGACATTATCTACAGTGAGTTCCGTGACCGGAAGGGCGAGCTCGTGAACGGGATCGTGCAACGCTTCGAGCGCGGCTCGATCATCGTCAACCTCGGACGGACAGATGCCGCGCTTCCAGAGCGCGAACAGATTCAGAAAGAGCGTTATCGTCAGGCGGATCGAATTCGCGCGATGATTCTCGATATCGATCCGAACAGCCGCGGACCCCAGGTGATCCTCACAAGGAGCCACCCGGAGTTCATGCGCAAGCTTTTTGAGCTGGAAGTTCCGGAGATTGCCGAAGGGATCGTCGAAATCAAGAGCTGCGCCCGTGAGCCGGGCGAGCGCGCAAAAATCGCCGTTTATTCGAATGACCCGAGCGTGGACCCGGTCGGTGCATGCGTTGGTATCAAGGGCTCGCGTGTTCAGGCAGTCGTATCCGAGCTTCGCGGTGAGCGGGTGGATATCGTTCCTTGGACACCGGACGCACCGAGCTTCGTCGCACGGGCGCTTCAGCCGGCACAGGTTGTGCGCGTTGTTGTCGACGAGGAAGAGCACTCGATGGAAGTCGTCGTCGCCGATGAGCAGCTTTCGCTCGCGATCGGCCGGCGGGGACAAAATGTGAAGCTCGCCTCGAAACTTTCCGGCTGGAAGATCGATGTAAGGAGCGAGTCTGTTGCCGAAGAGGAATCGAAGCGCGCGCGAAAAGCGCTCGAGTCAATCCCGGGCATCGGGCTCAGCGAAGCAGAGTTCCTCTATCAGGAGGGCTACCGCTCTTTGAAGGATGTGGCCAATGCATTGGTTGAAGATCTCATGGCGATCGAAGGCCTCGATGCGCAGCGGGCGAGTGTGATCTCGCAAGGGGCAAAGGAGCTTTACGCGAAGTTTGCGGATACGGACGGCTACGACCTCTCGGACGAGCGGCAGTTGACCGATATCGACCAGTTAATTCTCGACAAGGATATCAAAGATGTCCTCGTCAAGAATGGTTACGTAACGATTCAGAGCGTCGCGATGGTCTCCGTTGAAGATCTCGTGAACGTCACCGGTCTCTCCGCAGAGCAAGCGGAGAAGGCAGCCAGTGCAACTGAGGCGTTCCTCAGGGTGCAGAAGAAAGAAGAGCGATGAAGGGGTGTCTGAAATGCCAGTCCGCTCCTGCGTCTGCTGCCGGAAGGAATGTGAGAAGGGATCGCTCCTGCGGGTGATCCTCTCTGACGACGCCGGCTTGCGCGTCGCGCTGGATGCGCTGCATCAGCGGCCTGGCCGGGGTGCATATGTTTGTCTCGAGTGTTTGGAGCGGAAAGAGCTGCTCGGAAGGCTTGAGACAAGCCTGCAAGGCGGAAGACCGCCGGGAAAGAGAAGAGAAGTTAAGAAGCTATCTGGTGGATTTCGGGAGCTGCTTACCGCAGCAGCAATGCATGCGCGCAATGCGCGCGAGCTTGCGGCGGTAGAGAAGCTCAGAAGCTCACTCGACGAGCAGCGTGTGAGCGCTGACTCACCGAAGCCGGCGGCACGTCCTCGACTGGGATTTAGGCGCGGCTAGGATTTAGGAAGTGAGCCGCAGTAACGAGCGGCAAAAAAGGAAGACAGTATGTCGAAGATTCGTGTGTATGAGCTCGCAAAAGAGCTTGGTCTTGAGAACAAGGCCATGCTCGACCTGTGTGAGAACCTCGGAATAACGGGACGAAAGTCTCACTCCAGCGCCCTTTCGGACGATGAAGCGGATCGGCTCCGTAAGTCGGTTCTCCGCCAGGCCGTGACTGACGATGGAACGCCGAAAGAGCGGAACATCGAAGGCGGCACGGTCACCGAGCGGCGTGTCGGAAACGTCATTCGCCGGCGCAAGCGCAGCGATGAGGACCTCCAGGCCGAGGGTGTCGATCCGCAACAGATAGATCTCAGCGAGCTGAATCGCACGACCGTGGCGATTCCATCGCTTGCGCCCGATCTCGCTCAAGAGCGATCAAGCCGGAACGATGCCATCGCCCGCGCGAACGCGCTCTTCCGCGAAGAAACCGCCCCTTCAGAGATGGCGGAGATGCCTGCCGCTGAAGAAGAGGAAGAAGTCGCCGAGGCCGCTGCGCCGGCCGAAGAGGCACCGGCCGTCGAAGCCGCTCCGGAAGAGGTAGTCCCGGCCGCCGAACAGGAGCCTGTTGCCGGAGCAGAAGCTGCACCGAAGCCGGCGGAAGCCCGAGTCGGAGGACCGCGTGTCCTCGGACGGATTGAGCTTCCGGCCAGCAGACTGGAGACACGAAAGACCGAAACACGTCCCCGTCCGGGTGGAGCGCCGACTACCGCCGCTCAGCCTGCACAAGCGGGCGACCGGGCTGCGAAGCCGGGAAAGAAACGCGAAGGCGGCCCTGAAGAGAGCGAAGAAGTTCGGCGTCCGAAGAAGAAGCTCCAAGTTCTCCGCAAAGATGATCTCGTCGATTACGACGGGGATCGTGACGCATGGCGCTCACGTAAAGATCGCAAGCCGCGCTCGAAGCGGACCGAAGGAGACCTGGCGACCGACAGCGCGGGAAATACGATCAAACGCACCGTGAAGGTGAACGAAGAGATCACCGTCGGTGAATTCGCGAAGGCGATCGGTGTAAAGAGCACCGAGGTGATCACACAGCTGATGAAGCTCGGCGTTATGGCCGGCGTCAATCAGATGATCGACTTCGAAACAGCTGCCATCGTGGGCGAAGGCTTCGGCGCAGCGGTTCTGAATACGAGCGATGACGAAGAGGAAACTCTGCGTCAGTTGAAGATTGAGGACGAACCGGAAGCGCTTTCGCTTCGGCCTCCTGTGGTGACTGTGATGGGTCACGTCGATCACGGGAAGACTTCTTTGCTCGATGCCATCCGCAAGACCTCCGTGACGGAAGGAGAAGCGGGCGGAATCACGCAGCACATCGGTGCTTACAGCGTTACGCTGCCGCACGGTGGAGCGGTGACCTTCCTTGATACGCCTGGCCACGAAGCGTTCACCGCGATGCGGGGACGGGGTGCGAAAGTAACGGACATCGTTGTTCTGGTTGTCGCGGCAGATGACGGCATCATGCCGCAGACCGAAGAGGCGATCAGCCACGCGAAAGCGGCCGGTGTCCCGATTATCGTTGCGATGAATAAGATCGATAAGGAATCGGCGAATCCGGAGAAAGTAAAAGCTCAGCTCTCAGAGCGGGGTCTTGTTCCCGAAGATTGGGGTGGAGAGACGATCGTTGTGCCGGTGTCGGCGCACACGAAGCAAGGTCTCGATCTGCTCCTCGAGAACCTCCACGTTCAGGCGCAGGTCCTCGAGCTGAAAGCCAACGCGGATCGTCCGGCTTATGGAACGGTGATCGAATCGAAGCTCGATAAGGGCCGCGGCCCGGTCCTGAGCGTGCTCGTTCATAACGGAACGTTAAAGCGCGGTGACGCATTCCTCGCCGGAACTGTCTACGGACGGGTTCGTGCGATGACTGACAGTGATGGACGAGTGATTCAAGAGGCGCCGCCAAGCTTTCCGGTCGAGATTCTCGGTGCGTCCGCACCTCCGAGCGCCGGGGATGATTTCTCCGTGCTGCCGTCAGAAGCGGAAGCCCGCGAGCTTGCCGAGAAACGGCTGCGCCGCCAAAGGGCGAAGGAGCTCACGGCTCGCGGCGGTTACGGAATTGCCGGTGGACCACTGACGCTCGAATCTTTCGCACAGCGTGTGGCTGCCGGCGAAATGAAGGAGCTTCCGTTGATTCTTAAGGGCGACGTGAACGGCTCCGTCGAAGCGGTGAACGACGCGCTTTCCGGCCTCTCGAATGACGAGGTGAAGGTGCGAGTGATTCACAAAGCGGTCGGCGGAATCACCGAGAACGACGTGCAGTTGGCGATGGCCTCAGGTGCTGCGCTCGTCGGCTTCAACGTCCGAGCGGATTCACGGGCAGCCGCGTTGATGGAGCAATCCGGCGTCGAGGCAATCTATTCGCGAATCATCTACGAAGTAGTCGATTCCGTGAAGAAAGCGCTTTCCGGAATGCTCTCACCGCATTTCAAGGAGAAGACTCTCGGCCGCGTCGAAGTCCGCCAGACATTCAAGGTACCGAAGTTCGGCACGATCGCCGGCTCGTATGTTGTCGATGGGACGGTTCAACGTGGAGCGCTCGTGCGGCTACTGCGTGACAACCGTGTCATTCACGAAGGCAAGATGGGAACTCTCCGCCGCTTCAAGGATGACGTGAAAGAAGTTCAAGCGGGCTACGAATGCGGGATCAGCATCGACGGCTACAGCGACATCAAGGATGGCGACATCTTGGAAGTGTACAAAGTTGAGGAAGTCAGCCGCGTCATCCAGTAAAAGTCCGCTTTTACGGCATGTTCTGAGGCAGTATCATGAGCTCATTTCGGAAGGAGAGAGTAGCGGATCTGGTGTTGAGCTCCCTGGCGACAGGGCTGCTCAACATGCATGACCCGCGGCTGACATCGGTGACGGTGACCGAAGTGAAGATGACTCCGGACCTCCGCATTGCGAAAGTTTACTTCTCTGCGATCGGCATTACGCCGGACGCGGCGAAAGAGGCGTTGGTCGGTGCGAAGGGAGCTCTCAAAAAGAAAATCGGCAGTGAGCTCCAGCTTCGTGTCGTTCCGGATCTGCAGTTCTACTACGATGAAGCTGTCGAGACCGGGAGCCGCATCGAAGCTCTGCTCAACACGATAAAGCGCGGAGCTGCATGAGCCTCGGCGAAGTCGTCCAGAAGATCCGGGTTGCGAAGTCCCTCATCGTTGCCGCGCACATTAGTCCCGATGGAGATGCTGTCGGATCCTCGTTCGGACTGACACGCATTCTTCGATCGATGGGGAAGTCGGCGCAGGCGTATCTCTGTGACGGGGTTCCCGAGCGCATGAAGCCGTTAATCTCGGATACACCCTGGAGCTCAAATCCACCGGTCGGGAGCTACGACCTGCTCATCGCGATCGATACCGCGACAAAAATGCGGCTCGGGCCCGACGTCGAGGAGCTATTCAAGCATGCCGCGAGCTCAGTGGTGATCGACCACCACGTGTCGAACGCCGGGTATGGGGATGTTAATTTCATTCAAGGGGACGCGCCTTCATCGGCCTCGCTCGTGATTGAGCTTGCGGCGGCGCTTGGTGTGGTGCCCGATAAGGCAGCGGTGAACCTGCTTTTTGCGGGACTCTGTGACGATACCGGATCGTTTCGTTTTTCAAATGCCGGCGTTCGGGCGTTCTCGGACGCTTCGGAGCTCGTTCGAATGGGCGCTGAGCCGGAGCCGGTCGCGCAGGCACTCTATTTTTCCGATCCGTTTCGTCAGTTCAAATTACGGAGCCGGGCGCTTGAATCGCTTGAGCTGGTGCTGAAAAATCGGATCGCGCTCATCTCTCTCTCGCGGGCAACGCTCGAGGAGCTTGGCTGCACGAGCGAAGATACGGGCGAAGTGGTGGACGAAGCTCGCCGCGTTGCCGGAACGTCCGGCGCGGTATTCCTTCGCGAAGTGGAGAACGGCTGGAAAGCAAGTCTGCGCTCGAAG
>CAYOAK010000197.1:0-7747 GCA_964401925.1 uncultured Bdellovibrionales bacterium | reverse complement strand
GCACAGCCTGCTGTCCCTCTCTCAACAACTGCCGTTGTTGTGGACACGAACTTGCCTTCATCGACGAACGCGTCATCAACGGAGAATCGGCTCGACTCGGATTCGGTGGCTGATTCCTCCCCCGCAACGACCTCAACGCTGCCGGTTCCTTCAAAACTGAATTCTGCCGCAGTGCCCTCAGAGATTAAGTTCGAAGATAACGATCGAAAGCTGACGGACGAAGAGGTGCATCATCTGAAGCTCCGAAATTACAGTGCATTCCTTCGATACGAAGCCCGGCGTCGCGGCACCCTCAATGTCGATGGAGGTGCACCGGCTGTCAGCCGCGAAGAGCGTCAGAAGATTGTGAACGAGGGAATTCGCGAGCGCCTGCTTGCGACATTGAACAAACAGCAGCCGGTCAAGGATAAATAGTCTTTTTAGCGCGCGCTCGTTCGGAGTAGACGAAGCACCTCGTCGTGCAGCACTGCGTTGGTGGCTACAAGATTCAATTCATTCAGCGGGTCGCCGCCACCGATCGAAGTGGCTTTTCCGCCGGCTCCGTTAATGACGGGTATCACGGGGACAGCGTCCCAGATCTTAAGCGCACCATCGAGCATCACCTCGGCACGCCCCGAGGCGACCATCATGTAACCCCAGCCGTCACCCCAGGTGCGGAAGAGTCGGCATGCTGCGATCAGCCTCTCGCTGTTCTCCTTTGGTAAGATTCCGCCCACTCCGGAGATCCCCGAGGCCACCACCGTACCGAGCCCGAGTGTGTTGATGCGACTCACTTGGCAGCGAGCGCCGTTCAGAATAGTGCCCGAGGCAGTTCCAATGCAGAGTCTCTCAAGAAACGGCTGATAGATCGCGCCGGCGATCGGAACACCGTTCTCAAGAACTCCGATTAGGGTGGTAAACAGCGGAATGCCGTGAACGAAGGAAGCTGTGCCGTCGATCGGATCGATGGTCCAAACGATTTGCGCATCGGACCGCTCCTCACCGAACTCCTCTCCGATGACACCATGATCGGGAAACCGCTTCCGGATAGCCGCGCGCAGAAACTCCTCACAGTTCCGGTCGGCGGAGGTGACAAGCGAAGTATCCCCTTTCTGGTCGACGATGAGGTCCTTCGATTCGTAGTGCTCAAGGGTGATCCGCCTCGAACCCAGGCACAGCTCACTAAGAAAAGGGGCGTAAGCGTTCAAATGACCCTCCAAGCACGTCTCCCGAATAATCTCCGGCCTCTCCCATCACGCGAACGAGAATTTCCGCCGCCATGGACCGCCGCCGTCCGGCGGTTCCAGGCCGTGCCTCGCTTTAAATAGATGCAAATCACAAATGTTGCACCGCTGGCATCCTCGCCCTTCCGAATGGTAGCTTGAGCGAATGATTCAGCCAGCATATTCCGCCGCGACCGCTGCAGCGAGCCGAATTCACCCGCATCTAATCCGGCATCTTGAGACAGCACCGCCCAACGAGACACGGGCGCCAGTGCCCGATGTCGACACGATCCAGAGCATCTTGGACACCGCTTTTTGGGCCAGCCTCCGCCGGGAGGAGGGTTATGCCCCTCGTATCTCTCTCGCATTCATCGCGCCCGAAGCTGTAGCCACACCGCTCCTTTTCGAACGCCCTCTCTCCTTCACGCCTCATGTATTGACAAAGGTCGCTCCCGCCGTTGAACGTCCGGGCATCCACCTTGGTGTCTCTCTTAACGATGGAGTTCTCTCGATTTGGGGCGCAACAAGAAAGCTCCCCTCGTACAGTTTTGTGCTCGAGGTCGTGTCCGCCGGTCTGCTCGTCGTGAAACAGAGCCGTGAAGAGGGTTCTGGAAAATTCGTAAACGTTGCCGTAATCGAAGGAGATCAGATTAAGATCATCGACGAGCGCGCGGCCTCTGTCCCGGACTGCCCAAGTCTACTCACCTCGCTTCTCGGCCTCGAATCGCGGCACGCAGCAGAAGAGCGGGCAAGTGTTCTGATCCAACTTGCCGTGTCCATGCGCGCGCATGGCCGTGGAGGATCGCTCCTCGTCGTCCCCGCAAGCTCTACGACCTGGCGGGAGTCGATGCTCATGCCGATCACCTATGCAGTAACTCCCGCATTTGCGATGCTCTCCGATCTAATTCGCGATCGCCCCGAGAGCGGGAGCACCGGTCGCTGGAAAGATGCCGTGCGCCGAGTGGTCGATGGAATCGCCGGCTCAACGGCCGTCGATGGTGCCACAATCATCAACGATCACTACGAGCTCCTCGCCTTCGGCGCAAAAATCGTCCGCCGCAAAGGCTCCTCCTTGGTTTCAAAGGTGATGCTCACCGAACCAATTGAGGGTGCCGAGATCACTATCGCCGAGCCCACTCAGCTCGGCGGAACCCGCCACCTCTCCGCCGCACAGTTCGCCCACGATCAGCACGACGCCATCGCCATGGTCGCCTCCCAAGACGGGCGCTTCACCGTCTTCGGCTGGTCGCCCTGCAACGACGTCGTCCAAGCCCACCGCATGGAAGCCCTCCTCCTCTAAATCCCGGAGTCTCCGCCAGCGTTTCCCCAGTTCCCCGCCAAGCCGCGGCTTCAAGTTCGGTCTCAGAGACGGTGACCAACTTCAAGGGTTTTTAACTTCCGGACAGTGCGCACTTTTGACTGACGAATGAACGGAAATTCGGACGAGGAAACAAATCCGCAAAGCTCGCGATTAGTGTGCCCCGCGATCTGACGGATCAGCCGTCAATGCTCCCGCCTCCCGAAAATCCTGCTCTGTCCACAACGGCCGGACACAACTCGGATACGGCCCGGTCCCTCAATGGTGCATCCCAACAAATCGGAGCCCGACCAATACTAGGTGGAGCGGAAGCTTGAATTGCCCTATCCGCTGGCTCATAGTCGAGCCGCACTATGGCGGGAGGAATGATGAAGGCGCTTCAGCTCCAGGAATATAATCGTTTTGAGTACATTGAGGTTCCTGAGCCTCAGGTGGAGACGAATTCCGTTCTCGTTCGAGTAGGCGCCTGCGGGATCTGCGGCAGCGACGTCCACGGGATGGATGGCAGCACGGGCCGGCGAATTCCTCCCATCATCATGGGTCATGAAGCAGCTGGTACCATCGCGAAAGTCGGCAGTGGTATAACGGAGTGGAAGGCCGGTGACCGAGTGACTTTCGACTCAACTGTGTACTGTGGAGAGTGCTACTTTTGCACCCGAGGGGAGATTAACCTCTGCGACAACAGGCGCGTTCTTGGTGTGTCCTGCGGGGATTACCGGCAGCATGGGGCGTACGCCGACTTTGTCGCTGTTCCTCAGCGGATTCTTTATCGTTTACCGGAAGGGATGTCGTTCGAGCACGCCGCAATGGTCGAGCCCGTCTCTATCGCCTTTCACGGCGTAAATAATATTCCGAAGACGCTCGGCGAGTCGGTTGCGGTGATCGGGTCCGGAATGATCGGTTTGTTTGTCATTCAGGCAGTTCGGCTTGCCGGATACGGCAAGGTGATCGCTGTCGATCTGGATGAGAATAAGTTGAAGCTCGCGAAACAGCTTGGCGCCGATTACACATTGAAGTCGAATTCCTGCGATGTCGTCGCCGAGATTCAACGGCTCACCGGCGGGCGCGGCGCCGATACAGCGTTGGAGGCTGTGGGCATTGCTCCGACAGTCGATCTGGCAATTCGCTGCGTGAAGAAAGGCGGCGCAGTCGGGCTGATCGGCAACCTTAGCTCGAAGATTGAGTTTCCACTGCAAGCAGTCGTAACACGCGAAATTCGGATCTACGGCTCGTGTGCATCGAAGGGGGATTATCCCGCATGCCTCGAGATGATCGCTCGAGGAGCCATCAAGGTCGATCCAGTCATCAGCGCGGTTATTCCCTTGAGTGAAGCGCCTTCATGGTTTCAACGATTGCATAAGGGCGAGCCGGGACTGATGAAAGTGATCGTGAAGCCGGACGGCGCAATTCATTAACTCAGCGGCGCAAACATACACTTTTTTCGAGGCAAGTTATGGAGAAGCGATATTTCGATCTCACCGGCCGGGTCGCCGTCGTCACCGGCGCTAGCCGGGGACTTGGTCAGATCTTCGGGCGAGCCCTTGCAAAAGCCGGGGCCGATCTTGTGATTTCAAGCCGGACAATTGAATCATGCGCCGCGTTCACAAAAGAGATCGAAGCGATGGGACGCAAGTGCGTGCCCCTTGAGCTCGATGTCCGGAATTTCCAGAGCATCCAGACGTTTGCCGAAGAAGCCGCGGGCAGCTTTTGCGGAAAGATTGATATCCTCGTCAATAACGCCGGGTGCAATGTCCGAAAGCCTGCGACGGAAGTGACGTGGGACGACTGGAATCTTGTGCTCGACACGAACCTGCGGGGGGCCTTCTTTGTCGCTCAAGCGATTGCAAAAAAGATGATTCCGAACAACTACGGACGGATCATCAACATCGGCTCCGTCACGTCGGTGATGGGCTACGCCGGCATCGGCCCCTATTGTGCGAGCCGAGGGGGAATCAAACAGCTCACAATGAGTCTTGCCGATGATTGGGGCCAGTACGGCATCACTGTAAATGTGCTCGCGCCTGGTTGGTTCAAGACCGCACAGAACGCGGTTCTCTACGAGAACCAAGAGTGGGTGAACTACTTGTGTGATCGGATCCCGCTGAAACGGCCGGGCAAACCGTCGGATCTCGAGGGCGCCGTAGTTTTTCTAGCTTCGGATGAAAGCGAATATGTTACGGGACAGACGCTGCTGATCGACGGCGGGATCTCGACTGGGGCCACCCGCGCCACGACGCAAAAGCCATGACGCTCTCCTTTTCTCACTTGTGCCCCTCCGAATAGTTCTTGGTGCCCGATCCTTTCCCGAACTCAAGCATCTATGGCATACGCACCGGCTGATTTTCGCCTGCGGCCTTAACTCGATCTCCGTATGAACGAACTGATTCTGATCATCACCGGGACAATTGTCGGAGCGATCTCTGTCGTCGTCGGCGGCGGCTTCTTCTGGAGCATTCCGATCTGGCAGCTGCTCTTTCCGGAAGTTTCAATGGGAGTCCTCATCGGAAACCTCAAGGTCGGATCGGTTTTCCGGGGGCTCGGTTCGACCGTTGTCAATCGCGACCAATTCGACTGGAAGGAAACCATTTGGCTCGCATGGCCGATGCTGATCGGTACGACCATCGGCGTTTCCGTTATCGCGCAACTAGATCAGCGGTGGACAATCGTCGGCCTCGTCACCGCAGTCCTTGTTACGGAGTACGCCGAATGGCTGAGTAAACGCGTTACGCAAACGCACTTCATTATCGGCTCCCTCCTCATGGGATTGTATGCCGGCTTTCTCGGCGCCGGAGTCGGGGTGATCATCGTGGCACTCCTCCGGCTGAAGCATCCTGCAGACGAGAAGATCGCTCGTGTTAAATCGCAAGGCCGCGTGCTCGAGCTTTTTATGGGAATCATCGCGGTCGTCGCCCACTTCCTCCACGGGAACCTGGTGAGCAGCATGTGGATTTGGTGGTCGATCGGCAGCGTCCTCGGAGGGGTTCTCGGAGGCAAGGCGCTCCTGATGCTCGACAAGATGGATAAGAAGGTCCAGAAATTCATTCTGCGCACCGCCTACGTTCTGTCGATAGGCATCGCTATTTGGCACGTAACGGCCTTCGACTGAACCGAGCGGCCGGCACTCGTGAGGATACGTCAGACGGCCATCTGCCATTCGACGAGCGGGGGATTCACCAATTTGGACGGCGGCGGATTCCGAAATTCTTCAGCCGGAACTCCAGTAAGGACGGTATAACCACGTTCGTCGGTTTCGTTTCTTAAAGCTTTGCGCAGCAGCACGATCTTCCGATCTGATGAACCGATTTGTGCACGGACCATTGCGACAAGCGGAGACTCCACCGTCGCAGTGCTACACTTCCGCAGACGCAGAAGGTGCTCCGCGGAAGCCGCGGCTTTCAGGCTTTCATCCTCAGTCAGCGAGACATGCAATCGCATATGAATGGGAAGGTTTTGAGTTGAGCACCCAACGTCCACCCTCCGCGCAAAAAGCCGTCGCCACATATTCCTGCCAAAGCGAAAATGGGCGGAAAAGTGCGCCGATCCGGCGCCCGAGTCAAACCTCGCGCCAGAACGAGCGTCAGCTCAATTCAACGCGTCGCCGCAGCGGCAGCTCGGCAGAATGCCTCTATTGCAGAATGCTCGGCGCTACCAGGTCAAACCTGGGAATGACGACATCGAACTCGTCTCCTGCCGGAGACTGAAACGCATACGTTCCGTGCATCGCTCCGATCGGATCTGAAATGACCGTTCCGCTGGTGTAAGTAAAAATTTCACCCGGCCGAAGCACCGGCTGTTCTCCGACGACTCCTTCACCTTTCACCTCGGTGACGAGCGCTCCATCAGATTCAACCAGCCAATGCCTCCGCAGAAGCTGCACCGTTTCGGGGCCGCGGTTTTCGATCCGAATTGTGTACGCATGACAATATCGCGCAAGGGCCGGATCGGAATCCGACTCCATGTATTGTGGAATCACCGCAATCGCGACGCCAGCCGTTTCCGCTTTGTAGGGTGTCTCGTTCTCGAGCACGGTGATCGCTCCTGATTAGCTTGTATGGTGGAAGCGTACGATCTTCGGAGCGCTTAAGCCAGTGTCGAGCTCAGGTAGTCCGCTTCGGTCCGGGCGGCGGGCTGCCGGCCTTCGCGCTCACCCCCTGAACCCGTTTCACGCCCTTCTCCTCTTTCGGCTTGGGCATCAGTACGTAGGCTCCCGCGTACGCAATTTTCGACGGCTCGACACGTCCCTCCACAAGCAGATGCTGCACATCACTGATATTCATATCGAAAACTTTCGCAGCGTAATCGTGCTCCCATTTGACCTTAACCGTCTTCCCTCGTGATATGACGCTGTAAGTCAGTTCCTTTTCCCAGCCTTGCGCAGCATGCTGCGCGGTGTGCGGATCTTTTCGCGCGGCGCTGTCATCGAAGTGCTTTTGCAGTATCCCCGGTCCATGCCGGAATCCCAAAAGTGCATTTTCCCAGCTCCCCTTCTGCTGCGACTGCAGACCACTCTTCAGCGAACAGAGATAAAGCGCTGCAAGCTTCATGTTGATCTCCGGGTCGAAGCGGATACCCATTCTCCCGTCCTTTGATCCGTGCTCGGCGCCAAAGAATTGGACGGTCCGGAACGGCGATTTCTTGTCGAGCGTGCTCTCGAGGATGTTCCCATACTGAAAAAGGAGACCGCGAGTCGTGGATGGATTGAGCTGACAAAGTCCGGTATCGAGCTTATTCGCATTCACGACCAACGGACGCAGAGAGGACTCTTTCTTCGCCAGCTGCACCAGAATACGCTTCAGCGAAGCTTTATCCTCCTTGGAGAGCTCCATGCTCGGCGCAAGCTGCTCCACACACATGTTGGCCAGTTTCGCGACGTCGTCCTGCCGCATGTAGGTGTAACGATGACTTGATACCGCGGAAGGATTTTGGAGGCCCCGCCCAAAGATCCGTTCCATCAGCGTAAGCGGCTTCGGTTCCGCAGGAGGCTCCGGCACAGGTGCCGCTGCAGGCGCGCGTTTCGTCAATCGATCCACTGCTGGACGTGCCGCTGCAGGTGGATGAAGAGTGGCCAGATAGTTCTTGATCGAGGGGATCTTTCGAAGATCGATCGTGTCATCTGCTTCGAGCTTCTTTCCGTGCAAGCAATATTTTTCGATATCCCGCTGCAGCTCGAAATGGCTGATACCGACTTCCTTCGACTCCAGCCAGGAGCTGAGCCGGCGTGCAATAC
>CAYOAK010000196.1:0-7789 GCA_964401925.1 uncultured Bdellovibrionales bacterium | reverse complement strand
GTCGAAACAGCGACCAGCCCCAAAGTCGAAGCAGACGCGGCGCGGCTCGAGCAGCTGAAGCTTCTTCTCTCGTCACATCGAGGGGAGTGTCCGGTGAGGCTCGTGCTGCACCGCCCGGAACACAGCGATACCGTCCTGACACTTCCGTCCGAGATGAAGATCAATCCCTCTGAGGAGCTTGCGAATGCCGTCGAACAGCTTTTTGGCGAACCAGCGGTGACATACCGCTGATGCTTTTTCAGATACTCCTCTTTGGTCCCCCGCTGATTGTCGCCGTCGTGCTGCATGAAATCGCGCACGGATATGTGGCTTACCTTCTCGGGGATCCGACGGCGAAAAAGCTCGGACGGCTCTCGCTCAACCCGATACGCCATATCGATCCGATGATGACCATCATCCTTCCCGGCTTGCTGATCCTGATGCATTCACCGGTGCTCTTTGGGGGAGCGAAACCGGTTCCGGTTAATCCGCTGTATTTTAAAAATCCGCGCCGCGGGATGGTTCTCGTCGCGATAGCGGGGCCGGCAACGAATATCGTCTTAAGCGCTCTTTCGTTCGGCTTTGTTATGGCGATCAACAGATACGGCGACAACGCGCCGATTCCGCCGATCCTGCTCGTTTTCTTTTTGATGTGGGGACTCAGCGGTGTGTTGACGAATCTTGTCCTCGCACTCTTCAACCTCTTGCCGGTTCCTCCGCTCGACGGCGGCCGGATCGCAGTCGGTCTGCTTCCGACGCAGGCCGCTATCGCGCTCGCAAAGCTTGAGCGGTGGGGTTTGTTGATAGTGTTCTTACTGCTCTCTTCCGGCGCGATCTCGTCGTACTTGGATCCGGCCATAAACTTCGCTACGAGGCGGCTCTGCAATGAGCTGTTCGAAGACGGCCGGTGTCCGCTCTTAGGCGGCAGCCCGGGAAGTCAGGAGAACCCGCCCGCCGAGAAGCGCGACGGCGTTCAGGACGGCGAAGAAGAAAAGGTCTCCGAAGAGAGTGCTCCAAAAGAACGGCACCGCCAACAGAAAGCACTCTAGCACTCCGGGGAGCGTTCGGGGCTACAGCTGTCCATCTAGCCAAACGCCGAGATTCGTCACGGCGAAGAACACGAGCGCAGCGAACACACAGGATCCAAGCGCCCGTCCCAGAGAATCAGCACTTCGAAGTCCGGTTCCAATGAGAACGGTGATTGCTAGGGCGATGTAGACGGCGAAACTCGTTCGATCCGCCCCGATAACCACGTCGCTCACGAGCATCGAGCCCAGCACCACCCACAGCGCTGTGCGAGTGTTTCGAAAGTGGGCTCCACCGAATAGAGCGAGGGCGCCGACCGGGGTAAAATTGGGAGCGTGGGGTAAGAGCCGGCTGAGAGCGGCACCGAGCACAATCGCGGCAAGGAAGCTCTTCTGGCCCTCGGCGTTACGCAAGAAACTCATACTTTGAAATCAATAAAGTGAATTAGTTCCGAACCCTAACACGAGACCGAACCAGACGCTAAGCGCCTTCGGCGGAGCGAGTGCCGCGCTGCGCATCGGGCTCCCCGCCGAAGAAAATATTTTGTAATCTTCTCCAAGATTTCAATGCTTTCCAGCCGTGGGGGCTGAATTCGAATCGCCCGCGGCCGCTAAAGAGTCAAAAGTCCCGTGACAGCCGGAGACCCACCCGTTATCTTCCGGCCGTTCCCAGGCAGTATTAAGGGCAAATGCAATGGCAGACGAGAAGAAATCGAGCAGCACGATGGAGAATCCCACTCTCGTCCTGAAGCTCAGTGCGATTCTCGGAGAGCCTTGGAACAATGAGCTCCGTTCCGAGCTTATGAGTGCAGAGGCCATCGCCCGACTTCGAGGAACCCCGGTTCAAGTTGTCGCAGGACCTGAGGGAACACGCTCCGCGTGGTCGACCCAGCAGATTGTGGATGCCTACGGGGCCGCAGCGGACTGAATCGGCGCTCCTCCCCAAGGATGACAATTTCGCGAAATATTTCTACAGTTCCGCGCTTCCTCCGATAGTTCTCAACATTCCGAACCGAGCAGATATTTCTTCGCAGCTTCATGCCTTCCCTCCCGCGTGTCCGGAAGGCCAAGAAGCGGCGTAGAGCTGTATTCGAAAGGAAGGTTCACCACCAATGACTACTGAAGTTCGGTTTGCACTCGCCGGCGCAGGGGCGCTGGCAGGAAAGATCGTGAAAGCATTTCACAAGCCGGTTGAAGGAGTCCGTCTTAGTGCGATTGTCTCGCGCAACCAACAGAACGCGGTGACGCTCGCGCGCGGGATTCCTGACTGCACGGCTATGACAATGCGTGCCGAAAACTACGATTCCTTTGACGGGGTTCCTCTGAAGGCGAGCGCAGATTTTGTCGTCGGGCTGATTCCCCACGGCAACCGCATGAAATTCGGTATCGCCGTCATGAACCTCGGGCTGCCGGTCTTTCTGACGAAGCCAACCGCTGTCAAGGTGTTCCACGCGATGTCGCTGGCGACCCATGCCGCACAGCGGGGACTGCCGTTCGGCACGATGTATCCGCAAGGTTACGTCCCGCATATCCGTTGGCTGAAGAACGCGGTTGCCGAGCGCCGATTCGGTGACGTGCGCAGCGTTTCGCTGAAAGGTCACCTCTGGCGCGCCGCTGAATACTACGAGGAGGCTCCGTGGCGAGGGATCTGTGAGCTCGATGGGGGACCGTTGGACAATCAGCTCAACCACGAGCTGCATATCCTCGTGTCTACCTTCGGACGGGTCAAGGTCGTGCTCTGGGCGAAGAGCAGCCAACGCCATCACAAGATTGAATTCGCGGACACCATTCACGCGCTGCTCCAGTTCGAATCCGGTATCCTCGCCGAGGTTTACGTGACGACCGCCGCGCAGCACACCTTCGAGGCCGCTGAGATCACCATTATCGGCAGCGAGGGATTTGCCGTTCTCGAGAACAACCAGGTCGTCCACCATTCGACGGCCCTCGGCGCACCCGCGGATCTCCCTACCGTCGAAGCCGCTGTCAGCCACGCCGCTAGCGCGGGCGCTATTTCAGCCGGCGAATTCATCGCGCCAATCCTGGATTTTGCGGCGCAAGTGCGCGGTGAGAAGCAGGCTGAAGCTTGCCTCGGGCCCCATCTCGTCGCGGTTTGCCGCGCGATCGATCTGTCCGCCCAGGAAAAACGCGCGGTCGAGCTTCCGCTCAACTCCGAACCGGTCATCAAGCCGCTCGGCGAGAAGTCCTACTCCGGCGTCAGCGGAATGTAGCGCCAATCAGGTTTCTCCCTCCCATCACTCAGGGGTCTGCGAAAATCAGACCCCGGCGGCGAGGCTCCCACAAACAGCTCTCGCCGCTTTTTTTCTTTGTCAGTATGAACTCCGATTAACCAATCACCCTTTGCCGAGGATGTTTTACTGGGACCGCGGACGTCTCGTCCGCTTACCGGTTCGCGCATTCGAACATTGATCGATTCGAGCTTCATTCAACGGCGTTTACTTGCAAGCGGACGGGGACGTCCGCGGTCCCAGTTTCGCCCCAAATCCGCCTCACATTCACCCTCCCGTGAACTGCTCGAAATCGAGCCGATACGAGAGCGCCTCTGCCACGTGCTCGGTCAACACCGGCTCGCTCTCGCCGAGATCCGCGATTGTCCGAGCAACTCTTAACGCGCGCATATATGCGCGTGCGCTGAGGCGCAGCCTGTCCACAGCCCGCTCGAGCAACAACTTCGCCTCACCGTCCAACACACAATGCTGCGTCAGCAGCTTCGGAGACAGCGAACTATTCAGGCCCATGCTCCCATGAACTGGGCGAGGTTTCTTCATCCGGACACTTTGCATCTCACGTGCCTTCATTACTCGGGCCCGCATCGCAGGAGTCGGATCTTCCGGAAGCGCCGAGGTCAACTCATCTGATCGGAGCGCACCGATCCAGAGCTGCAGATCGATCCGATCAAGTATCGGGCCGGAGATCCGGGAGAGATATTTACGAATCTGCGGCGGCCCGCACCGGCAGAGCTCTCCGCGCAGGCCCTTCTTTCCGCAGGGACAGGGGTTCATCGCAGCCACGAGAATGAAATCCGCTGGGAAGGTGACCCGCCGATTCGCCCTGCTCAGCGTCAGTTTCCGCCCTTCAATGGGTTGCCTCAAACTCTCGAGTGCATCACGGCGAAACTCCGGCAGCTCATCCAGAAATAATACGCCCCGGTGTGCGAGCGAGATTTCACCGGGAACCGGTCCGGGCCCGCCGCCGACGAGTCCAGCGATGCTGCAGGTATGATGCGGCGATCGAAAAGGCCGCTGAGTTCGAGAGTCACCGGAGACCGCACGATTTCCTCCGAATGCATCTTGAATGCAGAGCACCTCGACCAGCTCCTCGGAACCAAGTCCGGGAAGGATCGACGAGAGCCGCTCTGCGAGCATGCTCTTCCCTGATCCCGGTGGACCGACGAAGAGGATGTGATGCCCGCCTGCTGCGGTAATCTCCAGCGCTCGCTTCGCGGTGAACTGCCCTCGAACATCCGCGAAGGATGTCCCGTTCGCCCACTCCGGCCGGCCCGCTTTTCGCTCAACCCTCCGCAGCGGTAAGCGCCCGGCAAGCGAAGCTACGACCTCCTCCAAATGGCCGGCCTGTTCGACAACAACGTCCGGCATGCATTCCACATCCGGCGCATTCCCCTCAGGAACAATCAACTTCAGATTTGAAGAGCGCCGCGCAAGGAGTGAAGCCGCGACCACCCCGTTCACCGCCTTCAGCCTGCCGTCGAGCGCGACTTCTCCGATGAAGATCTTATCCTTCAAGTTGCGCCGGTCGATCTGGCCGTCGGACCCAAGAATGGCGAGTGCAATCGCGAGATCCAGGCCGCTCCCGGTTTTCGGCAAGTCGGCCGGGGCTAAGCTCACGACCAGTTCGCCGGACGGCACCCTGTAACCGCTGTTCACAATCGCGCAACGAACTCTCTCCCGAGCCTCGCGCAGGACACTGTCAGGCAGACCGACTATGCGGAGATTGTTCTTTCCATCCCTCACTTGTGCTTCAACTTCGACTAGCACCGCCTCGATGCCAACAAGGGTCGCACACAGCACCTTCGCCACCATCTCCGTCCCCCGTCTCGGTCATCTGCTGGCCCTCCGCTTGCATTACATCACTCGGTCGCTTCTCCCGGGTTCCGATTGAGCCGTTAAGTAGTGAGAATCCGTAAGAAAGCGCTAAGGGATTGTCGTCCGGTAAGGCAAAAAGTTTCCTAGGAAAGGGGAAGTTTTTTCTATGGCAAAAAGTGCAGCGCTCAGCGTTCAACACGCTTGGAACTCGGTAGCCCTCGAAGAACGGCTCGAGCTCGTCTCAAAATGCCAAGCTGACGGCCTGCTTGCCGCCCTCACTTTTACTTTCATGATGGGCGCCGTCGCCTACGGCTTTGACAAGATCTATCTCCTCCTCGGAGCCCTTCTCGCGGCAACCCTGATCATGCCGATGTTCTCAAGCCACACTTGGCGGCGCGGGAAGCCGGCACTGATTCTTCAGTATCTCGCTGCCCGCTCCATCGCCCGGCGTTACGCTTACGGCTTCGGAATCACTGATCTCGACATTGTCTTGATCTTTCGCGGAACGATGGCCCGCCAGTTTATTACGCCGGAAGATGAGATGGCGTACATGTCGAATGAGGATGTCGAGCTCGACACGCAGACGCAAGGCGACAAGCAGGTTTGGATCTGTCTCATGCGCGCCGGGCTGGTGCTCCTTTCCGAAAAGAACGGCGGTGCCAAAATGGAATTCTGCTCGCAGATCGCTCAGGACACTGTTTGTCATCAAATGCGGGATGAGAACGGCCAACTAACCGGCGCTTTGACGGTCACCGGATCGGGTCAGGCAAAAGGGCGCAAAGTCGTCCTCTCGAGCCGCCATGCCGGGGCAATGTATGTCTTCGAGAAACAGCTGCTCCGCCTGGTTCAGGAAGCACCGGACTCACGCAAGTTCTAGAAACATTTTAGGAACGGCTTCCTCCCCTATTCGAGATCCCCGGAGTTGAGTTAGGGTCCGCTGCTATGCGGATCCTCGCTCTGCTCATATTCCTGTTCGCTTTCGTGCCGTGCGCGCTCGCTGATGAGCAGCTCCGTGTCGGCCAGCTTCTCGTCGAGGTCCGCTCGGTTGAAAGCGGCTTTGAGCTCGGGATCACTGCAGACAAGTTACCGGAGGGTGTGCAGGTCAGCGCATTCTTCGTTCCGGACCCGAGCCGGCTGGTCCTCGATGTCACTCCGCCGATCGTTGCCTCACCGAACGAGCCGAAAAAAAAGTTTGAACGGGAATACCCGCTACAAACCGCAGGACTCCGCCGCATGCGCATCGGGGAATATTCGAAGCGTCTGCGTATCGTTGTCGACCTTGGCGAATCACTCGGAGTTCCTTCCGCTTCACCGCAGACCGCGATCTCGGGAAACTACATCCGGGTGATTGCGCAAGGCGTTAAGCTCCCTGGCTCGGAGGCGGCGGTTACTACGACTCCGACAACATCATCTTCGACGACGACTGCCGTGCCGACCACGACAACGACCGTTACCACCGGAACAAGCACGACCACTTCCTCCCTTTCGACAACCACGTCGACCTCGAGCAGCTCAACATCATCGAGCAGCACGACCACGACGACCATCCGAACAACCTCGACCACCACTACGTCATCGACAACTACGACCGCGAAGCGAACGACGACGACAACCACTTCGACTTCAACCACGACCACAACGACCAGCTCGTCAACGACTACGACTGCTGCTCCCACGACAACTACTACAACGACGTCTTCGACAACGACGACGACCGAACGCCGGGCCACTCCAACGCCTTCGCCGGAAGCGAGCGTCTTTCAGGGCGTCACCTTCAAGATGGCAAACGATGGATCCAATGGAAGTCTTCAACTCCAGTTTAACCGGCGTGTGAACTACACTCTGCTGAAGAAAGCTGAGACCGAAATTGTGCTGATCTTCGAATCCGCATCAGCCGCAGGTGAGTTTCTCACCCTCGAGCAATTCCCTCCCGCCGGCTTCTCCGGAATTGAAGCAGTGATCCCGCGCATGCAGGGCAGTGACCTGGAAGTCAGCATCATTTTAGAACCGAAGTTCAGCGTCGAAAGCTCTTGGCACGGTTCAACGCTGGTGGTGAATCCCACGCATTAATGCTCGAGCGCGGCCGCACGTAACGCGTTCAGGGTCGCACGACCTTCCTGAGTTAGAGCATCGGGCGGAACACGTGCGAAAAATTCAAGCGCCAGACCACCATCACCGTTGAAGTAGGCAGAGGTCGCAGCCGCTTCCAGCGCCGCATTTCGGATGTCCGTCGGGAGCCGGTGCGCATTATTTAGTGCGAGCACGTGCTTCAGTATCGCGAGTGCATCCGCAAACTGCTGGTGCCTTACGAGCACCAGCCCTTGAATGGCTCGTGCCCCGAGCACAACACCCTCGACCCAGGTGCCGGCGACCGTGTGGGGCGACCCTTCCAAAGCGATGATCGCCTCTGCCGAGAGTCTTGCCGCAGCTAGGCCGCGTGACGCCGCCCCTTTGTCAGCAACCTCAGCGGCGAGCTCCAGCTCTGTTACTCCGAGATAAAGATGTCCTCTGCTCCACCAGGGGAAACGCCGAAGCATCGCGCGCAGCTGCGATTGACGTTCCTTTAGCCGCTGCTCTTTCGGGCTCTCAGGCAACTGAGCTTTCGAGCCGCCACCGCGAAACAACGATAGAACCCGCCAACAGACGGTCAGCACCGAAGCCAACGAACGGCGGATAATCGGATAGTTTGTGAGGCCGGAACCGATATGCAGGAGTGGCATTAGC
>CAYOAK010000195.1:0-7911 GCA_964401925.1 uncultured Bdellovibrionales bacterium | reverse complement strand
CGCAGCAAATCTTGCGATTACGGTCCCGAGGATTCGCATCGGCAATGATGCACGTCCTGTTCTGATTCCGAGACTTCTTTGAACCTCGATCGGACGTTTGCCGGCGAGCCGCGCCAAAATGCCACTCGTAAAGTCCGCGACGAGCATCCAACGATTCGTCTGCGGCCGGTCCAAATAATACGAGACATGCTGCCGCTTGAATCCAAGCGGTCCGAGGAGCTCGTCCCACTCCACGGGGGAGAGATAGCGAAAGTGCGCGATCCGCTTGTTGAGCTGGGCAATATATTCTTCGCGATCTTTGACACCTAACAGCGATCGACGGAGCGCCGAGGGCGAATCGATGCTTTCCTCGAAATACTCTGACGGAACCGTAAACATGAATTTGCCGCCGGGACGCACAGTTCTTGCAACGACTTCCAGGACGGGCCCGAGATCATGGACATGTTCGAGAACGCTATTACTAAAGGCCACATCGAATGAATTTGCGGGCAGCGATGTCACTGCGGAATCGGTTGTCAGTACGCGCTCATAAAATGATCTCTTCGCCGCGAGCCGCAGCTCCTCTTCGTCAATATCGACGCCCGTCCATCGCCGGGTTCCCGTAATAAACTGTTCGAGAAGCTGCGAGATGTGGCCGTCACCGCATCCCATGTCCAGGACTTCGCCGTTCGCCGGGAAGAGTCCCGAGCGCACAAGATGGGCGATCTCCGCCGTCCGAAAAAGAAGAGTCGCCGGCTGATGCGCGTTATCCTCGAGCAATCTGGAAAATATCTGCCCGATCGCGGGGTATGCATGCTGGGAGGTCGGGCAGGAACTGCGCTGGGGAAATGTTGTCGGCATTTGAAGAAACTAGTTCGGGTAGAGGAATTCGAACAGATCGTTCCGCACCGGATCACTGCGCCCACGAAAACAGCGCGTTTTCTTAGGAAAAACCGGCCTTTCCGATAGGTCACCCTCGGCATCCCGTCCCGAATAACAACAGACTATGGCCGAAACCGCACAGGCGACAGGAAAAGAGATCAGCTCGACCGTCGACGCGAACTGCGCGGTTCGTGCACCCCTTCCCGGCACTGTGTCCGCATGGGTCGAAGACAAGGCTATTGTCGCCCTTGCCGCCCAAGAAACGCAGCGAGTCATCGATGCATCACTGACATTACTCGCACAGGGCAGTTATCAGGAGCGCGAGCTGGCGAAGCTGATAACGCGCGAGAAGCTCTCAGTTCAATTGGCGGTCGATGGTCGCGAGTTGAGGCCGAATATTGCCTGGTTAGAAGGCAGCGAGATCATTTTGAATCCCCAACGTTTCCCCTTCGTAAAAGTTGAAGGGGGAAAGCCGGTAGCTTTCAATGATACGCAGCTTGCAGAAGCGGCTCGCGTCATCGCTCCGATTTTGGCTCATGAGCTTACGCATAAGTTCATCCGGTCCGAGATCGAAAAGCGAACCGATGATCGCGCGAGAATTCTATTTTCCAGCGCGGAAGAGGAAGTGGTCGCGGTAGCTGTTGAAGCGGGTGTATGGGGACGGCTCAGAGATAAAGCGCCGCAGCCGCATACGGTCGAGATCTGCGCAACATTGTGGAACAACTACGCACTCGCGAAGCGGGGTGTCGCTGCCACGAGAGGCCAGATCAGCGCCACCAGGGGCCAGATCTCAATCCTCGGCACCGATGATGCCCAATTGAAACAAGGCATGCTCCGTGAGCTGGCATCGCCGCAATCGTGCGGGAACCGCAAGGAACTCCGTGAGCAAATCGAGTTCATCGGCACTCCCGGGTACACGGACCGGATACGGAACTTTTTTGTGGGGATGATGCGCGAAGCAGAAACACAGCTGTCGTCCCTACCGTAGCTTCCCTAGCCAATCACCTTTAGCGAACATGCTGAGGCCGATGAGCATCGCCAGATTGAAATAAAAGACCGAAGGCGCCATCACGATCATTAATCCCAAATGCAGCAACGCCATGGAGGCAAGGGCATATCCTCGATAGCGTTCAATCCAGATCAGAAAGGGAAACGAGCACTCCAGAAACAGTGTGGCGTAGGTGCAGACCACAGAAAGCAGAGGTTCGTGAAACCATTCCATACGAGGGAAGCGAAACCAATCGGGCGCCAGGGAAATATGGTAAATCGCCAGCCCATCCTTCCAGGACTCGAACTTTGTCGGGCCGCACCAAAGATAAATCAAGACGAAAGACAACTTCATTAAACGCCAGCACCACAACGAAGGCCCCGCCTCTCCGCGTTCGTCTGGCTCTTTGCGCCGCTTGTAAAACGCATCAATCGAGTGGCTCACACCGAGGGGAGCGAACATCGAGAGAAACAAAAACATGTGAGCGATCTGATCCTGACCGTTCACGATCCATACATTCCGGCGAATCATCGATGAGTAAATGACAAATAGGACGACGGTCGACGTTCGCGTCCAGAACCCGAGGGTAAAGGTGAGGCAGGCGAGGAGCGCTAACGCATAGATCGCCCAAAGCTCACCCGGCGATGAAGCAGCAGAGAAGATCGAAAAGCGGGATTCAGCCGTCCCCTTGATCATCGAGAGCGGGATCGTCGCCCACTCGCCGTAATATCGCTGCCAATTCGGAGCGCTGATCATGAACATCAACGTCAGAAAGGAGCCAAACAGAATTCGAAACAGCGCCAGCGGCTCTGTCCTTCCGGTCGAAAAGAAATGCTCGATAAGGCGGCCGGGAAGCTTTCCTATTCGCACGGAAACACTCCGGCTGGCGTGTCTTGGCGTTCGCCATAATAACTGCCTGAGCGTTGTGCGGTCTCCGGGTCGAGAATCTTATTGCTAATGATGTCGACCCGAACGTCCGTAACGGCGCGCTCACCCGAGCTGTAATGATGGCAGATGTGCTGAGTGAGCTGACGAAGCCCTTCGGCATTATCGTAAAGGTTCCATTCGTGCTTCGCTTCACGGAAGTCGGTGAAATTTCGCTGAAGAAAGCTTCGGCTCAGATGATTTGCAAAAGGCAGCTCCAGCTGTGAGCCGTCCGTCATGTTGGCCGTGATCTGCAGCTGCCGATTCAAGCTTGGAGGCGGATCGAACATCCTCCAGTAGGTCGAAAGTCCCGCGAACCATCCAAAGTGATCGAGCGTCCAGTCGGCGAGATAGGAGAGGTAATAGAGCTGATAGACCGTGCGCCCTTTTGCCGGAGCTTCGTCGATGCGAGGTGGAGTGAGGCTGAGGCCGTAAGGGAACCGGATTCCAGTGTTCGCTTTTACCTGGATCCAGATACAGCAGATTGCGAAGACCGATATGAGGCTGCGGCGCGAAAGCATCACTTCCTTTCCTCTAACGCTGCCATTTCAACGGACCTCGGTAGCACTGAGCAGCTCCTCCAGGGCCGAATTCCTATCAATACTCCTTGAGGTTGAATACTAATCCGGCCAGCATTTCCGGTAGTTGGCTCAACACCGGGATTTCGCCCGGACGCCCGGCTTGTTTTCAACTTTGCGCTTGGGTAGAGCTGCGCATCCGTCGCAATTGATGTTCTTTAATCTCACCTCTCTAAGGTGACCGACCACCCTCGCAGCCCGTTTGCGCGCTGTCTCATTAATTCGTTCGAGGAGAAGAATCGTCTCCATCCCTTTACAGGCCTGAGCTTCATCGTGAGTTCTTGGAAGGGTTGGCGGAACGTACGTTTCTAGGTTTTGAACCTTTCAGCGCTCCCTACACACTCGCTGTCAGCGAATGGAGATGCTGTAGCCTTGTGCGTTTATCTTCGGATGATCGCACACGGCTGCATCGCATTCCATCTGCGCCAGCCGAGAGCAGAGGGGATGAAGCTGATCCTCGGCATTCTGATAGTTAGGAGCTCACGCACCATGGTGTTTGCGAAAGATAATCGCACGTCACGCTACGCACAGACCCGGTACCCGTACCGGGGGACTGAAACCTACCACAGCATCGGACTGTTCACTGGCCAGCCGCTGGCCTTCCACGACAAGTCCACGCTCTACAAACTCTGCGGCCCAACGGGCCTACCGCAGACCGAGGACCTTCCCGCCATTCGCGGCGCACGGCTCGACCACCTGGAGATCAGCGAATGGAACTGGGACTTTTCCAGCGCCGATACCGATGAAGGCGCGCTCGCGATCGCCTACGCACTCCTGGAGGAGGTCCGGACGGGCCTCGAGAATCCGAACGCGCAGGTCGCCAGCATCTCCTGCCATCTTCCGGGACAGCAGCTCGGGAACAACCCCGATGCGACGACGCTTCAGTTTTCGGACGGGGCGATTCAGCAGGAATACTGGAAGTGGCGCGACGCCCACGCCGGCGCCGTCACCCGTGCGAACTGGTGGTATGTCCCGGCGGAAATCGGCACCATGATGCTGCAAGACGCCATCACCCGGCATAAACGCGCCGGCCGCGTCGCGTATTTCCTCGGCAAACTGCAGGGCCGCATCGTGCCGGTGACCAGCTTTCCGGGACAGCCCTGCCGCATCTGGGATACCGCTTCGTACCAGTGGCCGCCCATTCCGAACGCGATCGGCGGCCGCCCCCTTTGGGAAGGACTGATCGCGGGGGACATTCACTCGACGGACGGCCGCGAGAACCTGATTCGCGCCGCCTACGAGCAACTGATCGAAATGTGGGGCCCGGTCTGGCAGTTCTACAAGGAGTTCGCGCAGCGCGAGGACGAGGACTTCGCTATTCGCGACGTTTCCCGCAATCCGGCGGACCGCGACGGCGACACTCGTTTGCAGTTCGAGCACTCCTGGGCGCACGGGCACCCCGTGTACATCGCGTACGAAGATCACCCAACGGAGATCACCCCGGGCGACCTCTACTCGACGCGCCGCTTCGTCGAAGAAGTCCGTGTCAAAGCCGGGTTCTACAACGCGGGCTTCAATAACGACGACTCGCACAAAAAGTGGCAGAATGTGTGCAACCGCGCCTGGCTGCGCGAGTTCCATGGCGTCACTTACGCCCGGCACGTCAAGGGAATGGACAACCACCCCGGCGAGGACACCGACGGCGGTCTCATCGGCGGCTTCTCGCCCATGCGCGACCTCGCGAACGGCAAGCACTTCGTCGCCACCGCGTCGCCCCGCGACCGCAGCCGGATCGCCGACATCGACGTCCAGATGATGGAGCTCGGCCTGTTCCTGGCGAAGACCATCGAGCTGGAAGAAAACCACCAGTACCTTGTGGCCTGCCTGCCGCTCATCGCCGACAACCTGCGCCGTCTCGACCTGCCGCCGACCGCCGGCGCGTTCGATAAGTTCGCGGGGGGGAACTAAACCCCACCTGCGATGCCGCTGTTAACTGTGTGGGTGCAGCGGCGACGCCGTGCCCACACTCGCGGTTGTAATTTGTTCCAGACGTACGACCGCCGCCCGCATTTTTTCGCTGCTTGAGCGTGCAGAGCTACATTAATCATGTGTGAGTGCCGAAAATAAGATGGGGCCACGAACCATCGAAGATGGATCGTGGCCTGAGAGGTCGGAACCGTGCTTACAGCGCTTCGGCGATAGTGTCCTTAGCGCGCTGAAAAAGGTCGTAGCCGCAGAGGGTGGCGACGACGGCGAACCGCTGATGGGCATCGAGCCGGTACGGGAAGAACCGCGCGCGTCTCTTTGGAAGAAGTTTGTGCTGCAGCGCGACCTCCAGCATATCGGTCCGCGTCCTGAAGTCGAACGGGCCGATCTCGACCATCGGGGGTTCGAGATTCAGCGAGAGAGCCTCGTCGCTGTAATTGCTCCGCAGGTAAATCCCGGTTTCCCCAGGAGTCTCACCCGAGCGAAGCGAAATCGAAATTCGGAATGACGGAAGGATTCCCAACCATGCATCGCCTCTCGTTGGCTCTCGGAACCCGACCATTTTCACGAAATACTCGTTGATCGTGCCTCCGATCTCCCAGCCCAGCGTCCGCAGATACTTCTGCACCTGGACGGAGAATTGACCCATGTCATCCATGCAGTCGAAGACATCGCTAAACCCTGGATGGGCCGCCGTTGCATTTCGCACTCGCTCTAGTTCACCATCATGCCACATAACCTTAGACCTCCCATTTCTGTGCGCTCGCTTTCGCAAACCACAACAATGGGATCGGAACTTCGCTCTACCTGTGACGCTACGCGTTAAAGATCATCGTGCAGTCCATTATAGAGACCAGGAAGTAGATTGTGCTGGCAACCAATTACGCCAGGCTTTCCGCTACTTAGCCCAGACGAAACCAGCAGCTTGGGTTGCATCTTTCAGCCCGTCGGGATTATGGGAGCGCATGTTCAAACTCTTCCGGCACTTCTGCTTAGCACTTCTGCTTTCCCATACATGGTCGATCCCCGATTGTTCGGCCGACCCCGTCCGCCTTGGACTCTCCGCTCCGCTCAGCGGTGGTGGTGCGGGCTGGGGTATCGACATAAAGAACGTGCTCGCGTTTGCGAACGAGAAACTCGCGGCGGGAAAATATTCGTTCGTGATTGAAGATGATCGGTGCGACGTCAAAACGTCCCTTTCAGTTGCTCAGAAGCTTACTGCAATCGATCACATCACGGAGGTTTTCATCCTCTGCGGACAGATCACGATCGCCACGGCCAAAGTTTACCGAGATCTTGGCGTAACTGTGATGGCGCCACTCGCCACTCCGAGTCGTATCTCTGAGCTTGGAGTATTTCGAACAGGATTGAGCGATAAGTTCGCTGCCGGCAAGCTTGCTGCCTACATCTCGGCACACCACCGTTCGGTTTCTGCATTTACCGAAGAGAACGATTACTCCGTTTTGTTCTACAAAGATTTCGCGGAGCACAGTGTGAAGCTCGGTCTAGAGACCGAAAACCTTTCCTACCTCGCAGAGCAGCATGACTTCCGTCCGCAGCTCATTCGATTGAAGGCGAAGAAAGTCGAAGCCATTTTTTTGAACACCCAAACGGAGCAGGCATTAGCAAATCTCGTTACCCAACTGAATGAGCTGCAGTTCTTTCCGAAACTCTATGGTGCCTACATGCCCGGCTCGGAAACATTTCTGAAGATCGCCGGCAAACTCGCCGAGGGGATGGTTTTTGTAGACTTCCCTGGTGCACCGGAGCTTCTGACGGCCGAAGGAAAGAGACTTTTCGAAGAGTACACGGCTCGCTTCGGGCCGCTGAATTCTTGGTCCTACGCGTTTCCGGCAACGTTTGAATCATTTCGCGTGATCCATTTAGCAAAGGAGAGCGGACAGCCGGTTGAGTCGTTTCTGCGAAAAACAGCGTTCGAGGGGATCATCGGCAGCTATCGCTTCGATGATCACGGGGACATCGTCGGGCCGCAGCATGTCCTCAGGGTAATTCGAAATAGCAGGAGCGAGATCCTTTCGGACCCAGCTCCCGCCCGTTAGCGAACGTTTACTTCGGACAGCACACTGCGCGAATGTCGAGAACGTAACTCTCGGCGCCGTTAATGTTCTGCACCGAAACGGTCACACCCTCAGAGTAATTGATTCCGCCCGCGGCATCATCGAGGACAAAGGAAGTCGGATACGCCGTCAATCCCGCCGAGGTCGTCGAGAACTCGTAACTGACGAGATACGACGTATCGTTTCCGTCATTCGCATCGTCTTCAACGTCGCAGTCAATCGACGCACTTAGTGGTCCGGTCGCGGCGACACCTGAATCAGCTTGAACGACAGTGCAGGAGGCGCTGACGATTGGACCAGTTGGCCCGGTGGCACCGGTCGATCCCGCTGCTCCTGTCGGTCCCGCAGCTCCGGTTGGACCGGCCGCGCCAGTGACACCATCGGCACCGGTAGCTCCGGCGGCACCCGTCGGACCAGCGCTGCCAGTTGCTCCGTCTGCACCAGTTGCACCTGCTGCGCCTGTTGGACCCGCCGCACCGGTTGCCCCGTCGGCTCCCGTTACTCCATCAGCGCCGGTCGGACCCGCCGCACCGGTTGCTCCGTCGGCTCCCGTTAC
>CAYOAK010000194.1:0-7934 GCA_964401925.1 uncultured Bdellovibrionales bacterium | reverse complement strand
CGCCTTGACTACTTTGCGACAAATTTTGGAAATATCACGCTCTAAAGCTCGCACCCCCGCTTCACGGGTGTAATAACGAACAATATCTCTAAGTGCGTCTTCGGTAACTGCCAACTCATCTTTTTTGATGCCGTTTGCTTTCAATTGTTTCGGTAGCAAATAACGCTCAGCAATACTCACCTTTTCGTCTTCTGTGTAACCGGACAACCGGATGACCTCGAGACGATCAAGCAAGGCAGGCGGAATGTTGAGTGAATTTGCCGTTGCCACAAACATGACGTCTGAGAGATCAAAATCGACTTCAATGTAGTGATCTTGAAACGTATGGTTTTGCTCAGGATCAAGAACTTCAAGCAAGGCAGACGATGGGTCTCCGCGAAAATCTTGCCCAAGCTTATCCACTTCATCCAGCAAGAAAAGCGGATTTCGCACACCGACCTTCGCCATATTCTGAAGAATCTTCCCAGGCATAGAGCCGATGTAAGTGCGCCGGTGACCGCGAATTTCCGCTTCATCGCGCACGCCGCCGAGGGCGACACGCACGAACTCACGGCCGGTCGCTTTCGCAATCGACTTTCCAAGCGAGGTCTTACCGACCCCGGGAGGTCCAACGAGGCAAAGGATCGGGCCTTTGATCTTACCGACCAGCTTTTGCACGGCGAGATACTCCAGTATCCGCTCCTTCACCTTAAACAGTCCGAAGTGATCGTGGTCGAGAACCTTCTCGGCCTCGCCGATGTCGAATTTCTCATCCGAGAACTCGTTCCACGGCAGTGAGAGCATCCAGTCGACGTAGTTCCGCACGACCGTTGCTTCCGCCGACATCGGCGACATCATCTTCAGCTTACGAATCTCTTTCTCGGTCTTGTCTCGAGGCTCCTCAGGCATGTTCTTCGCCTTGAGCTTGTCCTCGAGCTCCTGGATTTCGTTCCGGAAATCGTCTTTTTCGCCGAGCTCCTTCTGAATCGCCCGCATCTGCTCGTTGAGATAGTACTCTTTCTGAGTCTTCTCCATCTGCTTCTTGACACGGGTCCGGATGCGCTTCTCGACTTGGAGAATCTCGATCTCGGATTTCATGTGCGAGTAGATCTTCTCGAGCCGCTCAGACGCGCTGTCGGTTTCGAGGATCTCCTGCTTCTCTTCCAGCTTGATGTTCAGGTGCACAATCACCGCATCGGCGAGCCGGAACGGATCTTCGATGGCGTTGATCTGGTGGATCATCTCGGGGCTGATCTTCTTCCCGAGCTTTACGTAAGCTTCGAACGACGAAGTCACCGAGCGAATGAGCGCCTTCAATTCAGCGGTCAGCTCGGCCACTTCCGGAAGCTCTTCCACATCGACGAGGAAAAAATCTTCGGTTTCAACGTATTTCTTGATCTTGGCGCGGCGCTTCCCTTCGACAAGCACCTTCACAGTGCCGTCTGCGAGCTTCATCATCTGCATGATCTCGCCAAGGGTCCCGATGGCGAAGATATCGTCAGGGCCAGGGTGATGGGTCTTTGCGTCACGCTGAGCGGCGAGCATGATCGGCTTCTTCAGCCGCTCAGCTTCCTCCAGGGCTCGAACGCTCTTCTCCCGTCCCACGAACAGCGGAACGACCATCTGTGGGAAGATGATAATGTCTCTTAGCGCGAGGAGTGGAATCGGATTCTGTATGTCGCTCATGAACGAAATTATTTTCGACCTTATTACTTCGGACTACCTTAGAACGGGGAATGGTCAAACTGAAAAGTTACCGCCACTCCTAAAACTTCTCCGGAACGTACAGCTCTCTCTAGATAAGACGATCCGGGGCTGCGCGGAGGCGCTTTTATTTAGAAACGCCGCTACGGAGGCCCGAAGAGCCTAATTAAGCATGGGTGGCGGCTAATACAAGCGAGCTCGATGGAAACTTTGCCGACCGGTGTGAGCGGCTTGTTAAGCGGTTTCGGCTTTATGCTCGTATACAATGAGGGGCTGGTCTCCCCGGACGATCGTGTCCTCGGAGATGACGACCTCTTTAATATCGTCCTGGGACGGAATGTCGTACATCAGCTCGAGCATCGTATCTTCAAGAATTGAACGCAGCCCGCGCGCACCAAGCTTGCGCTGGATGGCCTTCCGGGCAATCGCCTTCAGCGCTTCATCGGTGAGCTTCAGGCGAACACCTTCCATGTCAAAGAGGCGTTGATACTGCTTGACGAGGGCGTTCTTCGGTTCGATGAGGATCTGGATGAGCGCGTCTTCCGTCAGCTCTTCGAGCACGGCACAGACCGGCAGGCGTCCGAGGAACTCCGGGATGAGGCCGAACTTCAGCAAATCTTCCGGCTGCACCTCTTTGAGCGCATCGACCTTCCGGGACTTCGGCTTTACGTCGGCGCTGAAGCCCATCGTGTTCCCGCTTGCCCGCTTTCGGATTATGTCGTCGAGCCCGACAAATGCACCGCCGCAGATGAACAGGATGTTCGAGGTATCGACTTGCAGGAACTCTTGTTGCGGATGCTTCCTGCCACCCTTCGGCGGAATGCTGGCCTTCGTTCCTTCGATGATCTTGAGCAGCGCCTGCTGCACCCCTTCGCCCGAGACATCTCGTGTGATCGACGGATTCTCTGATTTCCTCGAGATCTTGTCGATTTCGTCGATGTAGACGATTCCACGTTGGGCGCGGTCGACGTCGTAATCTGAGGCCTGCAGAAGGTTCAGGATAATGTTCTCGACGTCCTCGCCGACATATCCGGCCTCGGTAAGATTCGTCGCATCGGCGATGGTGAACGGAACGTCGAGGAGCTTCGCAAGAGTCTGCGCGAGGAGCGTTTTTCCTGAGCCCGTCGGCCCAATCAGAAGGATGTTCGACTTTGCGATCTCGATATCTTTCTTGTTGTTCCGGTTATCGAGCCGTTTGTAGTGATTGTAGACCGCGACGGAGAGAATCTTCTTCGCTCGATCTTGTCCGACGACATACTCGTCGAGGAAGGAGCGAATCTCGCGCGGCTTTGGAGTATCGGTGCGTTGTTTCGGAGAGCTCTCATCATCGACTTCATCGAGGATGATATCGTTGCAAAGGTCGATACACTGGTCGCAGATGTAAACTCCTGGACCTGCGATCAGCTTGCGCACTTCCTCTTGGCTCGCGCCGCAGAAGCTGCAAACTAATCCCGACTGACTTCTGTCCCCTGATTTGCTCACGCGAAGCTCACACTCTTCGAAACTGAATTTGTCCGACCCGGATCTGACATGCTGATCGACTCCCGGACCGACGCTTGTATCTACAGGTTATTCACCTGCGGACCATGACGTTTACAATACTACTATAAAGATCCGCCGGGTGCGGCGAAATAGTTCTGATCGTTTGAACCAGCGCGCCGACATTCCCTAGTAACACCCGGCATTTAGGCTGCTTTCAACCTCGGAGGCCGGTTTACAACGACATTGTCGATAAGGCCGTAGTCCTTGGCCTCCTTCGCGCTCATGAAATAGTCACGGTCGGTATCCGACTGGATTTTGTCCATCGGCTGGCCGGTGTGGCGCTGGAGGATTTCATTCAAGGAGCGCTTCATCCGGATCATCTCTTGGGCATGAATCTCGACGTCCGAGACCTGGCCTTGAAACCCGCCGAGCGGCTGGTGGATCATAATGCGGGAGTTCGGCAGCGCCGCCCGCTTGCCCTTTGCACCCGCTCCGAGGAGGAGCGCACCCATGCTTGCGGCCTGGCCGAGGCAAAGCGTGGAAACATCCGGCTGGATGTATTGCATCGTGTCGTAGATCGCCATGCCGGCCGTTACCGAGCCGCCCGGAGAGTTGATGTAGAAGAAGATATCCTTTTCCGGATCATCGCTTTCGAGGAAGAGCAGCTGAGCGGTGATGACGTTTGCCACATTGTCGTTGACCTCGGTGCCGAGAAAGACAATCCGGTCTTTCAGCAGCCGGGAGTAAATGTCGTAAGACCGCTCACCCCTTCCCGTTTGCTCGATCACATATGGGACGTAATAGCTCATCGCTTCCTCTCTAAATCTGGCTAAGCCTTCGGTTGCTCGATGACCTTGGACTTCGCCAGGATCTGCTCGACAGCCTTCTCGCGCCGGACCACATCCTTTAGACGCTTTGGGTCGCGGGAGAAATCAAATTCTTCGCGAATCTGATCTCCGGTCGTTTCATACCGAGTTGCCTGCGTGTTCACCCATTTGTCCACCTCCTCGTCAGAGGCATCAACCTCAAGTTGCTCCACAAGGCGTTCGAGAATAATCGCCTTCGTTACCTCTTTGGTTGCCATCTCTCCAACTAACGGACGGAAGCGCGAGACGTCCCGTCTGTAGGCGTTCTCGTCCTTGGGATTGAGGATGCCGAGCTCAAATAGCTTCCCGCGTATCTGCTCATCGACCATGACTTCAGGGATCTCGAAAGTGTTCGCTTCGTAGAGGGCTTTAATCATCGCATCTATCTGCGCGCTGTGATTGCGCTCGTCGAGCCGGCGTTGAATCCGCTTCGTCAGCTTCTCTTTGAAATCGGCGACGCTCTCCTCGTTCAACGTTTCTTTGACGAAGGCGTCGGTGAATTCCGGCAGCTCGACCTGTTCGATCGTCTTCACCGTGGCTTGGTAGGTGGCCGTCTTCTTCGCGAGGTTCTGATCCGCGTAGTCGTCCGGGAACTTCACCGCGATCTCCCGGGTTTCCCCGACTTTTTGCCCGATAAGGCCTTCTTCGAGATCTTTGATTGAGCGGCCGCTGCCGATCTCGACGTAGCTGCTCTCTTCCTTCGACCCGGAGAACGGCTCACCCTCGATGTTCGCCTCGAACGAGATGTTTACGAGATCTCCACGCTGGGCGGAGTCTCTGCCCTGGATGGCATTGACCTTTGAGGAGCGGCGCAGGACTTCATCGATAGCCTCATCCACCAGCTTTTCAGTGAACTTTTCAGTCTCGACTTGAACGGTGAGCCCGTCGAGCTTTTTCAGCTCCGGGCGAGGCATAATGGCGAACTCAGCGTGGATCTTGATGTCCTCCTCCGGGTTCTCATCATGGAAATGGAGCTTCGATACCCCGACCACCTCGAAGGACTTCTCCGTCACGACATCGCGGTAGGCATCCCGCCAGATCTCCTCCATGACGTCCGCCTTTAGCCGGTCGCCGTACATCTTCCGCACGACCGATTCCGGGGCCTTACCTTTGCGGAAGCCCTTGATTTCAACCCGGCCGATGAGGGCCTGGACGGCGCGCTGCATCTTCGACTCGTAGTTCTTCCTGGGAACGGTGATACCCACGTCCCGCCGCGACTCGCTCACCTCGTTCACTGAAATCTCAAACGCCATAACTGATTCTATCCTTGCTTGGTGCTGGGGACCCGTATGCCAGATTGGAGCGGTGGGTAAAGAGGGGGGCCCCGGGCATCCGTCTAGTACCACCTCTTGGTCCCGCATCACGGACCACGCCGGTCCTACTCCGCGCTAACGCGCTACGTAGGACGCAAACCGCGCAAGCCACCCGCGGATATCGGAAAACCGTGTGCGGTTTGCGGAAGGAGGGACTCGAACCCCCATGCCGAAGCACCAGATCCTAAGTCTGGCGTGTCTACCAATTTCACCACTTCCGCGATGGACCGAGCCGGGTATCGCAGCACCCTCAAACCCGCAAGCGGACTCGAAGTGACGCTGTCTGCTCACTTTTAAACTATCAGCCGCTCATTGAGAATAGCCCCATTTAACTGCGTCTCCACAGACATTTCCCCTTGATGGTACATCCCAACAATGCACATAATAGGCACATAATCAGTGACGCTGTTTATGACTGGATTTGATGAAGAGTGGCTGAAGGGGCTTCGAACTGAACAGCCTCAGGCGGAGTTTTATGATCCGGCGTGGAGCGGGCGAGGATCGTTCGGGGTCCGGGTCAACCGCAGGCGGGGAAGCAAGGCCTTCTTTCTGATGTATTCATTCCGCGGGCGGCGGCGGAGGTTCCCATTGGGGGTATTCCCTACTATCTCGCTCGAGGATGCCCGTGCGCTTGCCGTGAAGGTCTCAGAGAAGGTCGCGGGGGGAACGGATCCCGTCGCCGATAGGAAGCGGTTGTCGACCGATGGTGAGTTCCGGAAGGTCAGCGAGCGGTTTTTGGGGAGGCGTAGGCTCAAGCCGGCGACCCGCAAGGAGTATGAGCGCATCCTGAAGACGGAGCTTCTCCCCCAGTTCTCCGGCCGAACCCTCGAACAGATAACCGAGCGGGACGTGCGTCTCGTTGTCTTCCATATCGGCGAGGAGCGAGGCAGCTGGGCGCTCGCTAACCGGGCGCGAGCGCTCCTCAGCGCTTTATTCCAGTTTGGGCTAGAGGCGGGCCTCTGCGAAGAGAACCCGGTATCCCGCGTTCCGGCATCGGTCCGGGAGGTCGCGCGGCGAACCTCCCGCGGCACAACGCCGGTCGCATTTGACCTTCTGCAGATCATCTATGCGGCGGCCCAGGAGCTGACCCCCCCTGCAAGGGCGTTGGTTCAATTCACTTTGCTCTCTGGAGTGCCGGTCCGGCACGTTCAGGAGCTGAAGTGGGAGGCCATTCGCGGGGACTTTTGGCTTGCTCCCGACGGCACCCTTGTCTCCCTCACCCCGCAGCATCGCGCCCTGTTGAACTCGGTGAGCCGGGAATCGGATTACATCTTCACGACCGACGGCGAACGGCCTTTCAGAAACACTCGCGCGGTCCTCCAACGGGTCAAGCTGCTTCTCCGGGCGGACCGGGAGATCGATGCGATCAATTGGAGCGACATAGTCCGGAGCATCCGCCAATCGATGCTCCAGATCGGAATCCCGTATTCTGAGGTCGCGCTGCTCTTCGCGCCGGCGAAGGTCACAGCGGCGAAGATCTCTCCGCCCAATCGAACACTCCTCGAAGGTGCCTCAGCTCGGGTCTTTTTTGACTGGGCTGCCGCTGTCAGCGGCCGGGCGGCGAACATGCCCGACCCCTCAGGAAAGATCCTGCGGTTCCGGCGGCTCAAGCGGCTAAAATAGGGCCGGCTTTATTCTCTCTGATCAAAGAAGTAGGGATCGCTCGCGCACCCATTTCTGAGCGATGAAGTCGAAATCGAAAGAGGTCAACATCTTCAACATGTCGCTTCTCGACATCTTGACCGGTGCTCTCGGAGCTTTTCTCTTTCTCATGTTGGGACTGCTCCCCTATTACTCCGACGCCTCAAAGGAGAAGGAGGTCGATCCGAACCTTCGCAAGAAATACGACCGGATGCTGGAGGAATACGGAAAGCTCAGCGCCTCTTCGCAAAAGGAGAGGAGTGCGGCGGCTAAGGCGCGTCAGCTCGACAGGATGTACAAACAAGCACAGCAAGAAGCCGAGGAAGCGAAGGCCCGTGCGAAGGAAGCCATAGCAAAATCTCGGCAGCTCGAGCTGGAGAACCAGAAGCTCGAGCAGCAAGCGAGCCAGACGAAAGAGGCTATCGAGCGCGCGAAAGAGGCGATGGCGCGGGCCAAAGAAGCAATCGATCGTGCAGCAGAATCTCAGAAACAGATGGAACTGCTGAAAAAGCAGCTGGACGAGGCAAACGCCCGGGCAAACCAGTTTAAGCAGCAGCTCGATGAAGCTCAGAAGAAAGTCGATGAGCTGCAAAAGGAGGTCGATCACTCTCACGAGCAGTGGAGCCGATGGCAGGGCTCTACCGAGAAGGCCCAAGAAGATCTCAAAGCGGCCCAAGACGAAGTTCGCGAAGCGAAGGAAAAGCTGACGCAGCAAGAAGCTGAAACGAAGCGCGCCCGGGACGAATCAGCGAAGGCGCAAAGAGAGGCCAAGGATGCCAAAGATCAGCTGACGGCGAAGAAGAGCGAGCTCGAGAAGAGCCAGACAGAGCTCAACAAGAAGCGCGAGGAGCTGAAAGCGAAAGAAACCGATCTCGATAAGAAGAGCACCGAAATCAAAGGGCTGAAGGATTCGGCAGAGACGTCAAAGAAGGATCGGGATGAGCTTCAG
>CAYOAK010000193.1:0-7937 GCA_964401925.1 uncultured Bdellovibrionales bacterium | reverse complement strand
TTCTATTTCTTCCTGGAATTCATCCTGCCGAAAGAGTTCGCCGGCGTTCAGTTCGGTTTTTATCATCAAGAGATTCTGAAAGGCGTGCAGGTCGTCGGAGTGATGGCGATCGGACTCGGCATCATCAGTATTGCGCGAGTCCATGGAGGAAACGTGCTCCGGCGGCGTCCGGGCGCCGTGAATTCTGCGGTACTGCTCGGCGGCTTTCTGCTGATGCTCTGCTTTCAGATCGGAGTCATGCGCGATGAGATCCGCGAGGCCCGGCTGAAGCAGAGCTTCGATGCAGCACAGCAGTTCGTGCCGATCGTCGTCTCGAGTAAGAGCAAGGAGAAGCTCGCCGCACTTCAGGCGCAGATCTCGGCAGTTGAGCAGCGGAGTGCCGCCGAGCTGGGTCCAAACGCGGAACGGGAAGGGGCATTTCTTAAAGCGAAGGAGGCTCTCGCCGCACTGGAGCCAAAGCTTGGACTGGAAGAGTTCCCGGAAGAGCCGGCGGCGATTCAAGCGCTCGCTGCATTGAGCGGACAGTTGCAGCAGGGATACGGAGAGCTTCACGCGAAGAGTTTTTTCAAACAGGGGAGCCGGCTGTTCGAGAACGGTCTGTTCGTGCCCTTAGGGTCGGCGATGTTTGCCCTACTGGCATTCTACATCGCTACTGCGGCCTACCGGTCATTTCGAATTCGGTCGATTGAAAGCTCGCTGTTGATGCTGACGGCGGTCATCGTCATGCTCGGACAGATTCCACAGGGGTCCCTCTACATTTCGAGCGACCTGCCTGTGCTCCGGCTTTGGCTGCTGAAGAACATCAGCACCCCGGCTTTCAGGGCGATCTTCTTTGGTGCAGCGATTGCCGGACTCGCCATGGCGATCCGCATCTGGCTCTCGCTGGAGCGAAATCCTCTCGCGGCGGAGGATGACAAATGAAGATCATCGAAAGCCGCGTCATCTATCTTCTCGTCATCATATCACTCTCGATCCCCTTGCTCGGAGACTTCGTGCTTCCGCCGGCAGAGATGAAGTCCGCCGGAGATTCGTTCGATTTGATTGAGCGGCTGGAGCCGCAAGAAGGGCAGATGGTTCTCGTCTCTCTGGATTGGGGGCCGTCGACATCCGCGGAGAATCGACCGCAGACGGAGACGTTGATTGAGCATCTGATGAGGCGGCGTCTCCCGTTTGCTGTGATTACGACCTACGCATATGGCGCGCCCTTTCTGGACTCCGTTCCGGAGAAAGTCGCGGGTGCGCTGAAGAAGGAGTTTCCCGGCCAGGAATGGGTCTATGGAAAGGATTGGGTGAATCTCGGTTTCCAACCGGGCGCGGCGATCATGATCCAGAGTCTCGCCAAGGCGGAGGATCTGCACAAAGTGCTGAAGGCCGATGCGAAGGGTACTCCGCTCGGACAGGTCCCGTGCATGCAGAAGATCCGGACGATCAAGAATTTCTCATTGCTCGCCCAGATGACCGGCCTTGTCGGGACGTTCAACTCCTGGATTCAGTTCTTTCAAAGTGACGGCTACAGGCCGGAGGTGATTCACGGCTGTACTTCGATTACGATTCCGGAGGCATACATTTACTACGTCTCCGGCCAGATCCGCGGGCTCTACGAAGGAGTTGCGGGAGCTGCTTGGTACGATCACCTGCTCAGCGCAAAGTTTCCGGGCCGGGCGCCGACTGAGGCACCGAAGGTCAATACGAGCTTGGCAACGGCGCACCTCGTCATTCTCGGGCTGATCGTTGTTGGGAACGCCGTATTTTTCTGGAAGAGGTCTCGCGGCTGATGGAGATCTATTCGCTCGGATGGTGGGAGGTGGTGCTGGCAGGAGTGGCGACGCTTGCGATCTTCTCCTTTCTCATCAAAGAGAATCCGGCTTACCGGATCTTCGAGCATCTTTTCATCGGTGTTGCGACGGCGATCGGAATCGCATCTGTGTTTCGTTATTTCATCATCCCCGAGGTCGTCGATCCGCTCTTTGGCCTGGATCTGACGGTGTTTCCGGATGGGACAACCGCTGAGCCGTATAAGAGAGGAAATCTTTTTCTTCTCGTTCCCATCGTTTTCGGGTCGCTTTATTACTTCATCCTGTCGAGGCGATTCAGCTGGATTGCGCAGCTCGTGATCGGCTTTTCCCTCGGAGTCGGCGGTGGAAACGCTTTCAAGGGGTTTTTGAACGAGATGCTTCCACAGTTGAAGGATTCGTTTCGCTCGCTCTATGTTCCGGACAATCTGACCGCGAGCCTGAGTAATGCGGTGTTCCTGTTCACCCTGCTCTGCTCGATGAGCTATTTCTTCTTTACCTTCCGCCGCTCAGAGACGAGCCTCATCACGAAGAGTGCGAGGGCGGGGCGTTATCTGATGATGAGTTGCTTCGGCGCATTCTTCGGAGCCACGATCATGGCGCGGATGGCTCTGTTGGTTGAGCGGCTGGAGTTTCTGCTCAATAAATTCTTCCCCTCTGTTTATCATATCTGGTCATGAAGAGCGGCGCGCTGGAACGAGTTCTTGTTACTGATTGCGGCTCGACGACGACGAAGGCGATCCTTTTTCAAAAAGGGGCTGACGGCTGGCATTCGACGATTCGCGGCGAGGCGCCGACGACCGTCGAGAAGCCGATCGCTGATGTGACAATCGGTGCGCGGAATGCGTTCAGCGAGGTCGAGGAGCTTTGGGGCAAGAAGCTGCTTAAGCCTGTCGAAGGTGATCAGTGCCCGCTGTTGATTCGAGAGAATGCGAACGCGGAGGGGATCGATCTCTATCTTTCGACAAGCTCTGCCGGTGGAGGGCTGCAGATGATGGTGCTCGGGGTCGTCGGTTCGATGACCGGCACTTCGGCTGAACGCGCAGCCCTCGGCGGCGGTGCGATCGTGATGGATGCGATCTCGCTTGATGATGGCCGTGAGCCGCATGAGCACGTTGAGCGAATCCGGCATCTCCGTCCGGACATTGTGCTGATCGCGGGAGGTACTGACGGGGGGACGCTGTCGCATCCGATCGAGCTGGCAGAGTTGCTGCTCCAGGCCGACCCGCGGCCGAGATTTGGTGAGACGGTGCGGCTGCCCGTTATCTATGCGGGCAATAAAGAGGCCGCCGGTGACGTGGAGAGAATTCTCGGCGCGCGGTTTCAGGTGACGACGGTCTCAAATATTCGGCCTTCACTTGAGCGGGAGGATCTTGCTCCGGCGCGAGATGCGATACACGAGATTTTCCTGAGCCACGTGATGAGTCACGCGCCGGGATACGCAAAGCTGCTGAAGTGGTCCCCAGAGGATATCATTCCGACACCGGTTGCTTTTGCGAAAATGATTTCGACGATCTCCGAGCGGCTTAATGTCAGCGTGCTCGCAGTCGATATCGGCGGGGCAACAACTGACGTTTTCTCCTCACTTCGCAATGACGAAGGTGCGTTCCATCTCAATCGCACCGTGAGCGCGAATCTCGGGATGAGCTATTCGGTGGCGAACGTTTTGGTCGAGGCCGGTGCGGCGAATATTCAGCGGTGGTTGCCCTTCGATCTTTCTCTCCCTGAGCTGGAGGATATCTTACGCAACAAGATGATTCGCCCGACCTCGATTCCGCAGAGCTACCGGGAGCTGCTCATCGAACAAGCCGTATGCCGAGAGGCGCTGCGGCTCTCGCTGGAGCATCATCAAAAGCTCATCTCCACTGAGTCGGTCGGAAAGAAGCGCGCCGGTGTCGAAGGGCTCTTTCAGACGCGGTCCGTTGATCCGCTTTCGCGGCTTCGGCAGTGCGACCTGATTATCGGCTCAGGTGGTGTGCTGAGTCACGCTCCGGATCGGAAGTCAGCGGCGCTGATGATGATTGATGCGTTTCGTCCAAGCGGAGTGACGAGATTGGCGGTTGATTCTGTTTTTATGCTTCCGCACCTCGGGGTGCTTTCCGGTCATCACGCAGACGCTGCAGCGGAGGTTTTGCTTCGTGATTGCCTGGTCCCACTCGGAACTTCAGTTCGTCCGGAGGGGATCACGCCGCGGATGCATCAACGCTCGGCGGAAGTGGCCCAAATCGAGCTCGGCTCAGAGGTTCACATTTTGCGAGCCGGCGAAATCCGATCGCTTCCGTTGGAGCAGGAGGGAAAGCTGCGCTTAACACCTCTGCAGAAGGAGGTTGATCTTGGAGCCGGAGCGGGCAACCCGAATGAGTTGACAGTCACCGGCGGTGCGGTCGGAGTGATTCTGGACACGCGCAGCTCCATCGCTCCCCTCCGAGACCTGAACGCACTGGGAATCCGCACGTCATGAGCTACACACCAGGTCTGATCGTCGAGCAGTCAACGGAGATACAAAAGCTCCGCGAGCTCCCGATCCCCGGCCGTGCATTGGTGAAGGTCGGAGACAGGGTCACGGCAGATCAAACTGTCCTCGTAACCCAGCTGCCCGGAGAGCTGGTGATTGTGAGGGTAGCGGAAAAGTTGGGGTGCACCGTCGAACAGGCGCTCAAGAGTCTTCGCGTGAAAGAGGGACAAATAGTCCGTCACAAAGACCTTCTCTGTGAGCTGCGCATCCTCTTCGGCCTCCTGAACGAACAGGTGACCTCCCCTGCCGAAGGCACAATCGAATATATCCTCCCCTCGACCGCCCATATCGGCATCCGCCTGGCTCCAAAAGCCCTCGAAGTAAAAAGCTACATCGCCGGCACCATTTCCTCGGTCGAAGAAGGCAAACGCCTCACCGTCACAACCACCGGTACCTTGGTACAAGGCATCTTCGGTGTCGGCGGCGAACGACTGGGCACTCTCCTTCCGCTTGGCGTCAGTCCGGAGACAACAGTAACCCGCGACGACTTAACGAAGCTGCAGCTTAAAGGGAAAGTTCTGGCCGGCGGCTCGAGCGTCTCGGTCGACGCCCTGCGTTTTGCCGCGGAACAAGGAGCGACCGGCATAATTACTGGTTCGATCACCTCTGCGGCGCTTCGAGAAATCCTCGGCCGAGATCTTGGTGTTTCAATGACGGGCGACGAGGATCTCCCGTACTCATTAATAATCACGGAAGGCTTCGGCCAGCTACCGATGTCAAAGCGCACTCTCGACGTACTCCGCTCAGTCGAAGGCAAGCTCGCCTCAATTAACGGTGCCACACAAGTCCGGGCAGGCGCGATGCGCCCTGAATTAATCGTAAGCGATCATCACGCGACGTCCCTGCACCAGTCCGCACCCACGGCGGACCTAAAAGTCGGAAGCGATGTCCGCTGCATCCGCGCACCCTATTTTGGCCAACGAGCCACAATCACGGCCCTCCCGGTCGAACCCCGAGAGGTCGACTCGGGCGCTACCGTCCGCGTCGCAGAGTTAAAACTCTCCGATGGCACCATCCATGCGGTCCCGAGAGCAAACATCGAGTTGGTTTAGACTCCGTCTCCCGCCGTCTTAGCTAACGGCACTTATTTTCTGGTACATCCCAACAATTTTGTTCGGAGGAGGAATCAACTGCTCAAATTGAGCGAATAGTTCTCTGCACAAAAACTGCGGAGGCGGATGCCACGGACTAATAGATATATTGAATCAGGCTCAATGTATGAGCTTTGTTTCAGGGCAAAGGCGAGTTTGCCGCTCGTTGCCTACGAATGCTTGAATTTCATCATTCACTGCGTCCTCGCGCGCGCTCAACGGGACGAGAAAGTCATTCTCTGCCACGATCTTTGGAACGGGTCGCATCCACATATTATCGTCGTTACCCGAGACGCCCAACAGCTCGTAAATTTCTATTGTGAGGTGCAGAAGAAGGTAACCGACATCCTCAAGCGACTCCTCGGACTGGATCACTTGCAGCTCTGGGACGGAAGGCCTTCGGTCATTAAGGTGGGAGACATTGACGCCGCTATTGAGCGTATCTCCTACCTCTATGCCAATCCTGCTCAGGATAATCTGGAGGACTGCATCGAGGCTTTTCCTGGTGCCTCAAGCTGGAAAGACTTCCAGCGCTGCGAGCGCAGTCTTAACGCAAAAGCAGAGACAAAATGCCCATGGATTCGACTTCCCTCAGTTCCCCGTCTCTCGTCTGACATTCTTTCACCCGAGGAAGATTACGACGTAATCAAGCAGCTCAAGGCGAGCAACAAGAAGTTCCACACGCTCGTCCGCCAGCCTAATGCATGGATGCGATGTTTCGGTATTAGAAATCCGGGTGAAATAAACGACCGGATCATCATTAGAATACGCTCGCGCGAAGCTTACGCACGGGAACTTCGTATCGATGAACAGAAAAACGTTCTGGGTGCCGCGAGGCTCAAGAACCAGAAAATCCTACAATCCCATACGCCCCCGAAGCGCGAGAAAAGGATTTTTATCATCACAACGGTCAACGAGATCCGTCTGGAATTCATTGATCGGATGAAAAAATTTCAATCCCTCTGCCGCAAGTGCCTCGCGCGTTGGAAGGCCGGGGAATTTTCTGTCGAGTGGCCCCCAGAGGCTTTTAAACCTCCTCTGCCTCCCCGAATCAACCTCCTCGCGACATGAGAAATTCTGGTGGGATGTGCCGATTATTTTACCGGGACCTCGTCATCCTTTGAGGACGCGACAGATTTTGCTTTCTTTTTCTTCGATGAAGGGGCGGGAGTCGGGGTAAGGTTCTCAATATCCTTCCAATGGGCATAGTATTCTTGCGCTTTGGGAAGGGCTTCCTGAAGCCGCTGAGTTCTATTTCCCGTAGACGGGTGGGTACTCAAAAAAACTCCTCCGGTATCGCCTCCGAAAGTTTCAGGAGCCTTTTCCCAAAACGTGATGGCCGCGGCCGGATTGTAGCCGGCCTTAGCCATCAGCATCAATCCAACCTGGTCTGCTTCGTATTCAAGTTTTCGATCATACGCTCGAACCACCGTCCCTGTTGCAACGAGGGAACCAACCGCCTCTGTTCCACTGCCAGCGAGATCGGCCACCGTCGAGTTCACACCAGCTGCTTGCGCTCCAACCGATGCTGCGGTTCCAAGAATTGAGCTGCCGATCGAAACCCATCCGGCACGCTCGTTAGCGGTGTTATCCGCACCGTGTTTCGCGAGCATGTGAGCAACCTCATGGGCAAGAACGGTCGCAAGTTGGTTGTCATCGGGCACACGACGCAGGAGCTCCTTATAAACAACCATCGTATTGTCTTTTACTGCCATCGCATTCACGTCTTTGCCCGCATCCGCAATGATTACCGGATAGGTAAAGTCTACTGCGCCAGCTGCACGGCCCAGACGATCGACGATGGCTCGAACACGTTTGTAGTCCGGTCCTGACTCGGAAAGTTTTAATCCTGCATTACCGAACTCCTGGTGAACGGCGGATCGGGTGGCAGCGAACTCATTCGCCGACGGCCGGACAGCCGGAGGAATTTCTCCCAACGGAATATTAGGACGAACTGAACAACTGCAAAGCGCGAAAACTTGGAAGAAGAGGAGAGAGGTTACTCGTTTCACAGTATTTCCCTTAGTGTGACACCGACAGTGAATTAAACTTTACGGAGAACGGCGAAAGACTCAGTTCACTTGAACCTTAAATGAACCGGGGTGTATCAATTATACGGAGTGCTTGTGGTGATAGTCTAGTTTTCCGAGAGTTCTTCGGCGCCACCGCGAGATTCCGGATCGTCCAAGAGCTTTTGGACGCGAACGGAGAGAGCGTGCAGAGTAAACGGTTTGAGAAGGTAGTCCGAAATTCCGGCTTCAATCGCCTCCATCACGTTTTCACGCTCACATTCTGCGGTGAGCATGAGGAAAGGGATGCGGCGGGTACGAGCTGATTCCTTTGCGGCCTCGAAAAGCGTCAGCCCATCCATTTTGGGCATACGCCAGTCGCTGATCACCAAATCCACCGGTTGGCGACCCAAGAATGCGAGGCCCTCCTTGCCATCGGCCGCTTCAAATACATGTTTAAAGCCGGCTTGTTTCAGCGCGAATTTGATCATCTGACGAGTATCTGGACAGTCCTCGACAATCAGAATTT
>CAYOAK010000192.1:0-7966 GCA_964401925.1 uncultured Bdellovibrionales bacterium | reverse complement strand
AGACTCCTTCGAGGTGGAGTAGGACCGCAGCCCTGCCGGGGTAAAGGCGTAGAGCCCGTAGTGATGAAATCCATAAACCTTCGACCCGCAGGCGGGCGAGACAAACTGCATTCGTTCGGCATCCCCGCGGGGATACGGAATTGGGGCACGTGAGAAATAAAGCGCCTGAAATCTCTCGCTCACGACCGCTTTCACGGAGTGCGGCGAGAGAAAGGCCTGCTCATCCGTCATCGGTGAGACGACTGTCGCCATCTGGAATTCAACTTGGCGCTCACGGAGGAATCCGACGAGGCCATCAACCACATCCGGGGGCAGGAAGGGCATGTCGCCTTGGTTGTTCACGACGATCGAGAAGCACTCCTCGATCGACTTGCCTTCGGCTTGGGCGAGCAGCTCGGCTGCGCGCCGCACCCGCTCACTGCCGCAGGCAAGCTCCGGCTCGGTCATAATCACTTCGCCGCCGAACGTGCGCACATGATCGAAGACCCGCTGGTCGTCCGTCGCAACGACGACTCGTGCCACGCTCTTGACCCCCTTTGCCCGTTCCCAAGCGCGCTGAACGAGAGTCTTTCCGTGAATGTCTTTCAACGGCTTCTCGGGAAGGCGCGATGAGGCGAAGCGAGCGGGGATGACTGCGAGTACCGGTTTCATTGCTTAAGTGCGTAGATACGTTTTCGTCGGGTGGACATCGAGAGTTTCTCAAAGAGCGCGATCCGGGCCAGGAAGACGAAGAAGATATAGTAAAGCCCGAAGAGCATTCCAAGAAGATCGAGAGCACCGGCGGAATACACACCAAAGGCGAGCATCGCCGTCCGGAGCAAAATGAAGACCGCGTTCACCGGATCGCTCGAGGCGATAACCGCGAGCATGCTGGCCGGCCCGAGCATCAGCGCCAGCGGCCCGATCAGGAGCACAATCGCCGCCAGCCACTCCGGTCCGTTCTCGCGCATGAATTCGAGCGAATCAGAGAATCCCTGCAGCCCGCTGCTCCCCCGCCGCGAAACGGTTTCCGGGAGCGGGTTGAACAGGACGAAGAGACCCAGATTGATCAACCCGACAACCATCGGATTCTTTGCGAGCACCGGGTAGAACAGGATTTCCGCAATGAAGATGATGAACAGCGAATTGATCAGCGGACCGAAGATCCCGATTGTTCGCGACCAGAGCTCCTCGAGCGAGAAGCGCTTTCCGTCATGCATCAGGCCGATGAACGCCAGAAAATTCGCCAGGAGCAAGGTGAGGATCAATCCGCGGATCATCCCTCCGGCGAATCCCTTCAATGAGCCGAGGATTCCTTCGGCCAGATGCAAGATAATCAGATAGCCGATGCCGGCGAGCGGTTTGAACCGATGGTTCCAGAGCGCCGCGAGCGCCTCCCGGATCGATTCAGCGTAGAGCTTGATTGTCGCTCGGAGAAGTCCCGCTGGCACTCGGACTATCTCCGGCGGCGCGAGCGTCTGCGGCGGCGCTCGCCCCCTCCTCCACTCGGTCTGCTGCGCATCAGCTGATCCCAGAACTCAAGACAGGCGTGGCCGGTATCGTTATTGGCGGTCAGCTCTATCAACAGAAATGCCTCGCGCAGATAGGGCCTCGAGACCAGCGTCATCGCCCGCTCGCGTCCCAGCTGCGAAGCACGGAACATCTGATGAGCCATAGCGATCACCAGCTCCATATCCTCGCGATCGCGTTTCGTAACGCCGACCTCGCGGTAGAGCTCATTGATGGTCGACTTCAACCGCTCGCCTGGGCGCTCGCCGGGCAGGCTCCGAATCACCGCGAAGCTGTCGATGCAGAGGGCGAGCAGCACCACACTCGACGGCAGCTCGACTCCGCTCTTCGCACGGCGGTCGAGACGCTCAAGCGTCGCGCCAAGGAGCGTGACGAGCTCGGGCTCACCTTCAGAGATGAGCCGGTCCAACTCGGGGAGGAGAAATTTCAGCAGGCCGAGATTCTGGAACATCCGCACTGCAGATGTGGCGACGCCGCCGCGAATGTCGCGCATGAACTCTTCGTAGACTCGTGCTTTGACAACCTTCGCTATCAGCGGAGCATGACGCCGGATCGCCGCTTCTGTCTGGGGCTCGATTGTGAAATCAGTCCGTGCGGCGTGCCGCACTGCACGGATCATCCGCACCGGATCCTCTTGGAACCGGACATCCGGATCGCCGATCGTGCGCACGATGCTGTTCTTGAGATCTTCGATCCCCCCGACATAGTCGATCACAGCGTAGGAGTTCGGATCGTAGAACAGCCCATTGATCGTTAAATCCCGCCTCAGAGCATCGGACTCCTCGTTTCCGTAAACATTGTCGGAAGCGAGAAGCTGCGGCTCCCCTTCCTCGTCCGGTTGTGAGTTGCTGGCACGGAAGGTCGAGACCTCGAAAATCTTTCCGCCGCGGTAGTAGACCTGATTCAGGCGAAACCTGCGCCCGATAATCCGGCTGTTCCGGAACAGTGCGCGAACCTCTTCCGGCTTCGCATCAGTGCCGATGTCGAAATCCTTCGGCTTTCGCCCGAGGAGAAGATCGCGCACGCCGCCGCCAACGAGAAATGCTTTGTGCCCGGCGCGTATCAACCGGTACATCGTCTTCAGCGCATCGTAATCGATCAGACGGCGGGAAATCGGATGCTCCGAGCGCGGCACGATCCGCGGATTGCCGGGAAACTGAAAAAGCTCCGGGGCGTCCGAAACGGTTTTATCGTCTTGCTCGCTCGGTAATTCTTCGGCTGACTCTGACGCTTCTATAGATTGAGAAAGCTCCGCCGGGGGATCTTCCTGTAATTCTGCCACGAGAATCCTCGCATAGGGGAAAACGGTGTTGTTGTATCAATGCCCGCTCTGCGCGGGGCCCCCCTATCCCGACACCTGGCCAGACACCTGGCCAGACACTTAGCGCCCGGACGGGGAAAGAAGGGCATATTTAGAGAGAGCGGGGCCCTGTGGCAAGGGGTGGCCTTCCCATCGAGCCCATAGGGAGGCCCCTTGCGGGAGAAGGCCGCAAACTCCCGATGCCAAACCCTCGATGCCGAACCCTCGATGGGCGGGTTAGTGGGGGTTAAATTCGAGCTCCAGCAACCGGAACTCCTCCTCGACCGAAAGGGCGGTTTGGAACCGATCTTCGGGTGCGCGAGCAAGCAGTTTCGAGATCGCCCTATCGAGACTCTCCGGGGTTCCCGCCTTCGTCGTCCGGACGCTCGGAGGCTCACCGTGCAACTTCATATTGATGACGCCGACCAGCCCCTCACCCTCAAACGGGATCTTTCCGGTGATGAGCTCGAAGGCGACGACGCCGAGAGCGTACAGATCGGAGCGCACATCGAGCTGCTGCCGTTCGACATATTCAGGGCTCAGATACGGAATCGAACCGAGCACGTTCCCTTCAGTCGTCACCCGCGGGCCACCGATCAGAAGTGCTGTTCCGAAATCTGTGAGCTTGGGAGTCCGATCCGCGGTGAGCAGAATATTCTCCGGCTTCACATCGCGGTGAATCACGCCGGATTGATGCACGGCGTTCAGTGCCGAGGCGATCTGCCGGACGAGCCGCACAACTTCGATCGGACTGAGATCTTTTCCGATGAGCGAGGTGAGATTGCCGCCGTCGACATATTCCATGCTGTAGCCGAAAACACCTTTCTCGCGCACAACCTCCAGCGGCCGGACGACATTCGGATGAGAGATCCGGTAACAGGCTTCGAGCTCGTTCTGAAAGCGTTGAAGGGCGCGCCGGTTCCCGATGTGCTCGGGCGCGAGAATCTTCAGTGCGACGATCTGATCGGGAAATTCTTCGAGCCCTGCCTTGTAGACAGTTCCCATAGAACCGCTGCCGACCCGGTTTAAAATCCGGTACCGTCCGCGGAAGAGCGCTTTTGCCGGTTGTGTGTTGGATGTTTCCATCGAAGCTCCCTACGAGCAGGGATCGGACCGATACGATTTTCGCTTGAGCATTTCAGCGCGAAACGACGGTTTTATGCGGTCACTAGCTTAATCCTGACGGGGGATTAGGGGTTCCCGTCAGATCTTTTCAGGAGAATCTTTCAGCCGGCGGGCTCACCAGATATGAGAGGCCCATGTACAGACTCGCCTTTCTCCTTTGCCCCCCTCTCTTATTTCTGGCCGCGATCGTAACCGTTTCCGCGGTTACAGCTCAGACACAAGAGACGGTCGAAGGACGTCTCATCGCTAGCTGGCGCGCACATTTTGTCACGCCGGCGGGACCGTTCACCTCAACCTTCCGTCCGCAGCCGGACGGCTCGTTCAAAACGCTGATTGTGGGGGCGAACGGAGAGATGCTCGAATCCGGCCGTGTGCGGGCTGCCGACGGAAAGTGGCAGGTGCAGAAATCAAACGGACAAACCGACGGCGGCAGCTACATCTTTGAGGATTCGAACACCGTAACCTTTAAAGGCTTCGGTCCGCCAATCACCTGGGTCCGTGTTCCGGATATCGAGAACATGGCGCAGCGGGGAACCCAGATGCCGCCAAACCAGATGCCGGGAAATCAATATCCCCCAAATCCCAGCAACCCGAATCTCAGCAACGGGGGTGGGCATTCAGAGTGGGGCGGAACACGCGGGCTCCCCCCTCGGCCATGGGAAGAGAACGCAGATTTACGGATGTACGATCAGCCGCCAGTAGACAATCGGTCGCCGCAACAGATGTATCCGAACCAGATGCCCCCAAATCAGATGCCGCCTAATTGGGTCCGGCCAAATTCGATGCAAGGCGGCATGCCGCAACAGCAGCAGCCGCAGCGAATTCCGGTTCGGCGCTAGCTTTGTTAACTTTGCTCGGCTGACACCGAATCAAGAGCACGAGTCATAGCACTGATGAACTCGAGGACGTTGTCCCGGGTAAACGTCAACGAGGGCCGCACTCGAATTGAGGCGTTTCCGCAGCCGAGAACGATCGCACCGTTTTCGAGAGTCTTGTCGATGATCTGTTTGCGTTTCTCCGGAGACACAACATCGACTGCGCACATCAGCCCTTTGCCGCGAGCATTCGAAAGCAGGGCCGGATATTTCGCAGCGAGCTGCTCGAGCTGTTCGAGCAGCACTGGACCAACCTCCGCTGCGTTTTCGACGAGATTCTCTTCCTCTATGATCTGGAGGTAACGCTCCGCGCGCACCATATCCGAAAGCGAGCCGCCCCAGGTTGAGTTAATGCGCGAAGTTTCATGGAACACGTTGTTCTCAGCTTCGTCGACACGGGCGCTCACCCAAATGCCGCAGACCTGCATCTTTTTACCGAAGCAGAGAATGTCGGGTTGAACACCGTAATGCTCATGCGCCCACATCTTTCCGGTGAGGCCGATCCCCGACTGGACCTCGTCGTAGATCATCATCATCTCGTTCTCATCGCACAGCTTCCGGAGCGCTCGATGGAACTCCGGGCGGAAATGATTATCCCCGCCCTCACCTTGAATCGGCTCGAGGATGAGCGCGGCGATATCGCCCTCATGCTTCTTCAGCGCCGCCCGAATCTGAAACAGCGCCTCCTCTTCCGCTGCAGCGGTTGCGCTCAGAACCTCTTCGGTCACCGGAAAGCGCAGCTTCGGATTAGTGATCCGCGGCCAATCGAACTTTGGAAAGTATTTCGTCTTCTTGGGATCGGTGTTCGTCAGCGAAAGCGAGTAACCGGAGCGTCCGTGAAACGCTTCTTTGAGGTGAATGATTTTCGTGCCGCGCTCTTCAGAAATGCCGCGCTTGAAATTCAGCCGCACCTTCCAGTCAAAAGCGGTCTTCAGAGCATTCTCGATCGCCAGCGTGCCGCCCTCGACCATGAACAGATATTTCATCCCGGCGGGCTTCGCGATCCGGGCAAACGTCTCGACGAACTCCGCCATCTCTTTGCAGTAGAGATCTGAATTCGACGGTTTGACCTTGGAAGCCCGAAGCAGCTTCTCTTCGAAAGCGGGGTCATCCATCCCTGGGTGGTTGTATCCGATCGGATTGCTCGCCACTAAACTGAACACGTCGAGCAGGAACCGTTTCCCGCGCGAATCGTAGATATGATTGCCGCGGCTCCGTTCGAGATCGAGCACGAAAGGGAATACATCCGGAAGCATGTGCCGAGAGATACTCTCGTGCACCAGATCGGGCTGGATCTCGGCCGTCTCATTGCCCCGGAGGAAACGAGCTAGAACGTTCATAAAATCTTTCTAATCTGCAGACTTCTAATACGATGCACGAGACCCGTACATCGTCTAAATATAAGCTGCGGGTGCCGAATCCGGACCACCGAACAACTGATCAAAGTATTCTGATGACTACCCCACTCCTCAAAGAACTTGGCTTGGACGACCGGAATGTCGGCACTTATTCAGGTGAATGGTTGTTCGAGAGCGAGCCACGTTACCTCCATAGCGTCTCCCCTATCGATGGGTCCGAAGTCGGCAAAGTGACCCTAACGAGCGATCGCTACTACGAGCAGGTGCTTTCGCACTCTCTCGAGCTGTTTAAGCGGTGGCGGAATCATCCGGCACCGCTTCGCGGTGAGCTCATCCGCCAGGTGGGCGATTCATTCCGCAAGAAGAAGCTGGAGCTCGGTGCGCTGATCACGATGGAGACCGGGAAGTCGATTAACGAAGCTGAAGGCGAAGTTCAGGAAGTGATCGACATCTGCGATTTCGCTGTCGGACTTTCACGCCAACTTTATGGAAAGAGCATGCACGCGGAGCGATCGCTCCACCGTATGTACGAGCAGTGGCACCCGCTCGGTCCGATCGGCGTGATCACGGCGTTCAATTATCCTGCAGCTGTTTGGGCTTGGAATGCGATGATCGCCGCTGTCTGCGGTGATGTGGTGATCTGGAAGGGCTCGGAGCTGACTCCGCTCAGCTCGATCGCCTGCATCAAGCTCAGTGAGAAAGTGTTTTCAAAAGCGGGATTCGGCGGCGTCTTTTCGCTCGTCACCGGTGAGGGTCCGGCGCTCGGCGCCCGGCTGGCGGCAGACAAGCGGCTGCCGCTGATCTCGGCGACCGGCTCGACGGCGATGGGCCGCTCGGTGGGCGAAGTGGTGGCGAAACGGTTGGGGCGCAGCCTTTTGGAGCTCGGCGGGAATAACGCCATCACGGTGCTGAAGGACGGAGATCTCGAGCTTGCGGCGCGAGCGATCTGTTTCGCGGCCGTCGGAACCGCCGGTCAGCGCTGCACGACTGCACGCCGTGTTCTCGTTGAGCAGGAAGTATTCGGTCCGCTCAGCGAGCGATTAATTCAGCTCTACGGAAAGGTACGGATCGGAAATCCCCTCTCGCGTGATATTTTGATGGGCCCGTTGATTCATCAGAAAGCGGTCGCGCAGTTCGAACTTGGTGTCGAGCGCAGCGTAAAGGAGGGCGGTAAGATCCTCTTTGGAGGACATACGCTCCAGGGTCTTCCCTCGCCCCTCTACGTCGAGCCGACAATCATCCACTCCAGCCGCTCGATGAGCATCATCAAAGAGGAGATCTTTGCACCGATTCTGCACCTGATTCCCGTCTCCGATCTCGACGAGGCAATCGATGCGAACAACGAAGTTCCGCATGGATTGAGCTCGGCTCTTTTTTCGAAGAGCCTTCAGGCAACCGAAAAATTTCTCTCGAGTTCCGGCTCGGACTGCGGGATTGCGAACATCAATAGCAGCACCTCACAAGCGGAGATCGGCGGCGCGTTCGGCGGCGAGAAGGATACCGGCGGCGGTCGGGAAGCAGGATCCGATAGCTGGAAAGCGTATATGCGCCGCCAGACGACGACGATTAACTTCGGCAATGCGCTCCCGTTGGCGCAGGGAATCGAGTTCGACGTTTAACCTGGCTTCCCCTTCCGGGCGACCTGCTCGAAGCGAGGTCAACTATACCTGCACCGGTTTTGTAGGAGTTTCTCGGTGCGCTACGGATTATCCCGTCTCCATATCGCATTTAACCGAATTTTCTTTCGGCTCATGTTTCTCTTGGGGCAGTTCGATCATCTGAAGAGAGCAAAGCTCTGT
>CAYOAK010000191.1:0-7988 GCA_964401925.1 uncultured Bdellovibrionales bacterium | reverse complement strand
ATGGAACCATTCGTGCACGCGCCGAAGCAGGTCACCTCCGGGATCGATCGGCTCGCGGAGAATTTTCATCAACGCCGCAGCATACTCGCTTGGCGCCGGATGCGAAACAAGCAGGGCGGGATAGGCGGTCCCGCGTGCCAGTGCCTCCCGGATTCCGGGCAGATCCGTCAATACCATCGGCGTGCCGGCAAGCATCGCCTCGATCAAAACCGTCGGGAGCCCCTCACTCTCGGAGGTCAGCAGCAGCGCATCGGCCTCTGAGATCAGCCGAAGTACATCGTTCCGAAACCCGAGGAATGAGACATCTGAGTGCAAGCCGAGCGCGGCCGATCTTTGGCGCAATGCGGCTTCGAGCTCACCTTCGCCGATCAGATACAACATCGGCTTCGGTCCAAAGTGCGCTTCCCACTGCCGGAGCAATTCAGCGAACGCGTCGATCGCTCGATCCAAGCGCTTCACGGGTACGAGCCGGCCCACACAAACAACTGAACGCCGTCGGGGATCGAGTCCGGCAGTGCTCTTCGTTCCCGCGATTTCTACCGGTGGGGCCTCCGCCACATTTTGTATCACGCAGGCGTCCAGCTTCAGCTCTTTCCGAAGAGCATCCGTCACTGTGATTGATCCGCTCGCGACATGCCTGCTGAGAAAAAGATAGATTGTTTCGTAGACGAGCATCTTCAGCCATCGCGTCCCGCGGTAGCTTTCGGACCAGCCGTGGAAGGTCGAGACAAACGGAATACCGAGCCGCCGCTTGAGAGCTGCTGCGACAATCGTCTCCTTGTAACCGTGGGAGACGGTCAGCTCTGGAGCAAAGTCCCCCGCCGCCTGCGTGCTTGCTCGAAGCAGCTGAAAGAATCCCTCTGATTCATGCAGCTGCAGCACCGGAATCGACCGATCAGCATAGCGCCGCGAAGTCTCTCCTGAGTTGAAGAGCAGCGCACGTGCATCGATGCCAAGAGCCCGCTGCGCCGAGATCTGCAGCGCCATCTGCGCTTCAGCGCCCCCCCAGAGATCGCCGGATAAGATATGAAGTACTCGAAATTCCACCGAAGCGCCTTGTAAGCGTTCACGGTAACAATCTGAAGTTGCAAAGAGAATCCCAGAATGTTTACGGAACTTTCTCGTAAGGTCTTGGGTATTTTTCTTGTCGTCCCCTGATCGGGGACGGCAGATAGTGTGAACGCTTAGCTGTCTCCACCCCTTGTTTTGCTCCGCAGAGACCAATCACGTCGCCAGTTGAAGCATGTGTGCCATTCGATGTGGTGATTGGTCCTTCTTTATCTGGTTTTGCTCCGCAAAACTTTCCCCTTATAGGGGAGGTCACCCCCGGTTTTGCCTTGCCCAGATCTATGAAGACCTGGCGGCCCCGGAGGGGGCTAGAATATTCGGATGTGCGCGCTATTGTTCATCGGCGTGAACTGTTACAGCCCTTTACGTGCAGCTCAACACTCAAATATAAGCAGCTGTTTCGGTAGAGTTCCATTTTGCAAAACACTCGGCGCAAATCTCGGTCCCGATCGCTCGGTATAGCCGTTGGCCTGCTCTGCTCAGGAGCGGCTCTCGTTTGGCTGTACTCGTCGATCGAGAAAGACCAGATCTTCGCGCACGTCCGCGGGGTTCGGATTGAGAACCTGGTGTTCGCGATCCTGCTGACCTGCCTCAGTTATCTCCTCCGCTCCTGGCGCTGGCCGTTTTTTTTCAGTGAGCCCTGTCTCAGTTTCGGCAACTCCTTCCGCTGCCTGATTGTCGGCTTCTTCATGAACAACACCCTGCCCGCGCGAATGGGTGAGCTTGTTCGCGCGCATCTTGGCGGGAAAGCTGCCGGCCGATCCCGGACAACCGTGCTCGCGACAATCGCCGGTGAGCGGGTCGTAGACGGCCTGGCGATCAGCGTCATCTTCGCCGCGCTCTTCTCTCTCGGCGCACGGCCGCAGGAACTGCAACAAGCAACAGGGCTCTATTTTGTCGCGCTCTTCTTCGCTCTTGCTTCTGCCGGTTTAGTGGTTGTCATTGCCTTTCGAAATCCGATCTTCTCCCTGCTCGAGCGCCTCAGCGAAAAGGTTTCGGGCAAGCTCTCGAACTTCACGATCGTTCGCATCCGGCGTTTCATCGAAGGGCTCGAGCCGATGCTCCGGCCGGTGAAGCTGCTGCAGATCCTCGCGATGTCCTTTGTCATCTGGTTTATCGAGCTCGCTGTGTATTGGCAGGTTGGGCTCGCTTTCCGGCAAGAGCTCTCGATCGGGGCCACAAGCCTGTTCCTCGCCGCGGTCAATTTCAGCTCGCTGATTCCGGCTGCCCCCGCGGGCATCGGGGTTATTGAGCTCTTCTCCACGGCGGCTCTGACAAAAGTCGGCGTCGATCGGGAAGCCGCATTGGCGATGGTCGCCTCGCAGCATATCATTCAGATCGCGGTCGTCGGGATTCCGGGGGCTTTCCTCTTCTTTTCCAAGCTGGGCGGAAAGATCCCTCATCCGGCGGAAGCACGTCCGGGCGCAACTGAGGAGCTGAACTCTGTTCCCAATTAATCGAAGCGAAGGTCCCTTGCGCGCACTCTATCTCGTGCTGCTCGCACTCTTTATCTGCGATTCCAGTGTGGCCGAGGGCCAGGAACAGTGCGGGTCGTTACAGAAGCGGGTCACGGACGCCGAGCTCGTTCAGAAGCGGCTCGAAGAGCAGCTGGAGTCGATGATCAAGAGCCGCGGCGAGATACAACGCGAGAACGCAGAATTGAAGCGCGTTCTGGGAGTTGAGCGGCGCGCGCATTTGGCGCTTGAGTCGCAATCTCAAAAGACCTCCACCGAGCTGACGGAGGTGAAGCGCTCGCTCGACAACCTTCAAAGCATTTCGAAGAAAACGCTGGAGCTGGAGCGTGCACTCGTTCAGGCGCGGAACGAGCTGGCGCTTGCGCGTGAACAGGTTCATGTCCTCCAGACAACGGGAGCCGCGTCATCCGGCACCTCCGGCCGCACCCGAATCGCGGCTCCAACTCCCGCACCGGTACGGACCCGTGAAGCTCCGCGCTATCCGATTGAACAAGAAGTGCCCAATCCAGAAGTACCTGAACAAGAGGTCCGCGGCGAAGAGCCTCCTCCGCTGAATTTCTCAGACTTTGCAACGGTCGAAGTCATCACGCCTACATCCCTTCAGGAGGGTCCCGGCGACGAATATTCCTCGCTCGGAAGGGCTGAAGCGCGCTCGCGATTCATGTCAGACCTCCGGCAGGGCGATTGGTATAGGGTAATCACACCAAACGGCTCGCGCGCATTCATCCGGAAAGAGAATCTTCTGACCGTTAAGTGAGGTTTCGGTTCAGCGGCTCCCTACTGAGTCAACTTCGATCCGATATGCAGACCGAGTAAACGAAACATGGCGGGCAGATCCGCGGTTGACTGCGCCGCGTAGTACACGCCGCGATACTCCCGGTACTGTAGAGGCAGCGAAGTATCATCGAGTTCGCTGAAGAGGCTCATCGTCTGAGGTGAGAGGTAGTTAAACGGCGGATAATTCGGCGGCCAGACGGTGCGCGGTTCTCCGCGGTACCAGCCCTGATCACCTGTCATCCGGCTAAGCAGATGATCCTGACGGTAGTCATCTTGTCCCGACGGGTTGATCTGCCCCGCCGGCGGAGGGCCGATTGCGAGAAGATTTGGCGGCATACCCAAGCCGATGGCGTTGATCGTTACTTTGTTCTTTCGTAACAGATCCGACCAGACGATTGGGCAATGCGCAAATTGATCGCGCCAATTATCAAGCGGCATCGGGCTTAAAGTACTGCCTTGCTCGGTGGGCACGACGAAGGACAGATCGGCAGCGCAGCCCGCCATCATCTGCGAAAGCGCGGTGCCGCCCGATCCGAATGTCGCACAAGCTGCGCGGGCACCGGGGTTTCCTCCCAAATCGGCCGTTCCTACAGGATAGCTCATTGCACCGATATCGATTGGCCGGTTTGCGAGAGCCGCACAGCTTAACGGCGGCGAAACGGTTTCGAGAGCCGGTCCCGAGCCGACTGCTAGCTTGATGGCGAAGAGGCAAAGGTCTTGAGAGCGATCATTTTGACACTGTGCCGCAAACGGCGCGAAGCAGAATCGGCCGGCGGTCGGCGCGCCGTCCGAAAAGAGCACGACCTCGTTAATCTCAGCATCCGAGTTCAGGACGGCCGACGGCAGTCCTGCGCCGAGTTGAAGGTCCGCCAAACGTTTGCGCTCCGTGAAATCTTGAATGAACGCATCGCAGATATTCGTGTCGCCCCGGCTATTCGCCTCACTCAATGCATCGACCGCAGCCGACAGACTGCCCGGTGCGAACCCGCTCGCTTGCTGCATCCCCAGGTTCATCTGGGCCAGAGAGTTGAAGGTGATAACACTGATTCGATCCCGGTTCGGATTGTATCGCTTGGTAAACATGTCGACAGCGTCCCGGAGATCATCGATTTTCAGCCGCAGTCCGGCACAACCTCCGGGGGTGAGGCGGCAGCTGCAATCATCCAGCTGCGAAGGACACTTCATTGACGCCGACGAATCGAGCAGCAGAGAGATGTTTACCCTTTGCGGACGCGCTGACGCTTGAAGCCTAACCGTCGAGCTGCTTGGCCCGCGTCCAAGACCGAGAATATCGAAAGGAACGAGATTCATCAGCAGCAGCCGGACGGGAGAAACCATTTCAATCCTCACCACATCATCGAGATTGCGATCTCCGGTGGATTGAAACGTCGTGTAGCTGAAGATCATGCACGTCTGACCAAGAGTGCATTCCTGAGCGGTATCGACCATAGACGTTGTTCGCCCGCTCATTGCAAGATTCAGCTTCGCCGCGAGGTGGGCGGCTGTTTTGATCTCCATCGCAACCCCGCCATTAGCGGTCGTCGCTGCGGAGGGAACAGCCGTCGGCGGATAACCGAGCTCCGCACGTTTCCGCAACGCGGCCATCACACCTGCATCGGCCGCTTTCTGCAGTGTCAGACGGGTCCGGTAGACTTGTGCGGAATCGAGAGCCAGCGCGCCGACTGCGAGAATCGCAGCGAGCATGAAGATCGTCAGCAAAAGGATCGCCCCCCGCTCGCTCTGATCGGGCCCCGGATCGTCAGCCTGATCAGGACCGGATGACAGCTCAGAATATCGCAATGTCATACCGCGCTTCCTGTTGACCGAAGAGAAATCGAACCCACTGAATCAGCAGCTGGTAGCGCATATGCGCTTCGGCGATCACAATAATATCCTGACGAGCGGCCAATCCGAGCACCGTGTCTTCAGGCGCCACGCCGGGAATATTCTGGATGGTAGTGGACAATGCGTACGCCGTTCTACCGGGCGAATATTGAAACCCATCGGCCAGGTTCAGGCTGAACTTTGACTCGAATGCAAATTGGGCCGGCGGAGGATTGAGCTCGGCGTCTACCATCGTGAGCTGACCTCCTACGACTGCTGATTGAAATTTTGCCAGGCGTGAATAGTAAGCAACACCCGACGCGAGGGTCCGCCGCTTAAAGTAGAGCGAAAGAATCAGCTCCGATCGCGGGGAAAGAGACTCTGCGAACTTAAAAAGCTCGCTCACCCGGTTCGGCCGGTTGGGAACTCCGTTCACCAGACAGCTCTTGACCGCCGGTCCGTCCGGATTCGAGATGACATGAGCGAGACACTGGCGGACTGCGGCCTGCGCCAGCTGGCGACTGATCGTCGCGGAGTATTGATCGACTCCGAGAATACGCGAGAACTCAAGGCAGCAGAGACCAAGGAACAACAGAACGGGGACCACCATGGAAAGCTCGACAAGAATCGCGCCTCCTTCGGCAGCTCTGTCACTATTCCTCGGCATGACGCTAGACCCCGAAATACGGCTCGTTCTTACCGACGACCCTGACGGTGATCGGAATTTGCACCGGCAGCCAGATCAGCGCGATCGGCCGGAGGTTCTTTCGAATGGTGATCGTGACCAGATCCTCGGGCAGTCCAGCGTTGCTCTGCGCGACGGGGCAGTTCAGCTGATTCCCCGTACAGATCTGGATATCTTCGGGATCGAGCCGCAACGAAAGCCCCCGAGCCAGCGAGGTTGCCGAATCGCGAAGCAGGACAGCGCGCTCGACTCCGAAACATTGGAGATCATCCTGAGAAAGATAGCCTCCGGGCAGCGCCGTGCGTTGCCGGCAGTTCGCATGCCCGCCCGTCGCATCGATGAGTGCACAGTGTGCTCCAGTCGCCCCGTCGACATCGCAGATTGAAACAGCATCTCTGATGATCTGGTTCGCGACGTATTGAAGTGAAACCTTTTGAAAAATGAGGCGGCTGAGATCGACGACCGTCAGCGAAAGAATAAGATACAGCGGCAGCGCAAGCGCGCCTTCGACCATCACCGCGCCGCGGCATGAGCGGCAGGCGTCGCGCATTCCCGGGGTAAGCAGCGCGTTTCGAGCACGCTTGAGGATCTGATTGAACATCCCTGATATCTCTAGAAGGGCCGGGGAGAAGCTTCTTCTCCTCGGGCCGAATCCGCGTTAGGCTTCGGAAATTCCTCTCTTCTCTTGTTATGTTTGGGCTGGTCAGGACCGTGTCCGCTTATAGTAAGTTTCCTAAGATTCTTCGCCTTTTAACAGCCGTTTGGCTGTTCGTTTCTGTCCTGCCTTGCCAGGCGCAGTTCGAAGTAGATCCAGGGACCTTACGCTCCGGCCGCTTGGCGTTCAGCGTGGCCGGAACCGGCGCCTCGACAATCTTTGTCGCGGACTTTGACCGGCAGAAGAGCTATTCGATTATCAGCGATCAGCAGGCATTCCACGAAGAGCCGGACTGGTCGATGGACGGAAAATCGCTGCTCTACAGCGCCGGTGATTCGCCCGCTCAACGGCATATCTTTCTCTTCGACGGGGAGCGCAGCAGGCAGCTCACTACCGGCGCCCAATTCGATCAGGACCCGCAGTGGTTCAGCGGCTCGGACCTCATCAGTTTCATCCGCTCCGGGAAGGGGCGGACACGGACAATCTGGACGATGCAATCGAACGGCGAGAAGCTCCAGCTAGGCTACGCGGCGAAGGCGGAGAGTTTTAGCGCCCGCCCCTCGCCGAAGCTGACTGAGCTGCTCGTCGTCACGGACACCGATTGGCCCGGCCGGGACATACTGCTCATTCCTTTCGACACGGAGAAGCCGAGACTCGTCACGATCGGTTCCGTGAACCATGATGACCCCGCCTGGAATCCGGACGGCCAACGGTTCGCCGTCACTGCGGGCCGAAGTCCCGAGACGGAGATTGCGATCATCGCGGTCAAACGAGACGAGGAGGGACAGAGCCCGCTCGAATATGTGACTCGCGAAGCAGGGACCGAGCGCAATCCGGAATGGCACGACGACGGGAAGCGCATTTTTTACATCAAGGATCTCACCGAAAGTGGAAGCGAGGTCCGGCTCATCGACACCGGCTCAAAGGATCAGAAGGTCATTATTCGTTCGAAGCAGCGGATCCGAAATCTTACGTGGACACCGACAGCCGGAATGAATGCACCTCGCGGAGATTATTTCGTGGTCTCGAAAGAAGCGCCCAAGGCCGCTCGCTGACGGGCTACTCTCCTTCGCTCTCCGCAGCCGAATCTTCACTGCGCTTCCAGTCCGGTCCCCAAAGCTCCATCTCGATGAGCTCGCCGTTTCGTTTGTGATACCTCGCGAAGCCGTCCGGATTCACAACGGGAGCGGGTGCCGTTTGGATTTTCGGAACGGGGACGGTCACCGCCGGCACGTTCCGGCTATTCGGCAGCATCTTTCGCAGATCTTCGGGGGTCGCAATCTTGCGCTTCACCGGGAGATTATCGTTCGGATTCCGCAACACGAGCGAGAGCGCTCCCATCATCTTCGCCGTCTGGATTCGCAACGCATCCTTCAGCGGGACGGAAAGCGTGACTGTGGCGTATTGCGGCACGCCGCCGACTGCCGAAGCCACACCTTGAGCCTTCTGCGCTTCAATCATGTCTGTCGTGAGTCCGTTGAAGGAGATCACAATTGCGTCTTCA